>CANGGT010000001.1 GCA_947453375.1 Planctomycetaceae bacterium
GTCGTCCGCCGTGCCGCCGCCCTCCGCACCCCCTTCCCGGAGTCGATCCTCCACGCCGAGGACGTGATCTTCTTCGTCCTCCTCAGGACGCAGGGGAGATTCCTCCGGGTGCCTGAGCCGCTCGCCCGTTACCGCCGCCACGGCCCGCAGCAGAGCCAGGAACCGGGGCACATGCTGCGAACGGCGACAAGCCGCCTGCGCTGGTTCGTCGCCAACCGCGATCTCTTCGCCGACGGCGACGAGGCGGTGATCCGCACGGCGCTTGTCAACCGTCATCTCGTCGACCACGAGCAGGCCGTTCGGGAGGGGGACGCCAAGCGCGCGGCCGAGATCGCGGCAGGGCTCGTGGAAATGGCCGGGCCCATGCGTCATCTCCTCCCCGCCTCCGTCGCCCCAGCCCGGCAGCGCTGGTGGCCATTCTGACGGTCCTTGGAAAAAGTCATCCGGGACGGAGCGGGCTGCCGGGCTGCCGGGCTGCCGGTCAGCGCGATGTTTCGGGGAGCTTCGCAGCGGCCCGTAGGCCGTCGAGGCGCCTCACCGCCCACGACTCGAGGTCGTTGCGGCTGGGATCGCCGGCCAATCGACCGATCAACGTTTCGAGGAAAGCCTCCGCCTGCTTGGCCTTTCCCTGCTGAAGGTAGAAATCGACGGTGTGACCCGCCGGGGCGATGTCGGCCCCGCTCGCCGCGACCGCTGCGAGGAAGTCTCGCTCGGCGTCGTCGAGCCTGCCGACGGTGACCGCTCCACGCGCTGCGAGGAGCTTTTTTGCCCCCTCCGGCACCGCCTCGATCCCCCGGGCGAGGACCCCCTCGGCCGCATCCTTATTCCCTCCGGCAACCTCAAAGCGCGCCAGCCACAGCCAGGCGTCCGGAGAGTCCGGTGCCGTTTGGGTCGAGCGGAGAAAAAGCTCGCCGGCCTGATTGCGCCGGCCGCAGCGGCCGCACAGCCGCCCCAGCCAAAGGAGCGTGTCGGCATCAGCTTCTGCAACGTCGATGGCGCGCAGCGACCGCTCGGCCGCGCCCTCGAGGTCTCCTCCCCGCATCTCGGCCTCGATGCTCGTCCGCACCGCTCCTCCCAGCTCGGCCGGAGCGACGGTTGCCTGGAGGAGGCTCGCCTCGGCGAACCGGCCAGCCTTCGTGAGCGTTTGAATGAGGTCGCGCGTCAGCGGGGCATTTTCAGGGCCGAAGGCCCGGGCCTGCTTCAACTGCTCGATCGCGGTGGAGAAGTCATTGCCGACGAGCGAGATCTCGCCGGCGAGGACAGCGATCGCCTGCCAGGTGGCTCTGTCGTTGGCGGCTTCGACGAGTCGCTGCGAGGCACTCCGCAGCAGATCGGCTTCCTTGGCCGGCAACCGAAAAGGGGCCGACGGCGTGACCACGGCGCCGCGTTCGCCGACGCTGGCCTCGGCCACGAGCGCGGCCGCACGAGCCACCCGGCTCCGGGGGGTGTCTGGCCCATCGAGCTTCGCAACCTCTGCGGCCGCGGCGGCGGCCTCTGCGACAACAGCGGCCTTCTCTGCGGCGGCCGCGGCAGTTGAGGAAGGGGTCTCTCCCGCAGACGCCCAGGCCCCATCGACACGCGCTTTCCTGGCTGCCAGCAGGGCGAGGCCGAGCGGCGGACGGAAGTCGTCCGGCATCACCTTCGCACCACGTCGCCACAGCGAGACCGATTCCTCGAGCCAACCTGCCTCGGCGGCCATGCCGGCGAGCGCCTGAAAGACTTCGAGAGCATCGGTGGCATCGGGAATGTTCCCGGCCAGCACGGCGATCTGTTCCAGCCATGCCCGGTCGTCCCCGGCCGCGGCGGCACGCTCGGCAGCAGCAAGCGCCAGAAGCACGATCGGCTGGGCGCGAGTGGCCTCCGGCATCCGGGCAAAGGCCTCGCGCACGCCGTCGATCCCGGACTGCTTGGAAAGCCACGTCAGCCGCCGCGCCTGGAGCTGATGGAGCTCGGCGTTCTCACTCAGAAAGGGATCGAGGATCGCGAGCGCACCGACGATATCTCCACCAGCGGCGAGGAGGTCGGCCCGTGGCAGGGCGAGCTGCCACCGTTCTTCCCAGGGCATGGCTTCGAGCTCCGCCAGAAGCGTCTCAGCGGCGCTCCAATCACGCTTCGCCGCAGGCTGCGTCCGCTCCACCGCCACGACCGTGGAGAGTGCGGAGAGGAGCGCTCGTTTGCGCTGAGACCTCGAGAAACCGCCGCCCTCTCCACCGTCAGCGTCGCCATCATCGTCGGCCGCGGCTGATTCCTCCACCCGACGCTCGAGCATCCGGACCGACGCCAGCGCGGCATCGGTCTGGCCGAGATCGAGTTGGGCGGCTGCGATCCCCGCCAGGATGAAGTTCGGGGTGGCTCCGGGCTTTGCGTAACGCTGGAGCAGAGCCAGACGGAGGTCGTTGTCGCCAAGCTGCTGGTGGCAGATGGCGAGCAGAATGTCGATCCGGAGCTTCGAGTTTTCTGGCACCAGCGCCCGGATCCGGGAGAGGAGGGGCTCCGCCCGATACCACTGATGCTGCTCGTAGAACAGCCGCGCTTCGAGAAGCACCAGGGCGGGATGATCGGCGGCGCGTTGCGTCCGGGCGTCGTCGAGCGCTTGCTTGAAAGGGGCGAGCGATTCGGGGGGGAGCTTCATGGCCGACACGAACGACAGAAACCGCGGTTCATCGGCATACTTCGAAAGCCCCTCGGCGAGAAGCTCGAGGGTCTCGCTCTCCGTGCCATGCCGCTGGAAGTGCGGCAGGGCGGCGAGAAAGATTCCCTTGTGGTCGGGAAACTCTGTCCGCGCTGCCAGGAAGGCGGCGGTGGCGGCGGCCGGGTTGCCCCCACTGGCTCTCATCTGGGCGGCGGCGAGGACGGCGTTCGCATCCTGCGGATCGACCTCCGCGGCACGAGCCGCCGCGGCCCGGGCCGCCGGCATGTCCTTGGCCGCGGCCTTCATCCGGGAGTACGCCAGCAACACTTTGACACTGTCGGGATGGAGATCGTGGGCCCGCTCGAGCACCACGTCGGCCGCTGCCGGGGCGCGGAGCCGCTCGCGGAGGAGGTTGGCCAGAAGGAGAAAGGCCTCGGCGTCCGCCGGGGGGGCGGCGGCGGATCCTTCGGCTGTCGCGGGATCAGGAAACGCTTGTTCCTCCAGGCTGAAGCCGATGAGTCGGGCGAAGATCGGGGCGGCACGATCGACGTCACCGCTCTCCGCCCAGGCCTTCGCGAGGAGGAAATCGATGGCGGCGACATCGTCTGTCGACGTCCCGCGTGCGACCGCCTCACGGACGATGAGGAGGTGTTCGCGAGCCTCGATGGGCTTCCCCGTGGCGAGCTTGAGTTCGCCGAGCCGGCGTCGCAATTCGACGCTCTCGGGGCGCTGCCGCACCGCCACCTCAGCGGCATCGAAGGCAGCGGTCACCTCGTTGCCCCTCGGCTTGGGGCGGGCGGCCCGGCGGAGGAGGAGGAGGGCGTAGGCCTCGAGGGCGTCTGAATCCGGATTCGGCCCGGCGGCATCGAGGTAGGCCCGGTAGCGCTCGATCGCCCCGTCGTCGTCCCCGTCGACGGCTGCCTGCTTGGCCGCATCGAGCTTGCTGGCCGCAGAGGCGGCCATCCGTGCCGACCAACGACGGACGGCCACCGGCACGACGAGGGCGAGGCCGCCGAGACACGCGAGGAGGAGGATCGTGGGGAGGTAACGCTTCATGGAGAGAAAGCTCCTTCGCCGCCCCGGCCCGGGGCCGGGGGTAAACGCTCGGTACTCACAGGGCCGCGCGCCCGCCGACATCGGCAAACGTCTGCTCGAGGCGATCAGCGAATGTGGCGCCCGCATCGGCCGGCACGTCTCGGGCAACGCGATCCGCCGCGCGCCCACCGATCGCCTCCCATTCGTGCCGACGGAGCCAAGCCCGTTCGAGCGCGGCGTCGAACTCGTGCTCCGTGGCCGCTCCGGCAACAAAGCCCTCCACGCCGTCGTCGACCAGTTCCCGCGCCCCTCCGGCCGCCGCCACGATCGGCACCCTCCCGCACTGCATAGCCTCGACCTGCGCCAGCGCCAATCCCTCGGCCCGCGACGGGAGGACGAGGGCGTGGTGATCCCGCCAGACGGCAGTGATGTCGGGAACCTGCCCGTGGAAACGGACGTTCGAAAGGCCGAGAAATCGGGCCAGATCGCGGAGCCCCTGCTCCATCGGCCCCTCGCCGTAGAAGTCGACGTCGAGGGCACGGCCGCGCCAGTGGTCGCGGGCAAGGACGTTGAGGAGGACGTCTTGCCCCTTCTCCATCGGCCACATCCTCCCGACGCAGGCCAGGCGGAGCCGACCGTCACCGGCGGCCGGCCACGGAAGCGGACTCGAGGCGTTCACGAGCGTGGGATTGCGGACCACCTCGGCCCGGTCGATTCTTTGTCCGAGCTGTTGCTCGGTGATCCGCCGATTGTGTTCCGAGACGAAGAACACGCGTTCGGCCCCTTCGTAAGCCCGGCGATAGACCCCGCGGAGCGTATCGAAGGGCCACTCGGTCTCCGACGACTTCTGGCAGATGATCACATAGGGCACCCGCGCCGCCCGGCAGATGTCGGGGAGATTCACCGGGCAGATGCCGTCGTAGGAGCCCCCCTGCGACACCACCGCGAAGTCCGCCCGGCACCAACGGAGCTTCAGCGACAACCAGAGGTTGCGCGCATGAAAGGCCGGGCCCGCGAAGCGCGGAAGGAACCGGTAGACCGCATCGGGGGCCGCCTCCTCGAGCCCACCGACCCGGAAGCCGCCGAGGCTGATTCCCGCCCGCCGCAGCGCCTCCCATCGCGGGTGGAGCGGGCCCCACGGCCAGGGGCGGCTGCGGGCCGCACGGACCTGGAAGCCCCTCCGCTCGAGGGCGAGCGCCGCGCCGCTCCACAGTTCTTCGCTCCCACCCCAGAGCAACGGGCAGGAGGTGAGAAACACGATCCGTCCTCGCGGCGGGCGGTGGCGTTTTGAATGGGGAGGTACCGGGTCGCCCATGGACATCATACGAACCGGAGGGCCGGACAAAGCACGAAAGTCACCCCTCAAGTCCACCATATTCACCCCCGAGTGTTCCACAGGCTTGCACGGGAGGGCAGCATCGCGCCGGTTTGGAGAGGGAACCGACCGCCCCTTCGAGGGATCGCTCGGCCGTCGTCCGGCGTTCCCATGGCTCGCTCGCCCGGCCTCATGGCCCCGGTGGGATCATCGCGCGGAGGGAAGGATCGATCGGCACGCCTCGGCCAGCTTCGCCGCGGCCAGCGCGTGCATTTCGGGGCTCGGATAATACCGGTTGGTGAGCACCCCCTCTTCCATGACGGTGCCGGGGAGGGGCTCAGCCGCGGGCCAGAGTCGCTGGGGACTCCCCGCCGACGAGACACACTCCACGACGGCGTCGGCATGCGTTCGGATCTGGTCGAGCATGACGTCGTCGACAAGCTGCGGATGGGCGTTGAGGATCCCGTGGAGCTTCCGGTCGTCGATGACGTAGCGTGGTGGCCGCTTCGATAGCCAGAGGAGGATCGTCGGCGAGTGGATGCCCTCCAGGAGGCGGATCATGTTCCTGACGTAGTTTTGTCGTGTCTCTTCGACGACACGCCGCACCGTCGCGGAATCGCTCGTTTCCATGAGCAGGCGCAGAAACGCCTCGAAACGCATCGGGCTTCCGTCGGCGCGTCGGACACCGAGGGCCCCGCGCGTGGGATCGCTCTCGAAGAGCGAATTGCTCTCGCTCCGGGCCGCGAGCACCTGGACGACGACGGCCTCCGCCCCGTCGAGCCACGCGCGCCATTCTTCGCGAAGAAAGGTCGACGGACCGGCCCCCGCCACCCCCGCATTGAGGACCGGCATCCCGAGCTGGCGCGACAACAGTTCCGGAAAAGGTTCCCGGCAGAATCTGCCGAAGGTCGGAGCCGCCCCGAGACAAACGACGTACGGGCGCGTCCGGTCGACCGGTGGGCCTCGCAGTTTGACGGCCTTGTCGAAGGGGCAGTCCCAGAGGGCGTAATCGAGATGCGGGGCGTCGAAACGCTGGTAGTCACTCCCCATCGAATCGGCTCCTGCCTGGGCGATCACGCCCCATCGGCGACGCGGGCGCTACCCTTTCGGCTTCAACACCATCCATGACGAGTCGGCATAGGTGGTGAGGGTCAATTGCTCGCGGGCGATGAACTCATCGACGGCCCGCTTCACCCCGGGCCAGTGCTTCTCCTGATAATAGTCGTGACCGCACAGCGCCCCGCCGGGGGTGACCCGCGGATACCAGACGGCGATGTCGTCCCTGACGGCCCGGTAGGAGTGATCGGCGTCGATGTAGACGACGTCCGCCACCGGGATTTCCGCCGCACGCTCCTGCGACGTGCCGAGATGGAACACGCAGCGGCCGCTTTTGAGCAACGGCTGGAGACGCTGCTTGAGCGTGGGGAAGGAGCGGATGTCGATGCAGTGGAGTTGTTCGACGAAGGGAAACGCGAGGAACAGCGCCGCCGATTCCCCATGGAGTGAGCCGCACTCGACCCAGATGCGGTGATGCTCGGCCCGCGCCTGGACGTCGAGGATCAGCGCGATCAGTCCATGGAGTTGCTTGACGCAGTACGGGTTCCAGTGGGGAAAGAATCGCACCGACATCGTCGGCGACAGAGTGTCGGCTGCGACCGGCGCCTGCGGCGGGGTTGGCTCGGGCGCCGGCCGGCGCCAATCGAGGAGTCGGCGGAGGGCGGCGCTTGCCATGGTGGTCGGTCGAGGTGTCATCGTGGGAGACGGATGCGTTCAACCCAAGCCCTGGGAGAGATTTCTGAAGTGGACGATCATCGTTCTAGCAGCCCTTCTCCCGGCGACAAACCGGCCGGCGTAGCCCCTTGGTGGTGCTTGGGGCGGCGGTCGATCGTTCCGATGCCACCCCCCGCGCCGGTTCAGGCCGGCCGCGGGGCGACGTTGCTCGACGGGAAGGGACGATCGGGAACGGGCTTGCCGAGAAAGCCGCACAGCTTCTCCCACCCCTCCCCCTCGCAGACCGCCATCTCCAGCCATTTGTCTGCCGGCTTGTCGGCGAAGAAATGCCTCACCCGCCGGTCGAACTCTCGATAGGCCTCCTCCCACGACCCGTGCCGGGCGTAGAGGTTCATCTCGGCCATTCCGGCGGCGCCGTTGAAGCGCTCCCGGAACCCCGACTTCTGAAGATCGTGCGGCGCCGAAACGCCGTGGAGCCGCTCGTAGTGGGAGGTGATTGATCGCACCCAGTCGGTCGTGCAGCGGGTCGTGTAGATGAAGCGTGCGTTGGGGAACGTCGTGTAAAGGTGCTCGAACCGCCACGAGACGACGATGTCGGAGAAGCCGTCGAAGAGGAAGAGATCGCTCTCGGAGAGCAGCGTCTCGGTGTAACGATTGAGCCAGTGAACCGTCCGCAGACCGAGGGCCTCGAGGGCCTCGTCGAGGGAGCTCGTGGCGGTCTTGCTCAAGCCGATGCAGAACACCTTGGGGGCAGCGTAGTCCGGGTAGGCCGCGTCCGCGCGGCGGGCACAAATCGCTCCCATCCCCGCGACCATGTCGTGCCCAACGCCTCGGCTCCGCAGTCCGGCGACGTTCCGCCCGGCCCCCTCAAAGTCGCCAAGCGCCAGACGCAACTGGCCGTGGAGGATCGCCGCCCCCTGCTCCTCGTCGGCCCGCTGTCTCGCCAATGCGGAAAGGCGCTCCAACAGCGCGATGCGGGAATGGTCGCTGGAGCAGAACTGGACCGCCTGGAAGGTCGCCTTCAGCTCCTGGACCGACCATGTGCCGCCGCCGGCATCCTCCATGACGACAGACTCCACCAGTCCTCGCCCCTCGCGGAGCCGACCAGATCTGGCCCACACCATCGCCCGCGTGACACGGCACCACCGGTCGGACGGGGCGATCGCGGCGATCCTGTCGAGGAGCGCGAGCTTCCGGGCCGCCGGCCAGTGGAATGCAAGCGTGCCGTAGAGCTGGATCAACGGTTTGGCGTCCCCAGGGGAGCGGCCCGCTTCTGCTTCGTAGGCCGCCTCCGCCTCCTCACGTCTCCCCAGCCGCGCCAGGGCCCGGCAGCGTGCAAGGCGCCAGAACGCCGGCGCCCGGGTCGGAAACCGAGCCAGACATTCCTCGAAGCGATCGAGCGCCGTCTGCCATTGGCCCGACTGCATGGCCACCACCGCGAGGCCGGCAAGACCGGCAGGCCGGTCGGGATGACGAGCCTGGAGATCGCGGTAGGCCTCCTCGGCCTCCGCCAGCTGTCCCTGCTCGAGGAGCGCCCGGGCGTGGGAGTCGAAGCTCCTCCCTGCCGCCGGCGAATCCCCGCCATGGCCCGTGACTCCCCCGTCATGCGCCATGGTCATGCCTCGTTTGCGACAGGCTGGCTAAAAAATCCTCCGGGCATTCGAGCAAGCCCAGCGTGAGCAGTTGGCGGCTCGATTCGTAGCGCACGGTCGTCGGGCCCATGAAGGCGCGAGCCTCGTCGCCACGCCGGCCGGGCATCGAGTCGGCGAGATGACGACGGACGCATCCCGGTCGGCGGTCGCCAATGGCGTCCATGGTCCACGTTGCCGGAGCCCCTGCCAGCTTGAAGTGCAACAACACCCCCGTCACGTCGGCAAGCACGCAGGGCGTCGTCCGATGGCTGCTCGACAGGAAGCGGATCGCCCCCCCTCCACGGATGATCGGCGTCTTCGTCAAGTCGCAGGTTGTCCCGGCGAACCTCCGGATCCCGCCGCTCATCTGCCGATACGGGCACTCCACCGCCCCGAACGGATGGTGCGTGGCGTCGAACAAGGGGAAGAGGGGGAGTGGATCGTCGCCGGGCCGACACTCGGGCCGATGATCCGCGGTCGGGCCGTGCATGTCGAGCATGAACGCCCGCAGCGCCTCCTGCCCCCGGCGTTCCATGGAATCGAGGAGCGGCCGCAGGCCGTGGTCCTCGATGCCCGGAACCACGAGCAATTCGTCGACGTCGACGTACAGGCACCAGTGCCCGGCACCGAAGCGATCGACGAGCTCGTTGATCCAACGCATCCCCGACATCGCCGCGGCGTAGCTTTCGACGGTCGGGAAGAGATGGACATCGGGCTGGCGGAGGAGGTCGTCGGGGCCTCCGTCGGTCGAACCGTTGTCGACCACGAAGAATCGATCGACCCCCAGCTTGCGGTAGGTATCGAGAAACCAGGGAAGCCTCCAGGCCTCGTCGCGGATCACCGTAAACAGGAGCACCTCGCCCGGGGCCGGTTCGATCGCCCGGTCGCCAAGCGGCTCGAGCTTGCCCGGCGGCGCATGGATCGCGGGCAGGTAGTGGCCGCGTTCGATGGTCTGCCAGATCTCCTTCGCTCCCGCCACGTCGCCGGCTCTGGCCAGCCGCCAGGCCTTCAGCTTCGCGACTTCGGTGTTCGTGATCCGCGCTTGGGGCAAGCGATCGATGACGCGGATGGCATCGTCGTCCCGCGATGCCATGCAATAGCCTTCGGCGAGCGCGGCGCGGGCCCGGAGACTGTGGGGAAATCGTCCTGCGAGGCTTTCGCACAGGGCCACGGCTCGATCGAGATGGCCCGGCTCGCAGGTGTAGCCGGCGGCCCGGACGAGGAACAGCGCCTCGCGCAGCCTGACCGAGAGATCGTCCGGCGCTGATGCGGTGATCTCTCTGAGGACATCGAGCGCCGCGGGCCAATCGAAGGTGGCCGCGTGAATGTCGGCCAGGATGCTTCGATACCAGGGCGTGAGCGACCCGTCGCCGGCGGCGTCGAACACCCTCCGCGCCGCTGCGACGTCGACCACGTCGATCAGCGCTCGCACGCAGCCCGCCCGCGCCGTGAGATTCGCGGGCGCAAGCGCAAGCGCCGCCTGCCAGCGATCGCAGGCCACTCGATGCTGCCCCGCCTCGGCGGCCAGCCGTGCTCGTGCGATGAGGATCGACACCTCCTCCGGCCAACGGCCGGCCGCCTCCGCGAGGAGGGCTTCGGCCTCGTCGAAGCGACCGAGCTTGACGAGTGCGTCGGCCATCCCGAGGCGCGCTTCCGAGAGCTCGGGAAATCGCTCGGCCACGCCGCTCCAAGCCTCGAGCGCGGCCTGCCATGTCTGATGTGCCAGGAGGACGCGAGCGCTACCGGCAAGCCCCTGGTGCATGTTCGGAAACCGGGTGGCGAGTTCCCGGTAGAGGGCGTCGGCCTCGTCGAGCCGCTCCAGCCTGAAGAGGATGTTGGCAAGCGCCAGAAACACCCGCGGCGGTGGCTGGGGCATGTCGGCCATGGCCTGACGGAAACGGAGGATGGCGCCGTCGTCATCCCCCCGCGTCAAACAATCCATCCCTTCCTGGATGAGGCTCGGCCCTGGCTTGGCGGAAAGATCCAGAGGCTTTTGCACGGGACTCCGGGCCGGGCGAGTCGATGGGAGCCAGGCGAGGAGACGTCTCCAGCCCGATGCGGCGGCAGGGCGAAAAGCACCATCCGGCGAGCCTGCGACGACGGCCGGGGCAGCCTGCACCTCCGGCCGATCGATCCAGGCGGCGGGCACGACGGAATCCCGATCGACGACGAGGAGCCGTTTCCCCCGGGCCGCGGCCGCGCCTCGCTTGCGGGCCTCCGCCACCGAGATCGGCTGTGCGGCGACGAGGATCACGGCGCCGGGAAACCGGCAGCGAAGCTGCTCGGCGAGCGCGGCATCGGTAAGCCCCGCCACGACGATCTCACCCCGTCTGCCCGCAATCGCCCGCTCGGCCACAGCGAGCGCCGCATCGATCGAACGACCGTCGCCGGTGGCACACAGAACGATCGAAACGTCGATCGGATCGGTTGGCATCGGTGATTCTGGGTGACTCTGACCGGCGGCGCCGTGGCCGCAACCGAAATCCCCAAGCAATCTCAGACGCCCTGAAACGGCGCCTTCTCATTCCCGCAGGGACCAGAGAAATCCTACCTCAAGGACAACGCGGTGGCAGGCCGTGGAGAAAGTTCCCGCCGGCGGATCATCCGCCCCGCACCGGCCCGTCGCACCCGATGGCGGCGAGCGCACCGCGCAGGCAGTCGAGATCGACCCGGAAGGGATACGGGCTCGGGCTGAAGTCGCCCGGCGGCCTTTCCTCGGCGCTGCGGCACGGCAGGAAGGCGTGGTCGAGCCCGGCAGCCTGCGCCAGGGTGAAATAGTAGGGGTGGATCTGATCGGTGGGCACCAGTTCGAGGACGCGCGTGCCCGGTTGCAAGAAGACGAGATTGGCAAGCCCCGCCCCATGGGCTCCGACGACGACGCTCGCCGCGGCGAAGTCGGCCGGCTGGTCATCGTGATCGGAGGGGTCGTAGATCCGGAAGCCGTGCTCCACCATCACCGCGAGCACCTCGTCGCGATTCTCGAGCGGGCGGCGCTCGGCCGTGCGGTCGACGTAGAGCCTCATCCCTCGCCCAGCGGGGCGACTCGGACGGGGGAAGCGGGCGCGGAGATAGGCGGGGACGAGCGACGCGTAGCAGGCGGGCGCTCCGGGAAACGTCGGGGCGATGAGGCGCTCCGGGAGGAATCGGCCCCGCGGCTCCGCCTCGATGGTGACGATTTTTTCGGCCGGGAGGGGAAGGGCCGCGAGGAGCCGACGGGCGTTCTCCGAGCAGGGCTTGGGAACGAGGATCGTCGTCACCCCGTCGAGGTCGATCCCCGCCGCTTCGACGAGCGCCAGCCGAGCGAGGGCATCGAGGAGAAAATGGCAATAGTTGTCGGAGGCGAAGTCGCTCAGCAGGCTGAGCGTCGTGCCGGGGAGGGGCGTCGCTTCGGTGTTGCAAAGCACATGATCCACGAACCGGGCGAAGCGCCCTTCGTGGCAACCGGTCGCGTCGAAGCCGTGGCTGAACCACGTATGGTTGGCGAGGATGATTCCCTCGGCACCGATCAGCCAGCCCCACGGCCGGACGAGCGTAGCGCCCTCGATCTCGAGGACGCCCAGTTCAGGGATGCGCGGCGCGAGAAACCTGCCGAAGTCGATCTGCAACGGCGTGCCCGGTCCGCCAGGAAGGGTTTTGGGAATCGGCCAGTCGACCGTCATCGCGGGACGCGTCGGCCGCCACCGGGCTCCGAAGCGCCGCGCATAGTCGCCGCTGGCCATCCCCACGAGTCTGGGCACGACCGGGCTCCTCGACGGAGCGGCGGGTGGCGCCGGTGGGGTGGCTGGCGCTGGAGCGGGAGGCCGCCACCAATCGGCGAGCCTAGCGACGATCGCCCGGGCCGCGGCGCGGAAGCTTCCTCGGGAATGCCGCACGCATCAGCCCCCAGGGTGATCTCGAAGCACGTCCGCGAGCGCCCCGCGCAGGGCGTCAGGATCGACCCGAAAGGAGAACGGCCCGGGGCCGAGCCCGCTCGGCGGGTGATGCCCCGTGGCGCGGCACCGGCAGGGAAGGCAGGCCCAGTCGATCCCCATCCGGACCGCGAGGGTGAAATAGTACGGACGGACATGGTCCATCGGCATGAACTCGAGGATCCGCGTGCCCGGCCGGCAGAAGACGAGGTTGGCAAGCCCTGCCCCATGGGCCCCGACAACGACGCTTGCCGCAGCGAAGTCGGCGGGCTGGTCGTCGTGTTCGGCGGGGTTGTAGATGGAAAAGCCATGCTCCTCCATCAGCGCGATCACCTCGGCACGATTCTCGAGGGTGCGACTCCCGTCCACCCGGTCGACATAGAGGCGGGTCGCCGGCGGCGTGGCCGGCGCTGCCCCGAGGACGTGCGACCGGAGAAACTCGGCCGGCTCCGGGGCGTAGCAACAGGGCACGCCTGGATAGGTCGGCGCGAGGAGGCGCTCCGGCTGGAGCACCGCGACATCTCCCTCGTCGACCCAGACGATCTTCTCCGTCGGGATCGGAAGGGCGGCAAGGATCCGGCGGGCATTCTCCGAGCAGGGCTCGGGAACGAGGATTCTGTCGACGGCCGCCAGATCGATCCCCGCCGCCGCGACGAGCCCCAACCGACCGAGGGCATCGAGGAGGAAATGGGCGTAGTTGGTGGCGCCGAAGTCGGTGAGCAGGCTGAGGGTCGTGCCGGGAAGCGGCGACGTCGCGCGCTGGCTCGCTGCCCAAAGCCTTTCGAAATACGGCTTGTCGAGCTGTCGGGAAAACCAGGTGTGATCGCGGAGGAGGAGATCGTCGGCGCCGACGATCCATCCCCATGGCTCGACGAGCCTCGCCCCGTCGATCTCGATCACGCCAAGCGCCGGGATCCGGCTTTCGAGGAAGGCGCCGAAATCGATCTGCGCGGGGGTCTCCGGGCCGCCGGGATAGGTCAACGGCAGCGGCCACGCGATCGCTTCAGCGCCACGCGTCGGCCGCCAGACGGCCCCGAACCGGGCAGCGTATTGCGCACTCCCGATCCCCACCGGACGGGCGGCCTCAGAGGAAGGCCTCATGGGGCGTTCCTGTCCGGCCCCCGCGTAGTCCCCACGATTCTCGTGCGGGAAGGGGACGTCGGGCACCGACTGCCCGAGGAACGCGCAGAGGAGATCCCACGACGGCGTCTCCTCCCAGCAGACTTCGAGGAGCCGGCCCGGCTTGTCGGCGAAGAAGGCGCGGACACGCTCGTTGTGAACGCGGTGGAGGTCGTCGATCGGCACGCCGGGGAGGAAGCGCTCGGCGAGTTGCCGGCCGAGTTCGATCCGCTCCGGGGGAATCGTCCGCATGTGGTTGTGGAAGCTCCGCCGCCAGGTGTCGTCGTCACGGCGGCGCGTGAGGACGAAGCGAGCGTCGGGATAGCGGGCGGCGAGGCGCTCGTAGAACCAAAACCAGGGGAAGTCTTCGAAGCTGTCGAAATCGCCGGTGGCGGCGATCACGGCGTCAGGGTCGCCGACGGCGGCCGGAACGAGGTCGTCGCGGATCGAGCAGTTGCGGTAGCCGAGCTCGCGGAAGCAACGCCCCAAGGTCTTCGTGCCCGACTTGGCGATCCCCACCCCGAACACCTTCGGCCGCACGATGCCCCGGCTCTCCGATGACGCGCCAGATCCCGCGTCGGGACCGGCGCCGGAAAACAACCCAACGAGGGCTTTGAGGAACTGGAAGGACAAGAGAGCGGGCTCCGGCAGCGGGGGACGAGACCGGGAGGTATCCTGCGACACGACGAATCGCCATGATACCGCTGGCGGGCCAAGAGACTGCCGAGAGAAACCACACCCGGGAGTGGGCTGATGCCGGCCAAGCGTCTGGTGATGATCATGGGCTTCCAGCGATCCGGGACGACGGCGCTGTTCGACACCCTCGCGTCGGCGCCGGGGGTTTCGCCGCGTCATGAGCATGCCGACGACGACCTCTACGACGACTACTTCCTCCGCCCCGAGCCCCAGATCCGCCCGGTCCTCGCGGCCCTTCCCGGGACGGTGCTCCTCAAGCCGGTGCGGGAGAGCCGGCGCCGGTCCCCCCTCGAGGTTGCGGAGGAGTACCGCGACTACGATCTCACCGTGATCTGGCTCTACCGCGATCCGGTGAATGTCTACCAGTCGTGGCTGGAGAAGCAGTGGGTGACCAACCCCGAGGGGATCGGCCAGCACTGGGTGTCGCGCAACAAGAAGTGCCTCGCTTCCCGGGCCGCCCTCGGCGACACGCTGCTCATCGTTCGCTACGAGGATCTCGTCGCCTCTCCGGCATCTGTCACGGCGCTCGCCAGGCGCCTCGGACTCACGGTCGAGTCGACGCTCCGAGCCGATAGCAACGCCGGCCGCGCCCGTGTCGCGGCGATCGATCAACAGGCAATTGACGCCGTGACCCGCGTGACGCTCGGGAGACTCGACGACGCCCGCTCGATCCGGCCGCCGGCGTGATTGACTCGGGCAAGCAGGTGTCAGCCGGCGGGAGCCGGTGAGCCACCCTCCGGGCGACTGAGGAGGATGCTCGCGAGGACGACGAGGGGCTGCGGATCGACCCCGGCCGCGGCGAGGGGCGCAAGCGCCGCCCCCGCGCGGGCGAGGTGCGCTTCGATCCGCGCGGCGGCAGCGCCGCGCCCCGCGGCGGCCACGAGCGTGGGGCGGCCACTCGCCTC
Organism: Planctomycetaceae bacterium; assembly: GCA_947453375.1. Classification (GTDB taxonomy): domain Bacteria; phylum Planctomycetota; class Planctomycetia; order Pirellulales; family UBA1268; genus QWOP01. Next base: position 14,973 of record CANGGT010000001.1, read on the forward strand.
GTCGTCGCTCCAGGTTGCCGCCCGCTCGTCCTCGGCATCGTCGTCGAGATCGTCGCGAATCTGATAGGCGATCCCGACGGCCTCGCCGAAGGCCTCGAGCGCCAAAGCGAGCCCCGACGGCGCCGCCTGCCGGCAAGGGAGCCAGGCTGGCACCTCGGCGGCGAGCGCGAAGAGTCGGCCGCACTTGAGCCGCGCCACCTCCTCGGGATCGACCTCCGCCCGGCCGAGGCTTCCCGCGAGATCGAGGAACTGCCCGAGATGGAGCGCGTCTTCGGTCTGTTGCTGAAGCGTCGCCACGCGGGCGGCGGCGCCGACGGGATCGACGGCGTGCGGTGCCGAACCGGCTTTGGCGGCGGCCCGGGCCAGCAGCGAGCGGGAGATCCCGAGCAGCCAGAGCGCTGCCTGGATGGCGAGGGCCTCGTTGAAGCGCCGGTGCATCGCCGGTCGCCCGCGGCGCTTCTCGGCGTCGTCCATGCAGGGGAGATCGTCGACCGAGAGCGTGGCGCAGTGGAGCGCCTCGACGGCACACGCCGCCAGGAGACACGCCTCGGGGTCGGCCCCGACGACGCTCCCCGTCTCGAGGACGAGCACCGCCCGCCACCGGCTCGCCGGCGCCGTCGTCGATCCGTAGCGGATGGCATCCCGCAGCGGCGCGGGGATCGCAGCCGCATCGATCTCGGCGTCGAGTTGCTCGCGAACCTGCCGCCGCCAGGCGTCGATCCGGGTGCCGAGGGCATCGGAGGATGGAGGGATGGGCATGGGCGAACCTGTGCGTGCCTTCGCCCTCGGGCTCCCTGGATGGGCGGATCGTCAGATGGGCGGATCGTCAAAGGGCCTTTCGAGCGTTAGTCTACCGCCATCCGCCGCGCAGGAAGCCGCCCCGTATCGCCGCTCCCCCATCGGGATGGCTGGCTCGGCGGAGGCCCCGCCAGCATCGCGCCCCCGGTGTGCGGTGGTCAGAGGTCAACGCGATGCCATCCGCGCCGAACGAAGCCGAACTTTCCCCTTCCATCCGCGCCGGCGTCGACTTCCTCGAGCGGAGCCAACTCCCTTCGGGGCAGTTTCCCGTCCAACGGACGCGGCGCAACCGCCCCGGCTGGCCGGTGGAAGAGGATCATTCGCCGTTCGCCACGGCGTATGTTCTCCACGCCGTGGCGTCGATCCCCCACCCCGCCGTGGCGGCAATGACGGCGCGGGGGGTCGAGTATTTCCTCCGGGAGATGGACGGCCACGGCCTGTGGCGCTACTGGAACAAGGGATCGGTGCAGAGCGGACGGAAGGCCCATCCCTTCATCCCCGCCGATCTCGACGACATGGCCTGCATCTCGGCGATGCTCCGGCGGGAGGGCATCTCGTTCCCCGACAACCGCCCCCTCATGCTCCACAACCGCGATCGCCACGGGCGCTTCTACACCTACCAGATCCTCCGCGCCGTCCCCACGCTCGATCCGGTCTACTGGTGGGCGATGCTCCGCGACCTCACCTGGCAGCGCTGGATCGTCTACTGGCGGTCGCAACCGACCACCTATGACGATGTCAGCGGCGTCGTCAACGCCAACGTGATCTGGTATCTGGGGAATCGTCCGGAAACACGAGGGGCCATCGACTGGCTGATCCGGGTCGTGGAGGCCGGCGCGGAGTCGGACTGCGACACCTATTACCACGACCCCTTTCCGCTCTGGCACGCGATCTCGCGTGGCTACGCCGCCGGCGTGACGCGCTTCGCGACGATCCGCGACACGATCCGCTCCCGGATCGAGTCCTATCTCCTCCCCAACGGCTCGATCGCGGCGCCCGACATGCACACGGCCCTGGCGATGTCGGCGCTCATGAACTTCGGCCTCGAATCTCCCTTCCTCCCCGCCGGCAGAGCGTGGCTCGAGGGAAAGCAGGCGACCGATGGTGGATGGGATGCCTTTCCGATGTACTTCGGAGCGCGCCTCAAGCAAAACAGCTGGGCCTCCCGCGCCCTGACGACGGGCTTGTGCCTCGAGGCGATCCAGCGCCACAGCGACCGGGCGCGACGAGCGACGGAGGTTGGTTCGTGCGCCTGAAGAGCATCCTCCGCGCTCACCGCTGGTGGGACACGCAACTCCCGGTGATGATGGCGCCGGTGTATCACGTCCTGGCGGAGGCCGAGCCGGCCCCTGCCGTGACGACAACGCTCGGCACCCTCCTCCTGTTCCTCGTCGCCTCGGTAGGGATCGCCGGCTTCGGCCATCTCTTCAACGATCTGTTCGACGTCGAGCAGGACGTGGAGAGCGGCGCGGCGAATCTCGTCGCCGGCCGCCGGCCGCTGCGCTTGGCGGCCACGTTCGTCGTCGTGCTCATCCTCGCCTGGGTGCCGTGGCTTTGGCTGCCGACGACCCCGGCGGTCTGGGCCCTCCTTGGCCTCGAGTTCGCCCTCTTCATCCTCTACAGCATGCCGGGATCGCGGCTCAAGGAGCGCGGCATCCTCGGACCGATCGCCGACGCCCTCTACTCCTGGACGATCTCGACGGCCGTGGCGCTCCTCGTCTTCGCCCGGCTCGGCGCCGTCTCGGTGCCGGCTTGGGCTTCGGCGCTCCTCGCCGCTTGGGCGTTCGTCCTCGGCCTGCGCCACATCCTCACCCACCAGATCGAGGATGCCGGCCGGGATCAGGCAGCGGGGATGACGACCTTCGTGACGCGGCACGGTTGGCTGCCGACGTTTCAGATCCTCGAGCGCATTCTCCTCCCGGTGGAGATGCTCCTCTTCCTGGCGATCCTCCTCGTGATCGGGATCGATGCCCCGATCGTGCCGATCGGTTTCCTCCTCTGGACGGGCCTCGTGGTGGCGCGCGAGCGGGATCGAGCGGTGGCGTGGCCTGCGACGGCGGCAGGCACACCGGCGATCCACCGGCTGTTCTTCCTCAACATCACGCTCCTCCAGCGCTTCTACACGCTCTGGTTTCCCCTCCTCACGCTCGTTCTCCTCGTCGTCCGGCATCCCACCTATCTCGGCCTCGCGATCCTCCACCTCGTCCTGTTCGAAAACGGCCTGGCGGTCTTCTTCCGCACCGATCTCCCCGACGTCCTCCGCCGGCTCCGCGCCGCCCCGCGACGAGGCTCGGCATGACGAGCCCTCTTCACACGTCGAAGGTGGTCGTAGGCCTCCCCCACTGGGGCGTGAGCGGGCCGTGCGTCTTCGCCGAGCGGCTCGTGCGCGGATTGCGCGCGCGCGGCTGGGAGGCGTCGGTGCTCCTCACCGAGGACGGGTGCCAGAAAGTGCCGGCGCCGGCCGGGCCGGCATCCCCGCCGGCCGACATCCCCTGCCTCACCCTGCCGGTGCGCCCCGACGATCCCTGGGGGGTGCGATGGGAGGCGATCATCCGCACCCTCGAATCCTCGGCCCCCTGCCACTACCTCATGCTCCACGACTGGCGCAACAACGTCGTCGCCCCCCGGCTCTCTGACCGGGTGACGCTCGTGGGGCTCCTTCAGGCCGACAGCGAACTCGACTTCGAGCAGGCCGGCAGGCTCGGCCCCTTCTGGAATGCGATCGTCGCCGTCGCCGACCCGCTTCAGTTCTCGTTCGCCCACCGCTTTCCTCACCTCGCCCACCGCGCCGTCACGATCCGTAACTGCGTCCCCGACCTCCCCGAGCCGCCTGCCAAGCCCCAGGCCGGCCCGCTGCGGATCGCCTACTCCGGCGAACTGCGACGCACCCAAAAGCGGCTCGACGACATGATCGCCGTCTCGCGAGCCCTCACGGAGCGGGGGATTTCCCACCTGCTCACGCTCTACGGCGATGGCGAATACCGCACCGAGCTCGAGGCACTCGCCGCGCCGCTCGTGTCGGCGGGAACGGTGCGGTTTGCCGGGCGGCTCCCCGCTGCCCGCCTCCCCGACGAGATGGCCGACCAGCATGTCTTCCTCCTCACCAGCCAGTTCGAGGGGCTCTCGATCGCGCTGTTGGAGGCGATGAGCCGTGGCTGCGTGCCGGTGGTGTCGGAGCTCGTCACGCAGTCGCTCGTCGTCCGCGATCGTCTCAACGGCTTGACGTGCCCCGTCGGCGACATCGGCAGCTTCGCCACGAGTCTCGCCCGCCTCGCCGACGATCCGGCGCTCCGCGAGCGCCTCGGGCGGGCCGCCTTCGAGACGATCCGCACCGGAGGCCACCGCATCGACGACATGCTCGACGGCTACGAAGCCCTCTTCGCCCGCCTCGATGCCCAAGTCGAATCGGGGGCTTTCAGGCGCTCGTGCGACTGGCTGCGGCTGCCTCCGGAAAGGGTGGGTGCGACGGAGATCCTCACGGCACTGCCGGGGGATCCCTGCGGCCGTCTCGCCCTCGATCTCGACTTCATCAACGCCGTGCCCGTGTGGCCCGGTCGCCCGTCGCCCCCCGCCACACCTTCCCAGCCCCCCGCCCGGCCGACGGCGCCGCCTCCCCCCTTCGAGAGCCACAAAGTGATCGTCTCGGCGGCAGGGGGGCAGATCAGCGGCGTCGACACGTTCACGATCCACCTCTTGCGACGCCTCCGCGGGATGGGAATCGATGCCCGCGTCCATGGCCACCGCGAACTCGCCGATCGCAGCGGCCTGGCGATCGCCGCCGACATTCCTGTCGACCCCCGCGAGACGCCGGCCTGGATGGGATGGCCGCAGGCTTGGCAGTCGATGATCGACCACCTCGAATCCCAGGCCCCCTGCATCTACATCCCCAACTACGACTACGAATACTCCTGCGTCGTTCCCCGGCTCTCCGAGAAGGTCCGCGTGGTGACGATCTGCCACAGCGACGATCCGATGCACTACGAGCACACCGCGCGACTGGCGCACGCCTCCGACGGGATCGTCGCCGTGAGCAGTGCGATCCGGCGCCACCTCGAGGGGCTCCTGCCGAGCCTCGCCGGAAGAATGCACACGATCCCCTACGGCATCCCCCTGATCAGTACGGGCTCCTCCGCAGTCCGCCCCCCGGAGGGCGTCCTCCGCGTGGCCTACGTCGGCCGCCTGATGCGCTACCAGAAGCGGGCCAATGACGTCGTCGCCATCGCCGCAGCGCTCGACCGGCGCGGCATCCCCTTCGAGATGCTCGTCGTCGGCGACGGGCCGGAGCGGACGGCGATGGAGCAGGAGGGGCGCCGGCTCGTCATGCGCCGCAAGCTCGCCTTCCTGGGAACCCAACCCAACGACGACGTCCTCGATCTCCTCGGCAGCTGCGACGCCTTCCTCCTCCCCTCGGCATTCGAGGGATTGAGCGTGGGGATGCTCGAGGCGATGTCACGCGGGGCCGTGCCGGTCGTCAGCGCCATCCGCAGCGGCGTGCCGGACGTCATCCGGCCCGGCGAGAACGGCCTCGTCGCCCCCATCGGCGACATCGAGGCTTTCGCCGATCGGCTCGCCCTCCTCCAGGCCGATCCGCAGTCCCGTGCACGGATGGCGGCGGAGGCGGTGCGGACGATCCACGACGAAGGCTACCTCGTCGACACGATGTTCGAACGCTACCTCGCCCTCTTCCGCGCGGTGGCCGCGGCACCGTCGCTCCGCATCCCCGGGCCGGTCGTGCCCCCGGCGCATCTTCGCGGGGAAGGGACGCTCTCCGCGTGGGCCCGGCGCGTCGCCTCCGACCCGCTCGCGTCGGCAGGGCGCGTGTTGGGCCGGTTCTCGGCACGCTCGTCCTGAGAAGGGCTCGCGCGTCACCGTCGGACAGGCAGGCTCGTCAGTCCGCGGACGCGCTCCGCAGGGCGCCACGACGGCCGGAACGTCTCGATGTCGGCGGCGTCGAGGTGCAATTCCCCGAGTCGCTCGTTGATCCTCGTCAGCGCGATCCGCGCCTCGGTGCGCGACAGCAGCGCCCCGGGACAGCTGTGGATCCCGAGGCCGAAGGCCAGATGCCGGTTGGGCGACCGCCCGATGTCGAATCGATCGGGATCGGGGAACACCGCCGGGTCGCGGTTCGCCGCACCGAGACAGGCAAGGATCCGATCCCCGGCGGCGATGCCGAGCCCGCCGATCTCGATCGGTTCCTTCGCCGCGCGCGCGGAGGGGAAGTGGGTGGGGCTCTCGAAGCGGAGCATCTCCTCCACCGCCGGGCCGACGAGCTCCGGGTTCTCCCGCAGGCGGGCATACTGGTCCGGATGCCGGAGGAGGAGGAGCATGCCGTTCCCGAGCAGGCTCGACGTCGTCTCGTATCCGGCAAGGAGGAGGAGCACGCAGGTCGCGAGCACCTCTCTCATCGAGGCCTGCCCCCCCGGATCATGGGCCGCCAGGAGCGAAGAGACGAGATCGTCGCCGGGGCTGTTCTGGCGTTCCCTGATGATCCCCGCGAAGTAGTCGGAGAGCCGCCCCATGTTCCGCGCCGACACCTCGGGGCCTCCCGCCATGTCGGCGCAGGCCGCCAGCATCGGCAAGTCGGTTTCCGGGAGGCCGAGGAGGCCCATCATCACTCTCCCTGGGATCCGATCGGCGAAGTGCTCCATGAAGTCGAAGCGGGCGAGTCCGGCGACGCCGTCGATCTGCTCGTCGGTGAGCGCCCTGATCCGTGATTCGAGCGCCCGCACGGCTGCACCGGTAAACGCCTCGGTCACGAGGCTGCGGAGGCGGCCGTGATCGGGAGGGTCCTGTGCCAGCATCGTGTCGCCGAGCACTCCGGCCTTCACCGTCCGGTTGGTCACCAAGGGGTCGCGAAACAGGGCCGAGACTTGATCATGGCGGGAGACGATCCAAGCCCCGTGCGACGGCGAGAAGAAAGGGCCCGGCTGCGCGAGCCAGCGCCGGTAGGTGGGATAGGGATCGTCGTGAAATGCCGCCGCTGCGGCGGCGACCGGATCGACGAGAGCGGCCGTCTCCCACGCGGCAGGAAGATGGAGCAAGCCGCCGCGGCCGGCGGCATCACCGCGCCGTCCGCCGGCAGGCCCGACCCGGAAGACCGCCCGACCCGATCCATCGGTCGGTCCGATGCACCGTTCGGTGCGTGAGTCGTAGAGGCTCACCCGCACGTCGTATTCGCCCGGCACGAGCGCGAGACAGCGGACCTTGCAGCGGAGCGTGACCCCGGGCGGGTCGATGGAAACGACATCGCCGGGGAGCGTCGCCAACGGGGCGATTTCTCCGCGGCTCACCTGGATGGCGGCGACGACGTCGCCGAGGGGCTGCGTCGCCCGGACGGTGAAGACGACTTCGGCCGGTTTCCCGGATCGCGGCTGGCCACCATCCTTGCCGACAACGGCGATGGAATCGACGACGATCGACCCCGGGGGCTCCGACGGCGCGGCCGGGGGAGCGGGCTGATCCTGCCGCACGATCCGATTCGGGCGGCGGATCGGCAGAGGGGGAAGACCACGCTCGATCGCGAGCCGGTTGTAGGCATCGATCGCCGTCGTCGCGTCGGCGGTGAGGACCGGCCGGCCGCCGTCGAGGAGGAGGACACGATCGCAGAGCGTCTGGATCATGTTCGTGTCGTGCATCGCAAAGAGCATCGATCCGCCGCCGGCGACGTAGTCGGCGATGAAGCCGCGGAAGCGCTCACGGAAGCGCTGATCGCCGCCGCCGAGCCCCTCGTCGACGAGGAACAGATCGGGGTGGAGGCGGGCGTAGATCGCGAAGCCGAGCCGGCTCCGCATCCCGGCGCTGTAGGTGCCGACCGGGGCGTCGAGCTGCTCGTGGAGGTCGGCGAAGGCCGCGATCGCCTCCGTCTCGGCCACGGTGTCGGCGACCGGCACGCCGTACAGCGCCAACTGCATGCGGATGTTCTCGCGGCCGGTCTCCTGCGTGCTCAGAACTCCCCCCTGATCGATGCGGCAGACTTTGTCAGTATGGAGCGCGATCGAGCCGGTGGTGGGGAGAATGATCCCCGACACGAGATTCATCAGCGTGCTCTTGCCGGCGCCGTTGTGGCCGATGACGCCAATCACCTCCCCGGCATCGATCCGCAGGTCGACGTTCTCGAGCGCCCAAAACTCCCCGTCGCGGAGCCCCTGACGGGCCGGCAGGCCGCAGAGCTCACGGAGCGTGTCGACGGTGGCGTCGCGGAGACGGGCCTGGGGGCGGAGCGAGTAGCGCTTCGAAACCTGCTTCACGTCGAGGAGGGTTCGTGTCATGGGACTACACCAGCATCCGTTCGACGACGTGCGGGCGAGCGATCCGGCAGAGAAACCAGCCCAGCACGAAAATCAGCAGCGCGACCAGCGGGCCGATCGCCGCGGCAGCCAGGGAGCCGGGGGCACCGTAGGCGGCGGCGCGGATGCCCTCGAACAGCCAGGCGAGCGGATTGGCGGCATGGACGAGGCCGAGGAAGCTCTCCGGCTCGGGCACCATGAATACCGGCGTGACGGTGAACAGGATCAGCGGTAGGGCGCTGGAGAAGACGTTGATGTCCTGCTGAAGGGCGCTCGGCGGCGCGACGAGCAGGCCGAGACCGGCGCCGGTGAGCGACAGGCCGACAAGCCCCCAGGCCGCCAAGGGAAGCGTCACGGCGGGGGGCACGGCGAACAGGGCCATGAGGAGCGCGAGCACGGCCAGACGGATCAAATACCGGAAGCCGAGATCGAGGAGGATCGCCCCGAGCGGACCCTCGACAGGAAGGCTCTGGCGCCGGAACAGGGCTTGATTCCCGGCGAACAACCGGCGCGTGGCGTTGAACGCCTCGAGAAACGCCTGCCCCATGAGCATCCCGCAGGCGCCGAAGAACGCGCTGTTCACCCCGCCGATCTCGCCGGCCACGAGGTGCGAACGCCTTCCGAACGTGAACACCAGCGCCGTGAGCACGACCGGCGCGAAGGCGAGGACGATCCCCAGGGACGAGTGGCGGTATTGTTGGATCAGGCTTCGCACGAAAAGCCGCCAGGCGACCGGCGGCGATCCGGCGGCATCCCGGGCCCATTCGCGGAGACACCGGCCCGGATCGCGGAGCCGGCTGGTCGACGCGTGCAGCCTCACCGGCGTCCCGGGGAACGCCAAGCCCGGGTCACCCGCCACGCTCAGGTCACCCGCCAAGCCCAGGTCACCCGCTCCGCTTGCGGCGGGGGGCTGAGGGGAGTCCGCTTCGGGCGAAAGTCGATCAGCCATCGGCATCCCCTCCGGCGAGGATCGCATCGCAGCGCTCGAGCCAGCCGACGGCATGCCCCCCGAACCGCTCAGCCAGGGCAGCGATCCCCGGCCGCGACGCCCGGGCCATCTCGCGACGCATCTCCGGCGGCACCTCCGGCTTCACCCCGGCGGGATGGTGATCCCTCTTCCTCGCCTCCGCGAGCACCCGCGGCTCGTCGGGGTCGACGCCGAGAAAGGTCATCACGCGCCGAAGCATCCCCTCCGGATCGGCGAGGGTGTCGTCGTACCAGCCGATGAAGAACCGCTCCTTTGGCACGTGCATCCCCCAGGTGTCGATCGTGCGGAGGTAGTCGTTGCGCGCGGTGACGTGGGCCGAGGCGAAGAATCGCGACAGATCGGCCGGCGGACCGAGGCCGGGGCCACGGGACGCCCGCGACAACATCTGCCACTGCGAGAGCGCCCGCGACAGTGGCTCGCGGAGCAAGAAGATCACCTTCACGTCTGGAAACAGCCGGGTGACATGTCGGACACCGGCGTCATCGAGGAGGGCGTAGGCGGGGGTGATCTCCCCCTTGAGGCGCCCGGCCCCGGCGGCGAATTGACGCCGGTACCAGGCGTCGTTCTTCTTTCCCGGGAGAAGGTACGAGACCTCCCGCAGCAATTCCCATCCTGTCGCCATCGATATCCGACCGCGAACAGTCTTCTCGAAGGTCCATCCAACGCGCTGACGCCACTCCCGTTCCGCGGCGCCCCGGCCGAAGAGCCCGGACCACACACTCCTGACCTTCGTGAACCGCGGGCCGAGGCCTGCGAGGCGATCGAAATAATGGAGCTCCTTCGTCCCGGGGAGGTGGAGCTGCGGATGCCGTCGTAGACACCGATAGAGCCAGGTGGTGCCGGCCCTCTGGGCACCGATGCCGAGAAAGTCGACGGTGGGGAGTGACATCAACGGGACCGTCGGGGAGAAATGGCTGCCGAAAGCGGACGACGATCGGGGCGGGATGCCTGGGTGCATTCTAGCCAGCGGAGACTGGGCACGGGATTACCCCTCGCGGTCGCTTATAAGATGGCTTGGCAAGCCTTCCTCCGAGCCTTCGGCCCCCCGATGCCCGACTGCATTCTCCATTACGGCTTCCCCAAGACCGGCTCGACCGCCATCCAACGGGCGCTGTCGGAGCACTTGGCCGATCCCCGCTTCGTCTACTCCCACTTCCAGGGTCCGATCCACGACCACGGCAATCACAGCCGCGCCATGGCCACCGCCTTCAGCGACCGGCCGGAGGAGTACCACACCCATGTGGCGGAGGGCCTTTCAGCCGAGATCCTTCTCCAGGAACGCGGCGCGTTGCTCGGCCGCCTCGACGACGAGATCACCGCCCTCGCCGGGAGAACCTTTCTCCTCTCCAGCGAGAGCCTGGGATTTCTCCGCGGAAGCGGCGTGCAGCGGCTCCGCACGTTTCTCGAAGAGCGCCATCTCGTTCCTCGGACCGTCGGCTACATCCGCCCCCGCCGGGAGTCCGTCGAGAGCTCGTTTGTCGAGAGACTCAAGCACCGTCAGGGGGCTTTCAACGAGGTCTTCAAGGGACTCGGTGATGGCCCACGCTCGCAGATGGCAACCCTCGATAAGGTGTTCGGACGGGAAAACGTCCTTCTTTGGAAGTATGACCGGCGCTCGTTTCCTGACCGGTGTGTCGTGGCTGACTTCTGTCGACGCCTGGGGATCGACCGGCCTCCGGTCATCGATCGGGAGGCCAACCGCTCGCTCTCCCTGCCAGCCATCCGTCTGCTCTTTGCCTATCGACACGCCTTCCCCGCATCGCCGCCGGGCCGCCGATCAATCGAACAAAACGCCTCTCTCATCGCGGCCCTCGGCGAGATCGACGGGCCGAGGTTTCGCTTCCATCCCCTCCTTCTCGAACCGGTGATCCGCGAGCAGGAAATCCACCTCGACTGGCTCGAGACGCGTGTCGGGGCGACGCTCCGCGACGGCATGGACGACGACGGAGAACCGTCGATTCGCTGTGAGGAAGACCTCCTCGACTTCTCCCCGGAGTCGCTCGACTGGCTCGCCCGGCGCACCGGCCGCGCCGCCGGCAGCCTGGCCGGAAAGGATCCCCGTGCCGTGGCCGACGCCGTCGATCGGCTCCGGGAGATCGCCGTCGCCGAGCAGGTCGCTGCGCAGCGAAAGCCGGACGGTCTCGTCGCCCGACTCGGGCACCGGAGCCGACAGCTCCTGGGCCACTTCGGGCGCCGGTCGCCATGAAGATCCTGCTCGTCAACGACTACGGCGTGCCGGTGGGGGGCGCCGAGAACATCGTCCTCTCGCTCCGCGACGAACTGCGCCGCCGCGGGCACGAAGCTCGGTTGTTCGCCTCGACGGCGGCTATCGCCGGGCTCCCGAATCTCGCCGACACCACCTGCCACGGCACGACCGGCCCCCTGCGAACTCCCCTCCAGAGCGCCAACCCCTGGGCCGAGCGGGCCCTGGAGCGGATCCTCGCCGACTTTCGCCCCGACGTCGTCCACGTCAATCTCTACCTCACGCAACTCTCGCCGCTGATCCTCCGCGCGCTCCACGGAACGCCGAGTGTCTACTACGCGCAGTGGTACCGGGCGGTCTGCCCCCTCGGCACCCGCCGCCGCCCTGATGGAAAGTCCTGCGAGGCCAACGTCGGCGCCGCCTGCCTGCGGTCAGGATGCCTGTCGGCGCAGGCCTGGCCGTTCTTCATGTTCCAAGCGCACTGTGATCGGGCCTGGGGCGGAGTCTTCCACCGCGTTACGGCGATCAGCCAGGCCGTGGCGGAGAGCCTCGATACCTACGGCGCGCCCCACCTCCATGGCGCGACGGTCGTTCCCCCCGGCACCGCCGTGGTCGAGCCGCGGCAGGATTTCGCGGCTCTTCCCGGAATCGTCGCCGCCGGCCGGCTCGTGCCGGAGAAGGGGTTTGACGTTCTCCTGCGGGCCTTTCGGATCGTTGCCGCGCGGATCCCGCAGGCCCGGCTCGAGATCGTCGGCGACGGGCCGGAGGCAGCGCCTCTGGGCAGGCTCGCCGCCACCCTCGGCGTGGCCGACAAGGTGTCGTTCCCCGGCCACCTCTCCCATGCCGACACGTTGATCCGGATGCGCGGGGCCTGGGTGACCTGCGTGCCGAGCGTGTGGGCCGAGCCGTTCGGCATGACGGCGGCCGAGGCGCAGATGCAGGGGGTGCCGGTGGTGGCCAGCCGCACCGGTGGACTGGGCGAGATTGTCCGTGACGGCATCACCGGTCGGGTCGTGGAGCCGGGCGACATCGACGGCCTCGCGGCAGCCCTCCTCGGGATGCTCGCCGACCGGGAGACGGTCGCCTCGATGGGACGGGCGGCCCACGCCGACGCCCGGGAACGTTTCGACCTCCCCGGCTTCGCGGCCCGCTTCGAAGCGATCTACCGGGAGGTCGCCGCCAAATAGTCGGCGATCCCCTGCCGCCAATCGGGGAGGGTGATCCCGCGGCCCGCGAGCTTCGCGGTGTCGAGGATGCTGTAGGGGGGCCGGGCGACGGGGCTTGGATACTCCGCCGAGGTGATCGCCGTCACCACCGTCGGCAGCCCCGCCTGCTGAAAAAGCTCCGTGGCGAACTCGTGCCAGCAGGTGCCGCCGGCGTTCGTGGCGTGGAACGTCCCCGGCGTACCGTCTTCGAGCAACGCCACGATCGCCGCGGCAACGTGCGGCACGTAGCTCGGCGTGCAGAACTGATCGGCGACGACGCGCACTTCCGGCCGATCGCGGGCCAGGACGAGCATGGTGTCGGCGAAGTTCCGCCCGCGGACCGGCCCCGAATCCCCCGCCGAGTAGAGGCCGCAGGTGCGCACCACCTGATGCCGCTCCCAAGCCCTTGCCGCCACCTCGCCGGCGAGTTTGCTCGCACCGTATTCGCCGAGCGGGCCGGTAGCGTCGTCTTCGCCATAGGGGGACTTCCGCGCCGCATCGGCGCCGAAGACGTAGTCGCTGCTGACCTGAACGAGGAGGGCGTCGACGTCGCGGCAGGCCTCGGCGAGGGCTGCGACGGCATGGACGTTGGCGGCCCGGCAGGCAGCCGGCTCGGTCTCGGCCTTGTCGACGGCGGTCCAGGCCGCGCAGTTGATCACGGCGCGCGGACGGAGGCGGCCGATGACGGCGCGGACCGCCGCTGGATCGGCGATGTCGAGGCTGCTCCTAGGCAGCGCCGCGGCGTTGGGCCCGAGCAGGCGACACAGCGTCCTCCCCAGTTGGCCAGATGACCCGGTAACCGCGATCGTGCCCGTCGTCGACATGCGCTCTTTCCTCTGCCAATTCCTCGCCGGCGATCTGCACGAGGTAGCGGCCGTAGTCGTTGTTCATTTTCCGGCCGGCAGCCTCGAGGCCCTCCCGCGACAGCCAGCCCATCCGATAGCCGATCTCCTCCAGACAGGCGATCTTCAATCCCTGACGCTCCTGGATCGTCTGTACGAAGCCGGAGGCCTGCATGAGCGAATCGGGGGTGCCGGTGTCGAGCCAGGCAAAGCCGCGGCCGAGCGTCTCGACCCGCAGCGTCTTCTCTTCGAGGTAGAGGCGGTTGAGATCGGTGATCTCGAGCTCGCCCCGCGGGCTCGGCGCGAGCGCCGCGGCGAGGTCGCAGACCCGCGCATCGTAGAAATAGAGACCCGGCACGGCGTGATGGCTCTTCGGCTCCTTCGGCTTCTCCTCGAGCGACACCGCCCGCCCCGAAGCGTCGAACTCGACGACGCCGAACCGCTCCGGATCGCGGACGGGGTAGGCGAAGATCGTCGCCCCGTCGTCTCGGTCGGCCGCGCGGCGGAGGACGTCCTGGAAGCCGTGGCCGTAGAAGATGTTGTCGCCGAGGACGAGCGCGGCACGGGCTCCACCGAGGAACTCACGACCGATGACGAACGCCTGGGCGAGCCCCTCCGGCCGCGGCTGCTCGGCGTAGGAGAGCGCCACGCCGAACGCGCTGCCGTCGCCGAGGAGGCGTTGGAAGTGGGGAAGGTCGTGCGGCGTCGAGATGAGGAGGATGTCGCGGATCCCGGCCAGCATCAGCGCCGAGAGCGGATAGTAGACCATCGGCTTGTCGTAGATCGGCAGGAGCTGCTTCGAGATCGCCAGCGTCATCGGGTTGAGCCGCGTCCCCGCTCCGCCGGCCAGCACGATCCCCTTCAGCGGACTGAGCGGCGGTTGGCTCGGCGGGCCGCCTGCGGATGACGGCTCGGTGCCGGCAAGGATGAGGCCGTGGTTCGACGCTGTGCCGCGCGGGGGGGACATGGTGCAACCCTGGATGGGGAGGGAACGGGAGAGAGCCTCGAGGTCGGTCGGTAAGGTCAGGCACTCGCCCGGTGGGGAATGCCGCCGTCGATGCGGAACGGGGAGTTCTCGTCGCACTCGTGACGGATCTCGTCGACCTTCTCCTTCTTCCCCTGGCCGGCGTAGAGTCGGTTGGGGCCGTTGAATACCCAGCCCGGGATGGAGCTGGTGTTGCGGTAGGCGTGGACGACACCCGGCGGGATCGTCACGGCACAGGGATTCGACTGCCCGCAGATCGTGCGCGTGTGGAGGCCGTAGCTCGGCGACCCTTCGCGGGCGTCCCAGAGCAGCAGCTCGAAGTCGCCGGGGCCGATGAAGGCGAAGTAGTCGGTCTGATCGACATGCTCGTGCGGCCCGCGGGCCACGCCCGGCTGCGTCTGGCTCACGTAAGCCATCACCGGATGGAGTGCGGAGTCGAGGTCGTCCTCGCGGTAGATCTCCACGAGCCAGCCACGGGAGTCGGCGTGGCGGTTGAGCGCCTTGAAGGTGACGTCGGCGATCGCCGCGGGATCGGCGGAGGTGGTGCGGACGGAGAACGACGGCATGCGATGTCTCGAATGGTTGGGGAAGAGGCCGGCGTGCCATCTCGAACAGGCCGGCGCGGCGTCGGGAATAGTCGATGCGGCCCACCGAAGCCAGAGCGGTTTCCGGCAGGAGCGGCCGGTGTGGTGACGGTGGGGGAGTGGCGAATCGGGGATGGCTGGGCAGGGCAAGAACCGGCCCCGGAGCCAATCGCGAAAAAGCTGGTCTGGAGCGCACCTGGCATTTCCGCCGATACAGGCGTCAGAAACGGACCATCCTCCGGCCTCCGCCCATGTTCAACCGGCATCACACCTCGAGCGTCCGGCACCGTCACCGCCGCGGTGATCCTGGTTCACCGACAGGGTCACCGCCCCGGATCTTCCTGGCGCGCGACTGGATCCATTTCCACGACGACGAGGCTCCTTCCGCGCCGCTGCGCCGCACCACGATTGGCCTTTTCCAGGAGGCCCGACCGCCGGCGCTCGGCACGATCGCTCCGGTACCGGACGGGGAGCCGCGGCCGACGTTCTCGGTGATGCTGCCAACCTACGAGCCGGACCATCGCCTCGGTCGATCGCTCGAGGCGGTGCTCGCCCAGGCGCCCGGCCCGGAGGCGATGCAGATCGCCGTCGTCGATGACGGCTCGCGGCAGGTCGATGTCCGGGCGCTCGTGCGCTCGTTCGATCCCGGCGGCCGCGTCGAGGTTCACCTCAATCAGCGCCGCGCCGGGCTCGCCGGCAATTGGAACCGTTGCCTGTCGCTCGCCCGGGGGAGGTTCGTCCATCTCCTCCACCAGGACGACCACGTCCTCCCCGGGTTCTACGACCGCCTCGAGCGCGGCTTCCGCACCGACCCGGGCATCGGGATGGCGTTTTGCCGCAGCCGAATCGTCGACGGCAACGATCGGCTCATCAAAACCGCGTCACGGCAGCAGTGGACCGCCGGCGTGCTCGCCGGATGGCTGCCGAGGATCGCCGAGCGGCAGCGGGTGCAGACACCGGCCGCCGTGGTCGCCCGCAGCGTCTACGAGCAACTCGGGGGCTTTCGCACCGATCTGTGCCACGCGCTCGACTGGGAGATGTGGGTGCGGATCGCCGCCGCTGCCCCGGTGTGGTACGACCCGCGCGTCCTCGCCGTTTACCGTCGGCACCGGGGCAACGAATCGCATCGCCTCCTCACGAGCGGGGCGGTGTGGCCCGACCTCCTCCAGGCGATCGAACTCAACGCCAGCCTCCTTCCGGCGGTCGATCGGGAACGGGTCAGGGAGCGGAGCGCGCGGTGGTATGCCGGCTCGGCCCTGAGGACGGTGGAGAAACAACTGGCGCGGGGCGACCTCGACGCCGCCGGTCGGACGCTCGACCATCTCCCGGAGATGCTCCGCCTCCTCCCTGGCGGCGGCGACCGCAGCGCCCCGCTCCGCCGCGTCGGCAGACTCCAGGATCGACTGCGCACGGCCCGCCGACGGGCGGCCTGATTTTCCCCTCTCCGTGCCGGCCCACCGCCCACCGCGAGCACGCCTGCCATGCGCCGTGCGATCATCCTCGCGCACCACGATCCCGACGGGATCGTCGATCCGCATGTCGTTCACGCCCTCCGTGCCTACCGTGCGCTCGCGGCGCGGCTGGTGCTCGTCTCGACGTCGGTGGGCCGGCTCCCCGACAACCTCGCGGGCACCGTCGACGCGTTCCTGCCGCGCGAGAACGTCGGCTACGACTTCGGCAGTTGGCAGGCCGGCCTTCGCACGCTCTCCCCGTCGGGTGATTTCGACGCGCCGGGCTTCGACGAGGTGGTGTGCCTCAATGACAGCGTTTATGGACCGCTGTTCGACGCGACGCCGATGTTCGCCGATCCCCGCGTCGGCGACGCCGATCTGTGGGGAATGGTGATCTCGAGGCAGCCCCCCCGCCACGGCGGTGGACTGCCACGGCCCCACCTCCAGTCGTGGTTCCTCGCTGCCCGACGAGCGTTGCTCGCGTCGTCGTGCTGGAGCGATTTTTGGAGCGGCGTCGTTCCCCAGCCGACGAAGGACGACGTCATCAGCCGCTACGAGGTCGGGCTATCGGAGCGGGTCATGGCTGCCGGCTTCCGGATCGCCGCCCTCTACGACGCCGGCAGGGCACCGCACCCTGGGTGGCGCGACCTCCTGGCCGATCTCTCCCCGCTGCGGCCTTTTGCCTCCTGGCGGCTCCTGAGGAGAATTCGCCGGCCGTTCCACAACCCCGCCGAACTCCTCCCCCGTCGGCTGCTCGCCGCCGGGGTTCCCTACGCCAAGGTGTCGCTCCTCCGGGTCAATCACTACCGGCTCGCGCCGGAGGCGATCCGCGCGGCGATCCGGGGGACGGCGACGGGCTACGACCCGGGCCTCGTGGAACGCCACCAATCGCGGATCGCACGCCGGGACACCTGACCTGCCACCGCCGAAATCCCCGCGGCCGTGGCGGGAACGGCGATCGATTGGAAAGACCGGCGCGGTGTGCGATAGTGTCGGCTCGCCGGGCAGCGATCGCCCCCGGCCCCCTTGCGAAGGAAGACCGGCATGAAGATCCACGAATACCAGGCCAAGGAACTCCTCCGGGCCGCCGGCGTGCCGGTGCTCGCAGGCAAAGTGGCCCGCACCCCCGACGAAGCCGCCGCCGCGTTTGCCTCCCTCGGCACGCCGATCTGCGCCGTGAAGGCCCAGATCCATGCCGGTGGCCGCGGCAAGGGAATGGTGAAGGGCTCGACGCAGCGCGGCGTGGAACTGGCCAAGAGCGCCGATGACGCCGCTCGGATCGCCAAGGGCCTCCTCGATCAGACCCTCGTCACGATCCAAACCGGCCCCGAAGGACAGGTCGTCCGCCAGGTGTTCGTGGAGAGCGGGTGCGCGATCGAGCGTGAGCTCTACTGCGCGATCCTCGTCGACCGGCAGGCCGGGTCGCCGGTTCTGATCGCCAGCACCGCCGGCGGCATGGACATCGAGGAAGTGGCGCACAAGACCCCGGAACTGATCATCACCGAGCCGTTCGACCCTGACCGCGGCCTCTCCGCTTGGCAGACGCGCGTCCTGTCGGCCCGCCTCGGGCTCCCGGCAGCGAGTTGGAGGGCCGCGGAGCAGTTCTTCAAGGCGCTTACGAAGGCGTTCGTGAACCTCGATGCCTCGCTCCTCGAGATCAATCCGCTCGTCCTCACGAAGGACGGGACGATGGTCGCCCTCGACGCGAAGATGACGTTCGACGACAACGCGCTGTTCCGCCACAAGGACGTTCTCGCTCTCCGCGACGAGAGCGAGGAGGAGCCGGCCGAGACGCGGGCCGCCGCAGCCGGGCTCTCCTATGTGAAGCTCAATGGCACGATCGGATGCCTCGTCAACGGCGCCGGCCTCGCCATGAGCACGATGGACCTCGTCAAATACCATGGCGGGGAACCGGCCAACTTCCTCGATGTCGGCGGTGGCGCGGACGTCAAGCAGGTCACCGAGGCGTTCCGGATCATCCTCTCCGACAAGAACGTCAAGGCGATCCTCGTCAACATCTTCGGCGGCATCATGCGTTGCACGACGATCGCCAACGCCCTCATCGAAGCCTCGAAGACCGTCGGCTTCACCGTCCCCCTCGTCGTCCGCCTCGAGGGGACCGAGGTCGAGGAAGGAAAGACGATCCTCGCCAACAGCGGCACGACGATCATCACCGCCGACGGCCTCACCGACGCCGCCAAGAAGGTCGTCGCCGCCTCCAAGGGGCTCAAGGCCTGATCGCCCGACGTCCGCCGCTCGTTGCTCCGTTCCAAGCCGAAATCCACTTCTCCCTCAACGCCTCCGGGGCCATCGCACCACCATGAGCATCCTCGTCAACCGTGACACCCGCGTCATCTGTCAGGGCATCACCGGCAAGGTGGGGGAATTCCACACCCGCGGATGCCTCGATTACGGGACGCGGATGGTGGGCGGCGTGACGCCGGGCAAAGGTGGGGAGAAAGTCGCTGACCTGCCCGTCTTCGACACCGTCGCCGAAGCGGTCGCGGCCACCGGCGCCAACGCCACGATGATCTTCGTGCCGCCGCCGTTTGCCGCGGACGCGATCCTCGAGGCGGTGGGAGCGGAGATCCCGCTGGTGATCGCGATCACCGAGGGGATCCCGGTGATCGACATGGCGCGGGTCATGCCGGTGGTCCGGGCCTCGATGAGCCGGCTCATCGGCCCCAACTGCCCTGGCGTGATCACCCCGGGCCAATGCAAGATCGGCATCATGCCCGGCTACATCCACACCCCGGGCCACGTCGGCGTGATGAGCCGCTCCGGCACCCTCACCTACGAGGCTGTCTGGCAACTGACGCAACTCGGCCACGGCCAGAGCAGCTGCGTCGGGCTCGGCGGAGATCCGCTCGTCGGCTCGAGCTTCATCGACATCCTCGCCCTCTTCGAGGCCGATCCCGACACCCATTCGATCCTGATGATGGGAGAGATCGGCGGCTCGGCGGAGGAGGAGGCGGCGGAGTTCGTGAAGCACCATGTCACGAAGCCTGTGGCCGCGTTCATCGCCGGCCAAACCGCCCCGCCAGGGAAGCGGATGGGCCATGCGGGGGCGATCATCTCCGGTGGCAAGGGAACGGCCGAGGCCAAACTCGCCGCCCTTGAAAGTGCCGGCATCGAAGTCGCCGCCAGCCCCGCCGACATGGGTGCCGCGATGGTTCGGGCGATCGAGCGCAAGAGCAAGAAAAAGTAATGGACGTCGACCTCTTCATTCCCTGCTTCGTCGATCAGATGAACCCGCGGGTGGGAATGGCCGTGGCCACGGTCCTCGAGCGCCTCGGCCATTCCGTCAACTTCCGCCCCGCCCAGACGTGCTGTGGCCAGCCGAGCTTCAACTCCGGCTACTGGGACGAGGCCCGCACGGTCGCCATCCGGGCGCTCGATGTCTTCGAGGGGGCAGGCGCCGTCGTCGGCCCGAGTGGCTCCTGCGTGGCGATGATGCGCGTTTTCTACCCGGAGCTCCTCGCCGGCACCCCGCACGAGCAACGTGCGCTCGATCTCGCCTCACGGACGTTCGAGTTCGGCGAGTTCCTCGTCGACCGCCTCGGTGTCACCGATGTCGGGGCCCGCTTCCCCCACCGCGTGACCTACCACGACGGCTGCCACGGCCTCCGTGAGCTGCGAATCAAAGCAGCGCCGCGAAAGCTCCTCGCAGCCGTCGGTGGGCTCGAGTTGGTCGAGTGCGACGAGCCGGAGAGTTGCTGTGGCTTCGGCGGGCTTTTCAGTGTGAAATTCCCGATGATCTCCACGGCGATGGCGGAGGTGAAGGCCGGGTCACTCGCCAGGACAGAGTGCGACTGGATCGTGTCGAGCGATCCGAGTTGCCAGCTCCAGATCGACGGCTGGCTCTCCCGCCAGGGGAAGAAGCCCCGCACGATCCATCTGGCCGAGGTGCTCGCCTCGACCTGAGCCCTTCGCGGATCATGAAGCGGCAGACCGATGCCGCGATCCGACCAGCGCTTCCCAGGCGAATCCGGCCGCATTCGCTCCCTGCCAGATCCCGAAAGCCGCGAGGATCGCGAGGGTCCTGCCTGCGACGCGCGGATCGCCGCGCAGCGCCCGCAGCCGAGGCAGGATCGAGGCGTGGAAGCCGATGTCCTGGCGAATGCCTCCCGAACCACGTTCTTTTCTGCGACGATGATGGAGATAAGCCCCTCGTCCGTAACGGAAATGGAGGTCGGCGAACTTCCGCAGAGACTGGGCGTGGCGGTGTTCGATCCGCGCCGCCGGTTCCCAGACGAGCGGCCATCCTGCCATCTTCCACCGATCGCAGAAATCGCGGTCTTCGGCCCCGGCGCGGGGGAAGGTGACGTCGAAGCCGCCGAGGGCCTCGAAGCGCTGGCGCGTGCAGAGAATGTTGTTGCTGGTCAGGAACGTGGCCCGGGAGGGATCGGCGTTGAAGTGGTCGTAGACGAGGTCGACGATCAGTTGACTCGTGCTGGCGAACAATTCTCCGTTGAGCCCGTTGATCGTCGTGCCCCCGACCATCGCCCCAGGGGTGAGGGCCTCGCGGCGGAGGAGGGCGACGAGCCAGCCGGGCTCGGGCAGGCAGTCGTCGTCGGTGAAGGCGATGAATTGGCCCCGCGCGACGGCGACGCCGCGGTTACGGGCCCGGGCGGGCCCGGCATTCGCCTGACGCTCGAAGCGGAGATCGAGCCGACCGCGAAACGCCTCGGCGATCGAGTCGAGCGGCTCCGGACTCCCGTCGTCGACGACCACCACCTCCCAGGGCGCCTCGCAGCGTTGCGCCGCCAGAGCCGTCAGGCAGGCAGCGAGTTGCCTCGGCCTGGAGTAGGTGGGGATGACGACGGTGAGGAGCGGAAGCGTCAACGGAGAACCTGGCACAGCTGGATCGACTTGCTTCCCGGGTTTCACGCCCGCGGGGCTCGCATACTGCCACTTGCCGAAGCGGCACCATGGTCAAGCAACGGGGCGATCGCCGCGGCAGTGTCGGCCAGGGCCCTGCCACTCAGTATCACAGGCCGACGAGCCCCGGGGCCCCCACCACTCGTGGGGGCGAAGGGCCGCTCGTCTTATTTCTTCGGCGCCGGCTTGAAGGGGTTGGCAGGCCCGGGGGGCGGTTTCGGCGTCTCGTTGGCACGCCCTGGCACCTCGACGGGAGGAGTCGGAGGAGGAGGCGTTGTCGGCTCAGGCGCCGGGACGGGCGGCTGACCGGCCGGCAGACCGGGCTGCTGCGGCACGCCTGGCTGCTGCGGCGCGGCGGGAGGCACGAGGGCCGCGGGCTGGCCGGGCTGCTTCGGGACGCCGGGGGGCGTTCCCGGTCCAGGCGCGGGTACGGCGGGGAACGTTTGCCCCGGCTGCGCCGGCTGACCAGGCGGGACGGTCGCAGCAGGGGGCGCCGTCACGCCAGGCTGGACCGGCACCGGCGGGGGAACCGGGGCGCCCGAAGGGACGACGCCCGGCACTTGCTGTTCGGGGACGCCGGCGGCAGGGTCGGTCAGGGCGGGACGCGCCGCGGGGGGCGTCACCCCCGGTCCGAGACCACCCGGCGGTGGATAGGGAAGCCCTTCCACCGGTCCGAGTTTCCCGTTTCGCTGCAGGCGCTGCACCTCCATCTTCGTAACCGTCCGTACCGTCACCCAGGGCCCGAGGGCGTACCGTTCGCGGAGCCCGATGTCGCGGGTCTTGTTCGTGTTGATGTCGTTGCTCCGCAGACACCAGGTGAAGGAGCCGTTGTCGTCGGCGTCGAGGTACTTCTCCCCCTCGTCCCACTGCTGGTTCCAGTTGACGTCGGCGTACACCTCGCTCCACTGCGGCAGTTCGATCTTCTCGAGCACCGGCTGCGACGGATCGACCGGGGCCGGCGGCGGTGCGGCCTTGGCGGAATCTTCCTTTTCGGCCCGGAAGCCCGGCTCCCCGTCCAGCATGATGCCCCGCTCCTCGCTCGACATCGACGGGGCACAGTGGCCGACCAGATCGATGATCCCTTGGCCGAGATCCCAGCCGAGCTTCGTGTGGTCGAAGGCCATCGACTCGGGGAGCGGTGCCATCGCGAGGATCACCTGAAGCGTGCCGGCGATGACGAGCCCGGCCAGCGCGCCGACGACGCCCCCACCGACCAGATCGACCAGCGGCGGATAGTTCGTCGCCCCCTCCTGGATCGCCCCCCCGACCGCCAGCCGGATGACGATTGCCACGATCGCTACGCTCGTCACGAAGGCGATCGTCTGCCGCCAGATCATCGCGAACTCGTTGGTCATCCCGGCCCACATCAGCAACCCGTCGACATGGTCGGTGATCGCGAACGCGGCCACGACCGAGGCGAGGGCCTGGAGGCCCCAGACGGTGGCCAAGAACAGCCCGTAGCGCGAGCCGAGCCAGGCGATCAGGGCCACGATCAGGAGGGTGATCAGCCCCGCAGACTGTTGGAGGATCGAATCGGCGAACAGCATCGGTATTCCCGTCACTTTGCCACCCGCTGCATCTCGCTGACGCTCGTGATCCCGGCGAGCACCTTGCCGACGCCCGATTCGAGGAGCGTCTTCATGCCCCCTTTGCGGGCCGCCTGACGGATCGTCTGCATCGAGGGGCGGCCGACGAGAAGCTCGCGGATCGAGTTGTCGAAGATCATCAGTTCGTGGAGGCCGGTGCGGCCGCGGAAGCCGGTGCCATGGCACGCCGGACATCCCTTCTCCTGGTAGACCGTCACGTCCTTCCCGACCGCGATCCCCCATTTCTGCTTGAGCTCGTCGGAGAGCTGGACGGCCTGCTTGCACTTCGGGCAGAGGACGCGAACGAGCCGCTGGGCGAGGACTGCGGAGACGGCCGACTGGATGAGCGTCGCCTCGACACCGATGTCGAGGAGCCGGGTGATCGTGGTGGGGGCGTCGTTGGCGTGGAGCGTCGTGAACACGAAGTGGCCCGTCATCGCCGCCTGCATGGCGATCTCGGCCGTCTCCTTATCGCGGATCTCGCCGACGAGGATCACGTCCGGATCTTGCCGGAGCGTCGAGCGGAGGATCTTGGCGAAGGTCAGCTCGGCGGCAACGTTGACCGCGGTCTGCGAGATCCCCTCGAGCCGGTATTCGATCGGGTCCTCGATCGTGATGATGTTCTTGGAATTGACGTCGATCTCCGAGAGCGCGGAGTAGAGCGTCGTCGTCTTGCCCGATCCGGTCGGCCCGCAGACGATGAGCATGCCGTGCGGTTGCTGGATGATCTCGCGGAGCTGGGCGACGACCGAATCCTTCATGCCGATCGAGCCGAGCCCCCCCTTCACGATCCCGCCGTCGGCATCGAGGAGCCGCAGCGCCATCTTCTCGCCGAAGTTCGTCGGGGCCGAGGCAGCGCGGACATCGAAGCGCCTGTCCTCCATGAGGACGGTGAACGTCCCGTCCTGCGGGCGCCGCTTCTCGGCGATGTCCATGTCGCCGAGCACCTTCATCGCCGAGAGGACCGCCTTCCCCTCGTCGGCGGGAAAAGCCGCGATGTTCTGGAGGATCCCGTCGATGCGGCAGCGAACGACATACTCGTCGTTGCTCTTCGGCTCGCAGTGGATGTCGGTCGCCCGGAGGTCGACCGCCTTGAGGAACATCTCCTGCACCGTCTTCACCGCCTGGGAAGTCTCGCGGTCGAGGCCCCCGCCCTTGCCGTCGACGGTGGTGCCGTCTTTTTTCAGGAGGACAATCCGCGGCGCCGGGCCGGTCCTCGTCAGGCCGCCCGATGCTCCCACCGGGAAGGCCCGGTCGAATTGCCGCTCGAGCCCGAGTCGGACGGCGAGTTTCCGCCCGGTCCGCCGGGCGAAGGTGGCCGAGAGGATTTTGTCGGTCGGCTTTGCCTTCGAGTCGCGAAGCGCCACATACCCCAGCGTGATGGCGGGGATGAGAAGGGCGAAGAGCACCAGCGGGCCGAGCCCGGCCTGCCAGGTGGCGAAGAAGAGGAGGAGGCCGACGGCCGCAAAGAGGAGATTCCAGGGGAGCGGGTTCCCGAACACCTTTCGGGCATCCCGGTCGACCCACATGCAGATCGCCGCCCAGAGGGCCGCCAGGGCGACCCACAGGCCCCCCGTCCAGAGGAGTTGCTCGCCGAATGATGGAGGTACGACCACGCCTCACCCGCCTCTGGGGATCGCCCTGCAGGACAGCCACGGACGCCGGGTCGGAGGAAGACCGCCGCAGGACCGCCCGCGTCCCCGCCACGGCCCGAAAAAGGCCGCGTCTCCGAGCACCCCGTTTTAGCCTCTGAGAGGGGGAAAATCCACGCAGCGCCCCCTCGCCGCCACGCTTTTTCTTCCTGCCGGCACAGGCGCCGGACGGCTATCATCGGATGAGAGCTCGAGCCGTCACGCCCCCGTCGCACCCGCCATGCCCCCCCATCCGTCACCCACCGCGTCCCCCCACCCCGGCCATTCCGGCGATCCCGTCGGCGGTGCGCACGGGGCGAAGAAGCAGTTCCTCCGCGATGCGCGCGAGTATGTCCGCGACACCGACCACCGCGCCTTCCTCCGCCGCGCCCTGGCGGGCTACTACACCACGCGCGACGGCCAAAAGGCGCGCTACCGCGACTGGGAGCACGCCCGCGACGCCGCCAACCTCGCCAAGTGGAACGCCGTCAACCGGCTCGACGAGATGCTCGTCCGCTTCGCCGACACCTTCGAGGCCGGCGGCGGCAAAGTGCACTGGGCCCGCGACGCGGCCGAGGCGCGTTCGATCATCCTCGGGATCGTCCGCGACGCGGGTGCCAAGGCGATCATCAAGAGCAAGTGCATGACGAGCGAGGAGATCCACCTGAACGCCGCCCTCGAGGCCGAGGGCTACGGCGTGGTGGAGAGCGACCTCGGAGAGTTCATCCAGCAGCTCCGTGGCGAGCCCCCCTTCCACTTCGTCTTTCCCTGCATGCACGTCCGCCGTGGCGAGATCAGCAAGCTCTTCGAGGAGCACCTCGGCAGCGCGCCGACGGAGAGCCCCGAGGAGCTGACGATGATCGCCCGTCGCTACATGCGTCGGCTCTACGTCGAGGCCGACGTGGGGATCACGGGCGGCAATTTCCTCGTCGCCGAGACCGGCCAGATCTCGATCACCGAAAACGAAGGCAACGCCCGGCTCACCGCGGCGCTGCCGCGCGTCCACGTGGCGCTGGTGGGAATCGAGAAATGCGTGGAGCGGCTCGATGATCTCGCCGTTCTCCTCCCGATGCTCGCGACCGCCGGAACCGGCCAACCGATCACCTGCTACAACACCCTCTACGGCGGCCCCCGGGCCACCGGGGAATGCGACGGCCCGCGGGAGATGCACGTCGTCCTCCTCGACAACGGCCGCGCGGCGATCCTCGCCGATCCCGAGCAGCGAGATAGCCTCCAGTGCATCCGCTGCGGTGCCTGCCTCAACGTCTGCCCGATCTTCAAGAACGTCGGCGGCTTCACCTACGGCACCACCTACCAGGGGCCGATCGGCTCGGTGATCACCCCCCATCTCCGCGGCCTCGGTGACTGGAATCACCTTTCCCAGGCCAGTTCGCTGTGCGGCGCCTGCACCGACGCCTGTCCGGTGCGGATCGACATCCACCACCATCTCCTCCACAACCGGCGCAATGCCGTCCGGGCTGCGCCGAACCGCATCGAGCGGATGGGCCACCGGATGTTCGCCGCCGTCGCCGCGCGGCCGCAACTGTTTGCCGCCGGCGGAGCGCTGTTTCGCCGTTCGCTCTGGCTCTTGAAGAAACTCCGGCTGCCGCTGCTGCGTGACTGGATCGCGAGCCGCGATCTGCCGGGGGCTCCGGCGCGGAGCTTCCGCGACCAATGGCGCCATCGCGCCGCCCCGGCGGTGGCCCGCAGTCGCCCGAGCACCGGCGGGGGTGCCCGATGAACGCCCGCGATGCGATTCTCGCCCGGGTTCGGGAGGCGCTCACCGTTCCCGGTCCTGGGCCCCATCAGCGTGCCGGGGAGATGGCCGGCCACGGAGCCGCCCCCCATCCGGCGCCTCCGCCGCTCGGCAGCCTGCCGGTGCTCGCGCTCGAGGCCGCGCGTCCCTGGCTCCCCGACGGCGGCGCCACCCCGGAAGAGCGGCTGTCCCTGCTCGCCGACAATCTCGGCAAGCTCAAGGCCGTGTTCCACTGTGTGCCGACGATCCACGCCGCGCAAGATCTCCTCTTTTCGATCGCCCGCGAGCGCGACTGGAAGCGCGTCGCCTGGCACGCCCATCCGCTCGTCGAGCCGATCCTCGCAGGCATCCCGTGCGCGACGCACAAAGTCGACTCAGCCGCTGGGGTGGTGGCCGATCTCGCCACCGACGCCGGCGCCCGCAAGGACGCCCTCGAGGCCTGCGACGCCGGCATCACCGGCTGCGAGGCGCTCGTCGCCCAGACCGGCTCGATCCTCGTCTCGAGCGCCACCTGCGGGGGCCGGGCACTGTCGGTGCTGCCGCCGGTGCATGTCGTCGTCGCCACGCCCGAGCAGATCGTGGCAACCCTCGCCGACGCCTTCGACGCCCTCCGCGAGCGGCACGGGAAGTCTCTCCCGAGCATGCTCTCCTTCATCACCGGCCCGAGTCGCACCGGCGACATCGAGCGGATCCTCGTCCTCGGCGCCCATGGGCCGAAGGAACTGATCGTGATCCTCGTCGGTTGACGGGGCGTCGCCCCCCTCCCCGGTAGCCCTGCGATTCGCCCCGTGCCCAGCGACGGCGCTCACGATCCGCCCGGGATCGACAGCCTCGATTTTCACCAGAACGGTGATCGAGCCGCACTCAATCTTGGGATCCAATTTCGCAATCACTGCGAAACCGCCGGCTGTGCTTCGCCGCGGTGCTGGCCGTTTCGTCCCTGGAATTGCCCGTTCGTCCCTGCCCATGCCCATTCGTCCCTGCCCACGCCCATTCGTCACTTTTTCTTTACTGCTCGGCGAAAGGAACGACCTTTGCGGATTCACCGTCCTGCCGGAAGGTCGTCAGCGTTGACGGTCCTCTCTTTCCTTTCCAAGGTTTCTCTTCATGAACAGCTTCTTCGCTTCAGCGGCTCGTGTGTGGTGCCGAGTCGGTGCTACTGCGTTCGTCCTCGTGTCCCTCACCAACGTTGCTTCCGCCGTGAGTGTGGCCACCAACACGCTCAACAACCCGGCTCTGCCACTCAAAGTTTCGTTGTCGCACACCGGCAGCGGACCGGGCTCACGGACCGACATCATCACTCATGCCCAGCCTTTCCATTTGAGCCCGGTCGGTTCGCAAGGGGACATCATCCGAGGCGTGGAGGCTTACACGCATGGCCTTCAAATGGATCCGCAGAATCTCCGCATCGGCATCTATGCGAACATGGTCGACTTTCAACAACTCCAGCCCCCGGCGATCGGCACCATCGCCGTCGATGTTCCGGACCTCAGCACCGCACTGATCGAGTTCGGGACACCGACGGTGACCACCTTCTCCGACGTTTCGGGAACTTCCTGGACCGCCAGATTCACCCCGCGTGTGTTGAGCAACCACTTCCTTCCGTCGAACGCTTCCCCCTACTGGATCGTCTATTCGCTCGTCGCCGACCAAGAGCTTTTCTTGGACGGGGTCGCGTCCGGCTTGCCCTTCCCCGAGTCGACCCGGGCCGAGTACTTCTTCAACGGCAGTGACCCCGTGACCCCATCGTGGGTCACCCAGGGCCGTGCCGTCGCCGCGTCGATCGAGTACGTCGCCGTCCCCGAGATCGACCCGAGCAGTTTCGGCAGTGCCCTGTCGCTTGTCGTCGGCGCGATCGCGCTTTGCGAACGGCGCCGCCTCCGCGGGTGTGCGTCGGCCTCCTGATCCCCCTCCGGACGACCCGTGGGTCTCCCCACATCGGGCCGGGCATCGCAAGGTGCCCGGCCCGCGTCGTTGTTCGCCGCGCCCGACAGAGTGTCGGAAAGCCCTCTCCACTCCTTCCCCGGCGCTCGGATCGTTCGGATGCCGCCGCGCTCCGGGGCGCGAGAACGATCCCAGCCGATTTTTTTCCCAAGTGCGAACCAGCCCGCCGAGCCCTCCGTAGAATCCACCGGACGTTGCGGTGCCGTGAGGTGGCCGCGATGCCCACTCGAGACGGGAGATGGTTGGCGGCCACGTCTTTTCCAGGGCGTGGCTGCGGCAAGGAGAAGGTGGATTCCGATGACCCTGCAACGATCCAATCCGGGCTTGTGGCTCTCCTGCGGGATGAGTCTGCGCTCGGTCGGTCGGCAGCAGGGGAGCCGGCTCCATCGTCGTGACGGGCTGATTCGTGGTGACCTGCGGCCTCTGGCTGCGGGCCCACGCTCTCGGCTCGCCCTCGCTGCGGCCCTGGTCGTCGCCTCCCTCCTGTCCCCGGGTGCCAGCGGTGCCTGCGCCGGGTGTTGTGACGACGGTTCCCCGACCGTCGCTGCGCCCCTGGCTGCGGGCATCGCCCCCGTTCACGCCGCGGCTCTGGTCAAAGCGGCTCCCCACGGCTGCTGCCACCTCCCCGGTGGCGACATGGGGGCCACAGCCGAGTCGTGCTGCTCGAGTGCCGTTCTCGAGGCGGCCGGCTGCGAGTCGCCGTTGGATCGGGCCGATTCGTGCGGCTGCAACCTTGTCCCCCGCGACGAGTCGCCGGCCGTCCCGGTCCGCACCGAGCCCGACGTCCGTGCCAGCACGGCGATCTTCACGCATGGCTTCCACGCGACGGCGGTCGACGTCGGCCAGTTGTGTCGTCAAAGCGACGGCACGGTGCTGCCGGTCCATGCCCGCCCGTTGCGGGTGCTCTACGGGGTGTGGCGGAACTGAAGCCGGATCCGGAGTCTCCATGCCCTGCATGGCCCTCCATGATCTTCCCGGTTTTCTTTCCTTCCACGTTCTTTCCCAAGGAGCTTTCTCATGTCCACGTTCCTCGTCTGGGCCGCCATGGCCCTCTCTCCCCTGGCTGGTGGTCAGACCGCATCGTGCGGCCTGTGTGACGCCTGCGAATGCTGCGGTTGCTGCGAGAGCGGCGCCTGCACGTGCAGCGAGTGCCGCTGCTCCTGCTGTGAGGCCGGTGCCTCCCAGACAGAGGGCTGCTGCACCGTGAGCGCTGCGGCCGATCGTGCCCTCCAGGCCGAGCAGGCCGGCTGCTGCGGCAGCGGCTGCTGCAAGTAAGACGCGCTGCTGATACTTCCGGCAATCCCCGACCGGGCTGACGGCGGTTCTCCGCCCCACCCGGCATGAGCCTCCGGCCGGGCGTCGCATCTGCGGCGCCCGGCCGGGCTTCTTTCTCGACGCCGCACTGCGCTCTGCCTCGCGCTCACCGGCGCGCGTCGCCGCCACAGCGGCGCTCGCCCGCTACGACCGGAATCCTCGTCACGGTCGGATCTTTTCGAGCCCCAGTGAGTTTTCCGACTGGGAAAGATCGATCTCCTGTCCAGGAGTTTGCCGCTCGCGCAAACCCTGACGATCACGGTGATCTCGCCACGTACCGGCGACGTGCACGGCAGGGGAATAAAGCGGCGGGCTCGGTCGGTGCGGAGCTGTGGCACGCCTTCCATCTGGGGTGGGCGGGCCAGGCGACGGACCGGCCAAGTGTTCGCGAACCGTTTCCTTTTTTTCTTTCCATCCGGAGGATTCTGTGAAGAAGCGTTTGACGTTCGGCTTCCTGCCCTGGGTTGCCGCTGTTGCCATCTGTTCCGGCAGCGGTTTTTCCCACGGTCAGGAGTCCGTGATCGAGGCCGGCTCGGTTCTTGCCAACGGTGGCGTGGCTCACACCGAGCCCGCGATCGTCGAGGGTGAGGCCGCCGCGCCGTCCGCTGCGGAGGGTGCCATCGTTAGCGAAGGCGCCATCGTCAGCGAGGGTGCCGCCGCCGGTGGTGCCACCCGCAAGGTGCTCCGCCGCGAGTGGGTCACCGAAACCCGTGACGTCAACGTCACGGAGTATGTCCAGGAGCAGCGTGAGCGGTCCTACACCGTCACGAAGCGCGTCCCCCGCACCGAGCAGCGGACCCGCGAGTACACGGTGAACGTGCCCGAGACGCGCACCAAGACGGTGAACTACACCGTCAACACGACCGTTCCGGAAACCCGCACCCGTGAGTACACGGTCAAGGTTCCCTACACGGAGACGATCGAGCAGAACTACACCGTGATGGTCCCGGTCAAGGAAGAGAAGAGCCGGAGCTGGACGGTGAAGGTCCCCTACACCGAGTCCGTCGAGCAGGCGTACACGGTGAACGTGCCGGTCAAGGAAGAGAAGACGGCGACCTACACGGTGAAGGTTCCCTACACCGAGCAGCGTTCGGCCAGCTACACGGTCCGGGTTCCGTACACCGAGCAGGTCGAGGAGACCTACACGGTGCGCGTTCCCTACACCGAGCAGATGACCGGCTACCGCACGGTCAGCAAGCGGGTTCCCGTCAAGGAGATGAAGACGGTCTCCGTGAAGGGCGGCCACTGGGAGACCAGCGCCAAGGAGATCTCCGCGAACGGCAAGTATGACGCCGAGGGCAACCCCTGCTGCCCGAAGACGGTCTGCTGCCGCACGTGGGTCCCGACCTGCGAGTCGAAGGAAGTCGAGACCACCCGGTGGGAGTGCACCACGGAGCAGGTGCCCTACACCTACTGCGTGACGAAGAGCCGCTGCGAAACCCGCTCGCGCACCAAGTGCGTGACGAAGTTCCGCTGCGAGGAGCGGACCCGGAACTACTGCGTGACCCTGTCGCGCTGCGAGACCCGGACCCGCAACTACTGCGTCACGAAGATGGTCCCCGAGACCCGGACCCGGACGGTGAAGGTGCAGAAGTGCCGTGACGAGATCCGCACCGGCACCTACTGCGTGACGAAGATGGTTCCCGAGACCCGCACGAAGAGCGTGTGCGTGAAGAAGTTCCGTTGCGAGACGCGGACCGCTTCCTACACGGTCAACAAGTGTGTCCCCGAGACCCGTTCGAAGGAAGTGTGCTACACGGTGATGGTCCCGCAGCAGCGGACGGCCAACTACTGTGTCACCCTCTATGACAACGTCTGCGAGACGAAGACCTGCTCCTACACGGTGTGCGTGCCGAAGTGCGTCACCAAGCAGATCCAGGTCAAGGTTTGCCGGACGGTTTGCGAGGAAGTCCCCTGCGATGCTTGCTCGGGCTGCTCGAGCGACGCTGACGCCTGCGGTTGCGGCAACGGCAACGCCGGCAAGGCCAAGGGCCACAAGGGCTGCGGTCTCCTCCGCTGCCGCAAGGGCTGCTGATCGCGACCGGCCAGCAGGTCGCTGACCTGACGGTCGACACGAAGCACGAGGGGGGTCGGACGGGAAACCGTCCGGCCCCCCCGTCTTTTTGTCTTTTCCCCTTTCCGCACCGGCCCGAAGCGGCGTTGCTTCTCCGCCCCCGCAGAGGGAGAATCGGGGTCCTGCCGGATCCCTCCGCTGGGAACCCTGGACCGCGATCCCCGTCAAGCGATTCAGCCGGGGGATCCAGCCCCGGGTTTCACTCTCCAGGAGCCCCGCCCCGATGCCCTCCGTCCATGCCAATCGTCGATCGAGCGCTGCCAGCGAGTCGCGCGGCCGGCCGATTGTTTTCGCCAGTCTCCTCCTGGCCCTTCTCCTCGGGCTCATCTCGGCCGGCGCCTGGTGGGGGGGATGGTTCGGCGCCAAGGAGGATCCGCGGCTCACCGAGGTGAAGACCGTGATGGCAGATGCGGCGGCGAAGTATCCGCCCGATCAAGCCCCCAAGAACATGCTCGAAACCGCCGCCCGGGTCGGGACGATGGTGAGCGTCATGGCGAAGATCCAGGCGCTTCCGGAAGACCTCCGTCCGAAGGCGATGGAGGAAGGGCGGAAGCTGATGATGAAGGGGATGGAGGCGCGGGTCGACTCCTACTTCGCCGCCCCGCCGGATCAGCGTCAGAAGCTCATCGACGACCAGCTCAAGCAAATGCAATCGATGCAGAAGGCCTTCGAGGGGAGCCGATCGATGTTCCAAGGTCTCGGCGGAGGCCAGGGGGGCGGCGGGGGCGGCGGCGGCAACCAACAGGCAGCCGGTGGGCCGGGGCCACGTTCCGAGGAGGATCGCAGCGCCTGGCGGAAGCGGATGATCGACGGATCGTCCCCGAGCCAGCGGGCCCGCTGGACCGAATACTTCGGCGAGGTCGAGAAGCGTCGCCAAGCCCTCGGCATGGGTGGCGGCGGCGGGCCGTTCGGACCACGTTGAGGAGGATCACTCCCGGCGACCACGACGAAGGATCCCCCACATGCAACACTGGCTGCTCAAGAGCGAACCGGACTGCTTCTCGATCGACGCTCTCCGCAAGGCGAAGAAACAGACGACCTGCTGGGACGGCGTGCGGAACTACCAGGCCCGCAACTTCCTCCGCGCGATGAAAGTCGGTGATCGCGCCTTCTTCTACCACTCCAGCTGCGATCCCCCGGCGGTCGTCGGGGTCGTCGAGATCGTCCGCGAGGCCTATCCCGACTCGAGCGCCTGGAATCCCGACGACGACCACTACGATCCCAAGGCTTCCCCCGAGAATCCGGTCTGGTCGATGGTCGACGTGAAGCTCGTCGAGGTCTTTCCGCGGCCGGTTCCGCTCGACGAACTCCGGGGCGTGAAGGCCCTGGCCGGCCTGGAACTCCTCCGCCGCGGCAGTCGGCTCTCGGTCCATCCCGTGACGGCGGCCGAGTTCCGCACGATCGAGCAGCTCGGCTGCGGGTGATGTCGGTGGACGGCCCATCCCCACGCCGGCCGGCATGGCCATAATGTCGGCATGACCTGCCGCCCGCCATTCACCGCTCCCCAGCGCCCCGCTGCCATCGCCGGGCTCCCGGAGCCCCTGGCCTGGATCGACGCGGGGCTCGAGAGCCTCCGTCGCGACGGCCTCGAGCGGCCCCGGCGTATCCGTGCAGGGCGGCAGGGGAGGGTGGTCGAGCTCGACGGCCGGGCGCTTCTCAACTTCGGCTCCAACGACTACCTCGGGCTGGCTGGCGATGTCCGGCTGACGAAGGCCGCCTCGAGGGCTGCGTGCGCCGAGGGCTTCGGCTCGGGGGCGAGCCCGCTGGTGAGCGGCCACTCCTCCATCCACGCGGCCCTCGAGGCGGCACTCGCGGATCTCCTCGGCACCGGCGACGCGCTCCTCTTTCCGTCGGGATTCGCCGCCAACGCTGCCACGATCGCGGCGCTCGTCGGCCCCGGCGATGTCGTTTTCAGCGACGAGCGCAATCACGCGAGCATCATCGATGGCTGTCGGCTGTCGCGCGCGGCGGTGGCCGTCTTCCCCCACCGCGATGTCGCCACCCTCGACCGGCTCCTGACCGCCGCGACGGGACGCCGGCGGCTGATCGTCACCGACAGCCTGTTCTCGATGGATGGCACGATCGCGCCGCTTTCCGATCTCGCCGCCGTCGCATTCCGCCACGGCGCCATCCTCATGGTCGACGAGGCCCATGCCACCGGCGTGTTCGGAACGCGCGGAAGCGGCCTGGTCGAGGCGAGTGGCACCGCAGACGGCGTTCACGTCCGCGTCGGCACGCTCTCGAAGGCGCTGGGGTCGGCCGGAGGCTTCGTCGCCGGCCACCCGCGCCTCGTCGACTGGCTGCGACACTCCGCGCGGGCCTGGGTCTTCTCCACAGCCCACCCCCCCGCCGTGGCCGGCGCGGCGCTGTGCGCGGTGGAGTTCCTCGCAACCGAGCCCCATCGTCGCACCACGCTCCTCGGAAGGGCGACGGCGTTCCGCGATCGGCTCCGGGCCGCCGGCCTCGATCTCGGCGATGCGGCCGCCCAGATCGTGCCGGTGATCGTGGGGAGCGCTGACGGCGCGGTCGCGCTGGCGGCGCGGCTCGCCGACGACGGCCTGTTCGTCCCGGCCATCCGTCCGCCGAGCGTCCCGTCCGGGGGGAGCCTCGTCCGCGCGAGCCTCGCCTGCCCTCACACCGACGCCGATCTCGATCGCCTTGCCCGCGCCCTCACCGAGGGCCAGGGATGAGCGGTCAGGGAGCCGTCGACGACGGGTGGTGCGTCATCGGCGCGGGCCCCTCGGGCCTGACGGCGCTCAAGAATCTCCTCGCGCTCGGGATCCGCGCCGTCTGCCTCGAACGGGAGGACGACATCGGCGGCAACTGGTATTTCGGCTCCGGTGCCTCGGCAGTGTTCGCATCGACGCGGCTGATCAGTTCGAAATCGCTCACCGCCTTCACCGACTTTCCGATGCCGCGGCAGTGGCCCGCCTACCCCGACCACGCTCGCTGCCTCGCCTATCTCCGCGCCTACGCCGACCACTTCGCGCTCCGGCCCCACATCCGCACGCACGCTCCGGTCGAGGCCGTCACGCCCCGCCCTGGGGGCGGCTGGACGGTCTCGAGCGGCGACGGATCGATCGTGTGTCGCGGCCTCGTGATCGCCAACGGCCACAACCACACCCCGCGCTGGCCCGAGATTCCCGGGAGCTTCGCCGGGCCGTTCCTCCACGCCTGTCAGTACAAGTCGCCGGTCGATCCGGTGGCGATCGCGGGAAAACGCGTCCTCGTCATCGGCGGGGGCAACTCCGGCAGCGACATCGCCGTGGAGTGCTCCCGGCACGCCGCCCGCACCGTCCACTCGACGCGCCGCGGCTACCATGTCGTGCCGCGATTCATCATGGGCCGCCCCTCCGATGTCCGCGGCGAGCGGCTCCTGGCGATGGGAGCGCCGGCATGGCTGCGCCGCTTCGTGAGCCTCCGCGCCATCGACCGAGCGATCGGTCTTTCCTGGAAACACGGGCTCCCCCGCCCCGATCACCGGCTCTGGGACAGCCATCCGGTGATCAACTCGGAGATCCTCGGCCGGATCGACTCTGGCGCCCTCGTGCCGCGCGGCGACGTGCGCCTTTTGAAAGGCGACGTGGCGACGTTTGCCGACGGCTCGCGGGAATCGTTCGATGTCGTGATCTGCGCCACCGGCTACGTCCTCTCCCTGCCCTTCATCGACTCCGCCCACCTCCATCCCATCGACGGCGCCCCGCGGCTCTTCCTCCACACGCTCCATCCCACGCGTGACGACATTGCCGTCTGCGGACTGATCCAGCCCGACAGCGGTCAATGGGGCCTCACCGATCTCCAGGGGCAGCTCATCGCCCGGATGGCCCTGGCAACGGAGCGTTCGCCCCACGCCGCGGCGTTCCTCCATCGCAAGCGGAGCCGACCGGGCGACGGCATTCCCCGCCCCGCCGGCATCGACTACGTCGACAGCCCACGGCACCGCTTCGAGGTCGAGCACCACGCCTACCGTCGCCGCCTGGAAGCGCTGATCGCCGCCACTGACCGGAGGCTCCGCCGCGACGGCGCCCTGCGGTCAGGGATCTGATCGGCCCCTTGCCGAAGCGATCGCCGCGGAGGGCGACGTTGGGCCGCTCGGCGAACCGCGTCACGGTCCGGTTTCAGCCCGCCGGGAACGAAAGAGGTGCATCGGGCGCCGCTGCCGGGGGAAGTGGCGGCAGAACCGGCGCGGCCGGTGCCTGAGGCGCGGGGCGCGGCGGGAGCGCGGGGGCCGCAGGGGGGGGATTGCCGAACAGTTCCTCGAGCCCCTCGAGGCCCCGTTCGAAGCCGTCCTTGATGATCCCCTCGGCGGTGTTGTCGACGATCCGGGCGATGAGGCCGTCGATGGCGCCGGCGTCGAATTGCGGCCGATCGGACGTTCCCTTGAGCGGGATCACCAGCGGTGTCCGGAGGAGCTTGGCCAGCCGCGGCGCACCGGCGACGAGGTCGCCACGGAAGCCGATCTCGACCACCATCGCAAGCGATCCGTCGGCCCCCACGCTCCCGGCGGAGCGGAGCATGAGCTGACCCATGTCCATGACGAGGCCGTCGTGCCAGGCACGCCCCGCGGCGAGCCGGACGCGAACCGGCTCGGAGCGGACACGGAGGAGAACCGCCTTGTCGCCGAACGCGAACCGCGGATCGATGACCGCCTGGAGCTTGGCGACGAGATTCGCCAGCGGCGCCATCAGCGGCCCCGGGGTCACCTCGAGATTCTCAAACACCATCTCCCCGGCGGCATCCCCGGCCCAGGGATCGGAAAGCGGCAGCCGGGCCCCCGCCACGTCGACGCTCACCACCCCCTGCGTCCGCATCGAGCGGCCGACGATCGGAAACATCCAGTTCATCCACCGGTCGGCGAGCGGCCCGGCGAGCACCATCCGCTCGACGAGCCTCCCCTTCGGCACGACGAGCTCGCCGGGGCCGGGAAGGAGTTGCACCCACGGCGCGCCGCGGAGCCGGCCGCCACCGAAGCCGACGTCGAACGGCCCGAGGGCCAACTGCCCCTCGAAGAGCCGCAGCGGCGTCTCGCCGGCCTCGAGCTGCATCCCCTCGAGGGCCCCTGTGGCCCAGGTGGTCGACGTGTCGATCGACAGGCTCCGCAGCCACGCGGCCGTCTCGTTGCGCGCTGCAGGCTGGAGCGACACCGGCAGCGCCGCCCGCACCGGCCTCTCGGGATCGGCCTCACGCACCCCGCCACGGACATTCGCCAGCCAGTTCTCCGGGAGAGGAACTTCCGTCGTCGCCGGGTCGTCGCTCGCCGCGACCACCGACGTGTCGGCGCCCGTGCGTCCCCCGGGGGTTACGCCATCGAGGACGAGCCGGATCAGCGGCTCGACCGGCGCCCGCAGGGCGAAGGGCCGGGCCGCGCCTCCGGCGAGATCGAGCCTGCCTCCCGTCCAGGGGAGGAGGAGCCGCGAGAGCATGCCCCAGTCGTAGTTGAGCGTGCCGCCAACATCGAGGAGCGGGCGCGACGAGCAGTCATGGACCGTTCCCACGGCCGCCGCCGCCACCGTCGACGACTCGAGCACGAGGCGATTAATGGCCACGGCATCGCCGACCGGAGCGCGGGTGAGCTCGACGAGGAGTCGGGCCCGTGGTTCCGCCCACACCTCGCGCGCCGCCGCTCCCATGGGATCGATCGGCGCCGTCGACCGCGGGTCTGCGGTGGTCGAGAGGGTGAGTTGGTTGCCGGTGGCATCGACGAGGAGATTGAGCCCCGCCGGCGTCTCCTGGAGATCGATCGTTCCCCACACGCGCCCCGCCGCCGGCCAGCGATCGACGGTCACCGGATCGACAATCCACGACGCCGTCCTCCCGATATCGCACTGCCACTGGACGCGTCCACGGCAGCGGCCCGGATCATCCCAGGGCCGCCGGGCCCCGCTCGCCGCCGGCCGGTCGGATGGCGGAGGGAGGATTGTCAGTCCACCGGTGCGGAGCGAGAGGCTCGCCGTCAGCACCTCGGCGGAGGAGATGTCGACCCTGCCGCTCGTCGCATCGATCGTGCCGGCCGCCGTGGCGACCAATCTCGGCTCGACGATTCGCCCACGGTCGATTTCGAGTTCCTCGACTTCCGCTCCAGCGCGCGTCACTTGCCACAACTCGCCGTGGGCCGCAAGCGATGCCGAGGCCTCCACCGTGCCGCCGAGCCGCGTCGCCGGGAGGGCCGCATCCCCGAGGAGCGCCACGAGCCGCGCCTGCCAGCGGGCCAGATCCCCCTGCAGCGACCAATCGACCGAGATTCCCGTCGACGTCGGCGCCGGCCGCAGCCATGTTCCGCCCCGCCGCGCCAGGCCGATCAATGACGGCAGGAGCGAAGGATCGACCAGCGCCCCGCCGGCCACGGTCACTTCAAGGCGGTCGCCGGCCGCGGCGCACTCCGAGCGCGCCGTGTCGATGACCATCGTGCCATCGGCCACCGAGCCGGCCGCCGAGGCGTCGATCGTGATCTCCTCGTCGATCCAGTCGGGCCGACCGGCCACGAGCCACCGGAAGCCGGTCACGCTGCCAGTGAGCGAGGCGGTCGCCGCGCCGTTGGCCGGCGCCCGCTCGAGCGTGGCCCGACCACGCGTCGTCCCGGCGAGATCGACACCATGAAGATCGAGGATCTCGCCGGCATCCGCGACCAGACGCCCGAGATCGGCGGTCCACTGGAGGTCGGATGACTCGGTCGTGCCCGACGCCGACACCTCGAAGGCCGACGTCGCCAAACGCGCCTCCTCCACCCGGAGCCGATCGCCGCGTCCGGCTCCCCGCCGCGAGCGCAGCCAGCCGACGAAAGGCTCCGGCCAGCGCAGTTGCCGAGTGCCCTGGGTGACCTCCAGATCCCGCGCTCCGACGCGAACCTCGAGGACACGCTCCGTCCCCTCGGCCCGTCCGGCCGCGGCGATCTGCAACTGTCCTCCGGCGACCCGGACATCGGGACGGACATGCAATCCGCCACTGACGCTCCGCGACGCTGCAGCGAGGTCGATGTCGACGGCCAGCGCGAAGTCGTCGCCGATGAGCA
The DNA here is from genome assembly GCA_947453375.1 of Planctomycetaceae bacterium. Taxonomy (GTDB): domain Bacteria; phylum Planctomycetota; class Planctomycetia; order Pirellulales; family UBA1268; genus QWOP01. Next base: position 53,510 of record CANGGT010000001.1, read on the forward strand.
TCTCTGCCCACTCCCAGGCAGTCCCCTGGGGCAGACCGATCCGCCCCGATGCCTCTGCCCGGAACAGGGGCGACTCGATCCGGCAATCCCGGAGCGTGACGGTCGTCCCGTCCATCGAGACGTCGAGGGGCGCTTCCCAACGGTCGAGGGCCACCAGTCGCTCGAGCGTGTCGGCGCGGCAGACGGCGAGCCGGGCGCCGTCGATGCGCCCGGCGACACGCAGCCCGTGGCCTGCAGCGCTGCCGGCAGGAAGTTGGATGTCGAGACGGACGTCGGCCGTCCCCTCGAGCACGCGCGGAAGATCGAATCTCGCGGCAACGACCCTGGTGAGATCGAGCGGCACCCCGTTGCCCGCCACGGCCAGCGCGCGGGGCGTCGGCACGCCGGGGTCGTTCGGGGAGGAGATCGACCAGCCGCCGGCCCGCGCCAGGCTCGCGGTGGCCGCGGTAACGATCGTCGTCCGGTCGAGCCGCGACGGTGCGGGTGCGTCCTTCGGCCCGGTCGGCGGCGTGGCGAAGGCTGCCGCGAGATCGCGCTTTGGCGCCCCGGTGTGCACGACCCGTCCGGCAAGCGTCCATCCCGCCAGCGTCGCCCCGGGCCGGAGGCTGCCGGCCGCGATCAGTTCCGTGATCCGCCAGGCGTCGTCCCGTTCGGCATCGACGACTTCGACCGAGGCATCGACGACTTCGAGTTCGAGCGACGGAGTCGTTTCGGCCCGCGAGGCCGCCGCGATCCAGGGGGCGAGAATATCCTCGAAGCCACTCCCTCCGCGGCGCACCTCGACCAGCGCTTCTCCTCCGACCAGCCGCACCGTCCCCAGATCGCTGCGGTCGACGAGGAGTTGCAACAGTCCGCGGTCGAGGATCATCCGCCGCGCGGCAGCCACCGGTCGGCCACCGCGGTCGACGAGCATGACGTCGCGGTACTCGATCGCCCCGAGCCAATTCCAGGTGGCGGCCCGGCTCGAGATTCCCCCGTCGATGCCGGCGAGCGCGAGCGTCAGCGGCCAATCGCGCAGCGGCGTCCTCACCGCCGCGACCGGCGCGAACCAGACCGCAGCGCCGATCGCCGCCAGGACCACCACCCAGCGGAGGGCCCGGCGGCCCCGCGGGCGCCCGTCAGCCTCATGCGCTCGGGTGTTTCGCGTCGCCATGGGGGGGAGTATAGGAGTGCCCCCCTGGTTTCCCGTAGGTCAGCTTTCCCCCTCGATTGCCAGGAAATCCCCCAAGTCCTCCAAGTCCCGTGGCGTGTCGAGGTCGCGGAAGCTCTGCAACCCCGGATCGACCGGGCGGAATCTCTCTTCAGGAATGACGATCGCCCTGCCCGCCTTGGCGAGGCTTTCCAGAAGCGACCGCGGACCGCGCCGGCCGGCCGCGAGATGGGCCTCGATCGCCTCCAAGGCCGCCGGCCGCATCGCCGACACGAGCCCCTGAAGATGGCCACCCACCTCCGGCACCACCCACAGCGGCGCTCCCGCCCCGCCCATCAGCCCCCCGCGCAAGACCCTGAGGACCTCCGGACTGACCAGCGGCACGTCGCACGACACGACAAGCACCGCCGCCGCGTCACCGCCGAGGGCCCGCAGCCCATCGGCGATCCCCGCCAAAGGCCCTGTCCCAGGGGCGCTGTCACGCACCACCTCAACGTCGATCGGCAGGGCAGGAACGACCTGCCCCGGCGCCGCCACGACGACGATCCTCCGCGCCACCCGCCCCACCCGGCCACAGACCCGTTCGAGGAGCGTCGCGCCGGCGAGCACGAGGCCGGCCTTGCCGCCGGGGGGGACGATCCCGGCGCTCGCCAATCGCGACGAACGTCCGCCGGCGAGCACGATCGCAGCTGTCGAGTCGATCATCGCCCCGCTCCATCCATCCGGCATCCACATCGATCGAGCCACGGAGACGAGTCTATACTTCCCGCCGCGCGGGCTCGTCCCGGCGCCTCTTGTCCTGCCGCCCACCGTTCGCCGGAGATCGCCCCGTGCCCACGCCGCTCCCCCGCGCCTTGGCCGTCCTCCTCACTGTCATCATGGCCCTGGCGACGGCTGCAACCGTCCTCCGCGCCGAGGAAATCCCGGCGACGTCGAGCCTGCCGCCGATCTTCAACGGTCGGGATCTCACCGGCTGGACTCCCCCCGCCGAATCCCATTGGAAGGTCGTCGATGGAATCCTCGTCGGCGAGAACGATGCCGAGAAGAAGGGCTCGATGCTCTACACCGAGAAAGCCTACGGCGATGTGATCCTCGAAGGAGAGGTTCGCTTCGAGGGGGAGATCGACAGTGGATTCATGCTCCGCAAGCCGGAGTTGCAACTCCAGATCGGCGTCTCGCGCAGCCTCAAGCGCGACATGACCTGCTCGTTCTACGTCGGCAACTATCCGGAAGAGGCGCAGGCGAAGCGCGCCGGCGAGTTGCTCAAGCCGGGAGATTGGAACCGGATCCGGATCCGCGCCCGAGGGGACACGTTCACCGTCTGGCTCAACGGCGAGCCGGTGTCGCAGTACACGTCGCCGAAATACGCCGACCCGGCCCCGATCGGACTCCAGATCCACGGCGGGCTGACGATGAAGGTGGAGTTTCGCGACCTTCGCGCGCTCGAGCTTGAGTGAGCCGGACTGGCCGGTACTCGAACTCAAACGTCGCTTCGGGGTCGCCCGCGCCCCCAGCCGAAGTTCACTACGGCCTTCGTGGCCTCCGTTCACTCGGAGCCTGCTTCGCTCCGCCTTCCATGGCTGCGCTCGCATCCTACGCCGGCTCTCGGAGCACGGGCGACCCCTCGCTGAAGAGCCTCGCTAGGGAGCGTTGAGGGTTGGTCCTTATCGCCCGCGGTAGGTCACGCTCCCACGAAGCGGGCGATGCGGTCGAGGCCGCGCTCGAGCTTCTCTTCGCTCGACGCAAAGCTCATCCGCACGTTGCCCTCGGCGCCGAAGGCACTCCCGGCCACGAGCGCGACGTGCTCCTTCTCGAGGAGCGCCTCGCACCAGGCGGCGCTTGTCGTGATCCCGTTGGCACCGCGGGCGAGGATCGGGCTGATGTCGAAGAAGGCATAGAAGGCGCCGCCGATGTCGGGGATGCGAACGCCGGGGATTGCCCGGAGCCGCGCTGCGACGAGATCGCGGCGGACCTGGAAGGCGGCGTTCATCGTGGCGACGCATTCCTGCGGGCCGGTCAGGGCCGCGACCGCGGCGTGCTGGCTGACGCTGCAGGGATTGCTCGTCTCCTGGCTCTGGAGATTGCCGATCGCCTTGGAGAGTGGCTCGGGGCAGATCGTCCACCCGATCCGCCAGCCGGTCATCGAGTAGGTCTTGCTGACACCGGCCACGACGACGGTGCGGTCGCCAAGGCCGGGGCGGAGGGTGGGGAACGAGACGGCCTGGCGACCGTCGAACACGAGCTGGTCGTAGATCTCGTCGGCGACGACCGAGAGGTTGGCTTCAATGGCGACGTCGGCGAGGCCTCCCAGCTCGTCAGCGGTGTAGACCACACCGGTGGGATTGCTCGGCGAGCAGAGGAGGAGCATCCGCGTCGCCGGAGTGAGCGCGGCACGGAGGGCCTCGGGGCGGAGCTTGAAATCATCCTCGAGGCGTGTCGGGAGAATCACCGGCTTCGCCCCGGCGAGCTTGATGAGCTCCGCGTAGCTCACCCAATACGGAGCGGGGACGATCACCTCATCCCCCTCGTCGAGGAGCGCCGTGAAAACGTTGTGGAGCGAGTGCTTGGCGCCGTTGGAGACGACCACCTGCGCCGGCGTCACACTCATGCCACTGCGGCGGGTGTAGTCGGCGGCCACCGCCTTGCGGAGATCGGGAATGCCGGCCGCCGGCGTGTACTTCGTCTTCCCGGCACGGATCGCCGCCTCGGCGGCCCGGCAGATGTGCTCGGGGGTGGGGAAGTCGGGCTCGCCGACCGACAGATCGATGACGTCGACCCCCGAGGCGGCCAGCGCCTGGGCCCGCGCCGCCATGGCGAGCGTGGCGGAGGGCTCGAGCGCGTGCATGCGCGTGGCGAGGGCGAGAGGGGAGCGGCGAGCGGAGGACGATGGCGAAGAGTGGGACATGCGGGTGGAGAGGGTGCGGGGGGGGAGCCGATAGGAGGGGGGAAACGCGGCACGTTTTGCGTGCTGTCGGCGCGTCGTGCATGATACCACCGCGGTGACTGTTTCCCAGGAGCCGCGACGCTCCTCCGACCCCAGGAATGCACCCAGCCATGGCAGCCCCTCACGGCCGTTCGTCCACCCGATCCGAATCCGATCCCGCCGGCCGCACTCGCGGCCGCACGGGGCTGTGGCTCATCGGCGCCAAAGGGGGCGTGGCGACGACCGTGATCACCGGTCTGGCGGCCCTGGCCCGCGGCGCGACCGAGCCGCACGGCCTGGTAACGGCGCTTTCCCACTGTGCGCCGCTCGATCTGGTCGGCTTCGACGAGATCGTCATCGGCGGCCACGACATCCGCCCCGGCCACCTCGCCGACGAGGCGCGGCGGATGTGGGTCGAGAGTCGGGCGATCACCCCGGACGTACTCGATGCCGCCGCCGACTCCTTCGCCGCCATCGAGCAGCGGCTCCGTCCGGGCACCGTCGTCGCCGCGGGGGACAAAATCCGCGAGCTGGCCGATCCTTCGGTCGCGAATGTCGTCGAGACCCCTCGGCAGGCGATCGACCGGATCCGCGCCGACATCGAAGCCTTTGCGGCCCACGACCATCTCCAGCACGTCGTCGTCGTGAACGTCGCCTCCACCGAGCCACCGGCCGGCCGCCCGATTCCCGAACGCTGGAGCGAGGTCGCCTCGCTTCTCGGCGATGCCGCTGCCTGCCCCCTGCCGGCGAGCAGCCTCTATGCCGTAGCTGCCTTCGAGGCCGGCGCGTCGTACGTCAACTTCACCCCGTCCACCGGCTCGACGCCGCCGGCCCTGTGCGAACTGGCCCTCGAGCGCGGCCTGCCCCACGCCGGCTGCGACGGCAAGACCGGCGAGACGCTCCTCAAAAGCGTCCTCGCGCCGATGTTCGCCGCCCGCAACCTCGAGGTGATGAGCTGGGTGGGGCACAACATCTTCGGCAACATGGACGGCAAGGTGCTCGACGATCCGCGCAACAAGGCCGCCAAGGTGCGCAGCAAGGATCACCTTCTCGCCTCGATCCTCGGCTACCCCCCGCAGACCCACGTCTCGATCGAGTACATCCGATCCTTGGGCGACTGGAAGACGGCCTGGGACCATGTCCACTTCCGCGGCTTCCTCGGCACGCCGATGACGTTCCAGTTCACCTGGCAGGGTTGCGATTCGATCCTCGCCGCGCCGCTGGTCATCGATCTGGTACGTCTCACCGAGCGTGCCTGGCGCGGCGGCGAGCAAGGGATGCTGCGTGGCTTGGCGCCGTTCTTCAAGAGCCCTCTCGGTGTCGAGGAACAGGATTTCGCCAAGCAGTGCGCCATGCTCGATGCATGGATCGAATCACTCGCGTGAAGCGAGCCGAACCGCGTCGCTGACGCGCTCCACGACAGCGCTGCGTTCGATGCGCGACGGTCGATGACGACAGCCCGCCGAAAAAAATCGTGACTTCTCCACGATTTTCTCTTGACAGTTTTCGGCGCAATCCTTCACAACACACACAGTGATGCGATCAAGGCGTCATTGTCGACCCGCCGATTCGGGGTCCGACGAGACCATTCAATCGGATTCGTTTCCGGTACGTCGTCCGATCCCTTCAACAGAGTGCCCGAGGGATCGGTCGAAGGTTTGAGTTCGGGTGCTCGACGCTAGGAGCCATCACCATGGCGAAGAAGAAGAAGAAGGCTGCCAAGAAGGTCGCCAAGAAGAAGGGCAAGAAGTAATTCCTTCCCGGCGACGATCCGCGACGCGGCCTCAGGCCGTGCGAGCGGGCACCGAGCCGGGAACCCTTCCTGACCAGACGAGAAAGGCCGGCCCGGGCCCTTGGGCGCCCGGGCCGGCCTGATTTTTGCGCCCGTCCCCAACTTTTCCGGTGCGGCCGCTTCCGTCCGGCCCGTTCTCAGGCCATAGTGGCCGGATGAACGACCCCGAACCACGTGGTGAGTATCTTCTCGTCGCCTGCCAGGCCGGCGCCGAGGATATCGTCGCCGCCAGAATGGCGCAGGCCCTGCCCGGATCGACCCGCGGCGCCTGGCGGCGGGGGGTCGTCACCTTCCGCCTCCCTCCCGGCCTCGACCCGAGCCCCGCCGAACTCGATCGCGTTCGCGATCAAATCGTCGTCGCCCGCACGCTCTTCCGGTGCTACGGCCAGATCCGTTGGGAGGATGACGCCGGAAGGCTCACGGCCCTCCGCGAGCGCCTCCCCACCGCGCGGTTTGATGCTGTCCATCTTTATCCGCGCGATCTCCGGGCCCTCGCCGCGGCCGACGTCGTCGCCGACATGCCCCGTCTGGCCACGGCCGCAGGGCTCGCCGCGGCCTTCCCGGAGGCGACGCTCGGCATCGCCCGTCCGGGAGATCTCGTCCTTGACTGCCTCTCCGACGGCGACGATCGCTGGTGGATCGGGTGGCACCGGGCCCAGGCGCCGTCGACCTGCTGGCCGGGGGGCCTCTATCCGCGTCCCCTTCCCGGCGACAAGGTGTCGCGGGCGTGGCTCAAGCTCGACGAAGCGATCGCGAGCTTCGGTGTCGAGTTTCGCGAAGGGCAACACGTCTGCGAACTCGGAGCTTCCCCTGGCGGTGCCTGCCAGCGACTCCTCGAGAGTGGCCTCGAAGTCGTCGGCATCGATCCGGCGCTCGTCGATCCGGTGGTCGCGGCGATCCCCGGCTTCACGCAATGGCGGAAGCGCGCCAGGGACGTGCCGCTGCGCGACCTGCGCGGCTTCGAGTGGGTCGTGGCCGACATGAACATCGATCCGACGAGCACCCTCGAGGCGATCGGTCGCGTCGTCACCGCGCCCGGGTCGCGGGCCGGCGGGATCATCGCCACCCTCAAGATTCCCGACTGGTCGCGGGCCGCGGGCCTCGATGCATGGCTCGGGCAATTCCGCTGCTGGGGATTCACGCCGCGGGCCCGGCAGCTCTCCACCGGCGGCCGCGAGGTGTGTGTCGTAGCGCTGCGCACGGGAGGGCATCGCTCCCGGCAAGGCAAAGCGAAGGCCGCCGTGGTCAGGCGGTCGCGCCCCGCCAGACGTCGGCCGGATCAGTGAGGCTTCCCGACACGAGGTGCACCATGCCGGCCGCGGTGTCGAGGACGAGCGCCCCATCGGCATCGATCCCGTGACAGACACCGACGAGACGGTGGCCGTCGTCGCGGTGCACCGTGACGACCGTGCCGACGAGGCTGCACAGCGGCCGGTATCGTTCCACGAGCACCCCCGGATCGCGCGACGTCTCGCCGAGCAGCGAGAACAGCCGGGGGACGAAGGCGCCGAGGAGTCGACTCCGCGGCAATGTCCGGCCGGTGATGTCGGGGAGCGTGCCGACCCGGCCGCGCAGGCTCTCGGGCGCGTCTGCGGCTGATCCGGTGGTGTTCACGCCGACGCCGAAGATCACCCGCCCCCCCGGGGCGGTCTCGACGAGGATACCGGCCAGCTTCCGACCGCCGACGACGACGTCGTTGGGCCAGCGGACCCGCGCCGCGACCGAAGGCTCGAGGAGCGTGAGGCTCTCGGCGAGCGCCACGCCGCAAGCGAGCGACCACAGCGGCGTGACGCGCGCGCTTGGCGACTCCACCACGCGGGAGGCATCGACGACGAGACTCGTCGCCAGGCTCCCCGGCGCCTGCCACCATCCCGCCCCGCGCCGCCCCCGGCCGGCGGTCTGTCGGTCGGCGAGAACGGCCAGCGGCAGGGCCACGCCCGGTTCGGCGGCCAAGCTCCGGGCCCGTTCCATCGTCGAGGTCACCTCGGCGAGGACTTCGATCGCAGCCAGCCCGGTGGCACGCTCCACCGCAGCGCGATTGAACGTCTCGGGATCGACACCGCCGGCCGCGGATCGGGGCCCGGGGGCGTCGGGGGAAGGGAGCGACACGGGGGATTCCTTGCGGACGGCGCCTGAAAAGGGGACGAAAGCCGTTCCCTCTTTACCCAGTTCTCCTCGGAAGCGGCAGTCCCCCCGAAGCCCCGGCTCAGACCGGCGTACGACCTTGACCCTGCGGCGCACGGCGTGGTACCCCCCCGGGCTGTCGGCAGTCTTCCCTCCATTTCATCACCATTTTTTGTCCGCAAGGGACCGATCCGTGCGCTTTCCGATCCGTGTCGCCGTGCGGAGCCTGACTGCGGCGCTCCTCTGCGCGCTCGGTTTCGGGCCGTCGGTCACGGACGGGCAGACAGTGTCGCTCCCCACGCCCCCGTCGTCGCAGCTCGACCGGGTCATGCAGGTGCAGTATCTCGCCCCGCCGCCAACCCAGTGGGATCCTTACTCACCCCAGGGAACGCAGCTCCCCGCGGCCGCGCCGCAGACCGGCAACTGGGCCCCCTCCGCACTCTCCGGTCAGCCGGGCTATCCGGGCTACTCGACCGCGGCGCCGTCGTTGGTCCCCCAGCAGGCGCCCTACGGCGCCCCGCCGGGAGGCTCTCCGGCATCGGCCTTCTCGCCGCAGACGATCATGGCCAGCCCGACGATGCAGCAGACGATGCGCGTCTTCCAGGGGGTGCGCGGGAGCTGGGCCTATCTCTATGGCAGCGGCGACGGCACGAGCGTCGGGGTGAACGAACTCGACACCACCGCCACGTTCGCAATCCCGTTTTTCCACAACTCGCAGGCCAATCTCAACCACGCGCCCCTCCTCATCACTCCGGGATTCGGCCTCCAGCTCTGGGACGGGCCGCAGACGACGTCGACGATGCTCGCCGACCTGCCCCCGAGCACGTACGACGTCTTCATCGACGCGGCCTGGAATCCGCAGTTCACGCCGCTGTTCGGTGCCGAGCTCGGCATCCGGACCGGCGTCTACACCAACTGGGACGTGATGGTGTCGCAGAGCTGGCGCATCATGGGGCGGGCCGTCGGCACGCTCCAGCTGACGCCGACGATGCAGGGCAAGGCGGGGATCGTCTACCTCGACCGCAACCAGGTGAAGCTCCTCCCCGTCGTCGGCATGACCTGGGTGCCCAACGCCAACGCCCGCTACGACATCCTCTTCCCCACCCCGAAGGCGGCCTGGCGTTTCAGCGAGGTGGCCAACCGCTCGCTGTGGGGCTACGTGGCGGGGGAGTACGGCGGTGGCGCCTGGACCTTCCGCCGCTCCACCGGGCAGATCTCCCCCTTCGACTACAACGATATCCGCATCGTTTTCGGCGGCGAGCTCGTGCCGAAGACGCCGCAGGGCCTCGCCGGCCACCTCGAGGTCGGCTACGTCTTCTACCGGCAGCTGTTCTTCGTCGACGGCCCCCCGCAGATCCAGGATCTCGACGACACCTGGATGATCCGTCTCGGCCTCGCCTACTGACGGGCCCAGAGCCCGGAGATCACCGCTTGCACCTGCACGTCTCCACACTCCTGCTCCTCGTCGCGCTCTCGATGGCAGCGCCGGCGGTCGCCGACGACGCGCCACCCCCGCTTCCGCTTCCGGCGACGATCGACGACGAGGCGGGCTGGATCGATGTCCCGGTGCCGCTGCCGTCGGTGGAGGAGCTCCTTCCCGGCCGCGTCCGCCTGGCCGCGATCGGCGATCCGCAGGATCTCCAGGAGCCCCTCCTCCCCGACGACTTGGCGCCGCCGGGACAGCCGCGGCAGGAGTTCGAACCGCCGGCCGGGCGGAAGCTTCCCCCAGGAGCGAAGCCGGGGATGCTCCAGCAGGCGATCTACACCGTGACCGAGCTCCCCAAGCTCGGCAGCGATGGCCTCGGGCTGACGGTCCTCGAGAAGTGGGTGACGCTCGGCCTGCCGGCGCCGACGGTCGACTCGCCGCTTCTCATCACCCCCGGCTTCAGCGGCACGCTCGTCGACGCCCCGGACGGGGTCGACCTCCCGAGCGAGCTCTACGAGGGCTACATCCAGGCGCGCTGGCTACGCAAGATCGGCAAGCGCCTCGGCGTCGATCTGGCCGTCGCCCCCGGCTGGTACAGCGACTTCCACAACGATTCTTCGCAGGCCTTGCGGATCACCGGCCACGGTTTCGGCGCCTGGGAGGCGACCGACAATCTCCGCGTCGTCGCCGGTCTGATCTACCTCGACCGCTACGACGTCAACATCCTCCCGGCCGGCGGCCTCGTCTGGACCCCGGCCGACGACAAGCGCTTCGAGCTCATCTTCCCGCGCCCCCGGCTCGCCTGGCGCTTCGCCGAGCACCCCCGCGCCGCCCACTGGAGCTATCTCGCAGCGGAGTTCGGCGGCAATCAGTGGGCGATGCAATCGGCGACCGGCGCCGACGAGGTGGTCGTGATCCGCGACTATCGGCTCATCGCCGGCTGGGAACGGAAGCCGGCCGATCTGGGGATCTCGTGGCGGCTCGAGACCGGCTACGTCTTCGGCCGCACCGTGCAGTACTACGACTCCGTCACCCCGACCGCCCACCCCGGCAACACCTTCATGGTCCGCGGCGGGGTGTGGTACTAGCTGTATCGTGAACGAAGCCCTCCATGGCCTTCGGCAGCGCCCCGTCGGGATGACTAAGATGAAGGCATGTTCCGTCCCTCCTGCCATCGTCAACCGGGCCGCCGCGATCCCGGCGCCGTCACGGCCCTCCTCGTCGCCGTCAGCGTGACCATCCTCTTCGGCTGCACGAAGCCGACGCCGCCGCGGGTGGCGCGGGCGCCGACGAAGATCCGTGTCGCCGCCGCCACCGACCTGCGGTCCTGCCTCGACGCCCTCACCGATGCCTTTCAGGTCGAGCATCCCAACTTCGACCTCCTCCCCACGTTCGGTGCTTCGGGAACGCTCCTGTCCCAGCTCAAAAGCGGCCTCGAGACCGATCTCTACCTCTCCGCCGACGTCGCCTACGCCCACGACCTCGCCGCGGCCGGCCTCGCCGCCGAGGCTGATGTCTTCGAGAGCGGCCACGGCCGGCTCGTCATCTGGGTGCGCAACGAGTCGCCGATCGACGTCAGCAAGCTCGGCGGCGAGGCGCTCCTCGACCCTTCCGTGCGCCGCGTCGCGATCGCCAATCCGGTCCACGCCCCGTATGGCCGGGCGGCTGTCGCGGCGCTCGAGCATCTCGGGCTCCACGATCGCGTGAAAGAGAAGCTCGCCGTCGGCGAGAGCGCGGCGCAGGCGGCCCAGTATGTCGAGAGCGGGGCGGCGGAGGTGGGGATCTTGCCGATGGCGCTGGCGAAGGGCACGAGGCTCGTGGAGCGCGGCCGCTTCTGGGTTGTCCCGGCCGATGCCCACCCGCCGATCCGCCACGGTGGCGCGATCCATGCCCGCGCGATCGACCGCGAGGCGACGGTGGCCTTCCGCGACTTTCTCCTCGCGCCAGCCGGTCGCGCGATCCTCGCGCGCTACGGGTTCGAGTTTCCCGCGGTGCCGTGACGAGAGAGGATCTCCCCCCTTTGGACGTCACCGCCGCCTGGCTCACGTTTTCGCTCGCCACCACGACGACGCTCCTCCTCGCCGCCGTCGGCCTGCCGCTGGCCTGGTGGCTCGCCGCGCCGCACCGCCGCGGCACCGGCCTCCGCGGCCTCGTCGAGGCGGTCTGCACGCTGCCGCTGGTGCTCCCGCCGACCGTGGCCGGTTTCTTTCTCCTCGTGGCCACCGCCCCGCAGAGCGTCCTCGGCCGACTCTGGGGGGGGCTCACCGGGGGCACGCTCCCGTTCACGTTCAGCGGCATCCTCCTCGCCGCGGTGCTCATGAATCTCCCCTATGCGATCGGGCCGTTCACGACGGCCTTCGCCGCGCTCGACCGCCGGCTCATCGAAGCCTCCTGGTGCCTGGGGGAGTCGCGCCTCGCGACGATGCTCCGCGTCGTCCTTCCCGCCTGCTGGCCGGGCATCGTCACCGGCCTGGTGATGACCTTCGCCCACGTCGTCGGGGAGTTCGGCGTCGTCCTCATGATCGGTGGCAACATCCCCGGTGTCACCCGCACCCTCTCGGTGGCGCTCTACGACGACGTCCAGGCGCTCGATCATGCCTCGGCGGCACGGACGGCCGCGGTGCTTGTCGCCGTGGCACTTGTGACGCTGGTCACCGTGCAACGGCTCGCGCGGCGGCCGGCGGAGAAGGGGACGGGCCAATGAGCCAGCCCGGACAGAGGCTCGTTGCCTCCTTCACCGTCCGCCATCGCTCCGGCACGACGATCGACGGCCACGTCGAGACCGGCGGCGGCGTCGTCGTCCTCTACGGCCCTTCGGGGTGCGGCAAGACGACGGTCCTCCGGGCGCTCGCTGGCCTCGACCGGCCGACGACGGGGAGGATCGCATTCGACGGCGTCCCGTGGTTCGACGCCGAGCGGGGCATCGATCTGCCGCCGCAGTCGCGCGATATCGGGATGCTCGGCCAAGATCTCTCCCTCTTCCCCTGGCTCGACGTTGCCGGAAACGTCAGCTACGCCCTCCGTCGCCTCCCCACGGCGGAGCGTGCCGAGCGCGTCTCCGTGGCCCTCCGCCGCTTCGATCTCGACAGCCTCGCGCGGCGAATGCCGGCGACGCTCTCCGGCGGCCAGCAGCAGCGCGTGGCGCTGGCACGGGCGCTCGTGCGCCAGCCACAGCTCCTCCTCCTCGACGAGCCGCTCTCGGCGCTCGACGCGCCCCTTCGCGCTCGCTTGAGGCCGGGACTGCGGCGCTGGCTTGTCGAGACAGGGCTGCCGGTCGTCCTCGTCACCCACGACCACACCGAGGCCCTGGCGCTCGGCGACGGAATCGTCGTCATGGAGGAGGGGAGGGTGCTCCAGACCGGCACGGTCGCCGAGGTCTTCAGCAGGCCAGCCGATGCGCGCGTGGCGCGGATCGTCGGCACCGAATCAATCCTCTGCGGCGAGGTGATCGCGGTCGAAGGGGGGCTGGCGACGGTCGATGTCGCCGGCGTGCGGCTCACCGCCGTGGCGCTGCCCGACGACTGCCGGCTCGTCCATGTCTGCCTCCGCGCCGAAGAGGTGGTCCTTCTGCGGCACGCCGACGGGGGCTTGAGCGCCCGCAACCGCTTCCCCGCCACGGTGCGGTTCGTGGTCCCCGAGGGGCCGCTTGTCCGCGTCGGCCTCGATGCCGGCTTCGAACTCACGGCGCTGGTCACCAGGGCTGCCGCCGAGGAGCTTGCGCTCCTCCCGGGTGAGCGCGTGCTGGCGGCGGTGAAGGTGCCGGCCGTCCATCTCGTGCCAAGGGAGGGCCTTCCGCCCCGCCCGTTCGCTGTTTCAACGACGATCCCCCGGTGACTATCATGGGTGATTCCAGCGCCGTCCGGGTGGAGCCGTGCGCTGACCGTTTCCGGCCTGTCCGTCGCAAGTGTCACCCCCGTCGCGAGTGCCTTCCATGCCATTCCGTCCTGCTGCCGCGTGCCTCCTCGGCTCGCTCCTCATGCTCCCCGGCTTCGGTCTTCGCGTTGGCGCCGCCGCCGAGCGCTGGGAGCAGCTTCCCGAGAAGCAGCCCGCCGGCGGCGCCGCCGCCGAGGTGCCCGCGGTGACCAAGGGGCTCGCCGACTGGATCTGGGGCCCGAGCGACGACGGTGACTACCGGCTCTCCAAGTCGTTTGCCGGCGGGGCCAAGAAGGGAATCCTCACCGCCACGGCCGACAATCGGATGACGCTCCTCCTCAACGGCAAAGAGATCGCCAAGGGCGAATCCTGGGAAAACCCCGTCGCCGTCGACCTCACACAAGATCTGAAGGCCGGCGACAACGAACTGGTCGCCATCGTCGGCAATGAAGGGGGCCCGGCCGGATTCTCCTGCCGGCTCGTCCTCACCGCCGCCGACGGCAGCGAGCGGGTGATCTCGAGCGACTCCTCCTGGAAGGGCGCGCCGGCCGGCAAGCCGACCGAGGCGGTCGCCGTCCGCGTCGTCGCCAAGGCCGGGGAAGGCCCGTGGAGGGACGCCCTCGCCGGCCAGGCCCGGGCCGCTACGGCGCAGCCCTTCAATCTCCTCCCCGGCTTCCAAGTTGAAAAGCTGTTCACCGTGCCTCAAGACGTGCTCGGCTCGTGGGTCTGCCTCACGACCGATCCGAAGGGTCGGCTGATCGCCAGCGACCAAGGCGACAAGGGGCTCGTGCGGATCACGCCAGCGCCCCTCGACGGCTCGAAGCCGACGGTCGTCGAGAAGATCCCGGTCGCGCTGTCGGGTGCCCAGGGGCTCCTGTGGGCGTTCGACGCCCTCTACGTCGTCTGCAACGGCGGCCCGGGGAGCGGCCTCTACCGCGCCACCGATTCCAACGGCGACGACATCCTCGATCATGTCGAGAAGCTCCGCACGTTCGAAGGGGGCGGGGAGCATGGGCCCCATGCCATCCGTCTCTCCCCCGATGGCAAGAAGCTGTTCATCATCTGCGGCAACCACACCCTCCCGCCGTTTGCGGTGAAGAACATCACCGAGCCGCAGACGCTCGGTGGCATCCGCCCCAATCAGCGCCGTGTCGAGCTTCCCCCGGAGGCGTCGAGCCGCCTGCCCGCCAACTGGGACGAAGATCTCCTCATCACGCGTCTCTGGGACGCCGGGGGCCATGCCGTCGGGATCCTCGCGCCGGGCGGCTATGTCGTCAGCACCGATCCCGATGGCAAATCGTGGGAAATCTGGACCGGCGGCTACCGCAATCCCTACGACTTCGCCTTCAACGCTGACGGCGAGATGTTCGTCTACGACGCCGACATGGAGTGGGACTTCGGTTCGCCGTGGTATCGACCGACGCGTGTCAACCATGCCACGAGCGGCAGCGAACTCGGCTGGCGTTCCGGTGCCGGCAAGTGGTCGCCGGCGCTTCCCGACAGCCTCCCGGCGCTCGTCGACATCGGCCCCGGCTCGCCGGTCGGCGCCTCCTTCGGCTACGGCGCGAAGTTCCCCGCCAAATATCAAAAAGCGTTCTTCATCTGCGACTGGACGTTCGGGACGATGTACGCGATCCACCTCACGCCCGACGGCTCGACCTACAAAGGCGAGAAGGAGGAGTTCGTCTCGCGGACGCCGCTCCCGCTCACCGACATGACGATCGGCCAGGATGGGGCCGTCTACTTCACCGTCGGTGGCCGTGGCGGCCAAGGTGAGCTCTACCGGGTGACCTACGTCGGCAAGGAATCGACCGCCCCGGTCGATGCCAAGTCGACCGCCGGAGCCGAGAGCCGCAAGGCTCGCCAGGCGCTCGAGGCATTTCACGTGAAGGGGGCCGACACGAAGGCGGCCGTCGCCGCGGCGCTCCCGCAGCTTGCCAATCCCGACCGCTTCATCCGCTACGCCGCCAGGATCGCGCTCGAGCACCAGCCGCTCGAGGCCTGGACTGCCCAGGCGTTCTCGATCTCCAATCCGCTCGCCCGGATCCACGCGGCGATCGCCGTCGCCCGCCAGGGGGAGCCGGCGATGCAGCCGGTGGTGCTATCCACCCTCGATGGCGTCGACCTGACCAAGCTCGATACCGCCGGGAAGATCGATCTCGTCCGCGCCTATCAGCTCGCGATGATCCGGCTTGGCGACCCGTCGGCGGAGGCGAAGGAGAAGATCGCCGCCAAGCTCGCGCCGCTGTTTCCCTCGGGATCCTTCGATCTCGACCGCGAGCTCTCGAGCCTGCTTGTTGCCGTTCGTGCCCCGGGGATCGTGACACAACTCGTCGGCCTCATGGCCGAGCCGTCGAAGTCGGCCGGCGCCACCAACCTCGCCCCCAACGAAGAGGAGCTGCGGCAGCTGATCACGCGGAATGCCGGCTACGGCAGCTCCGTTCGCGACGCCCTCGAGAAGCGCAGCGATCTCCTCCAGGTCCACTTCGCGTATGTCCTCCGGACAGTCAACGAGAAAAATGCCTGGACGCTCGACGACCGCAAGGGCTACCACGGCTGGTTCAACCGTGCCCAGCAATGGGCCGGCGGCGCGAGTTTCCGGAAGTTCCTCGTCAACATCGAGAACGACAGCCTCGTCGGCCTCTCGGAGAACGACAAGCTCGCCCTCGAGACGATCGGCGCCCGCAAGGCCTACGTGCCGCCGCAACTGCCGAAGCCGGTTGGGCCGGGGAAGGCCTGGTCGGTCGATGATGTCCTTGCATCGGCCGAGAAGGGGCTGGCCACGGGGCGAGACTTCGAGGGGGGCAAGCGCACCTTTGCGGCGGCGCGGTGCGTCGTCTGCCACCGCTTCGGCGACGACGGCGGCTCGACCGGCCCCGATCTCACCCAGGCCGGCGGCCGCTTCCAGCTCAAGGACATGATCGAAGCGATGGTGGTTCCGAGCAAGGTGATCTCCGACCAATACAAGGGGAGCATCGTCACGACCCAGGGGGGGAAGGCCCACACCGGCCGGATCGTGTACGAGTCGCCGGAGAAGGTCGTCGTCGTCACCGATCCGGAAGACGCGACGAAGTTCGTCGAGATCCCCCGCGCGGACATCGACGAGATCATTCCGGCGGCGGAGTCGCTGATGCCCAAGGGGCTCCTCGACACCCTCAATGAGGCGGAGGTCCTCGATCTCCTCGCCTACACGCTCTCGCGAGGAAACCAAAGCGATGCCCGGTTCAAGAAGTAAGTCAGCCGCGGCAGCGATCGTCGGGGCCCTCGTGGCGTTTGCCACGGGATCTGTCGCCGCGGTCGACTTCTCCCACGAGGTCGTGCCGATTCTCCGGGCCAAGTGTGGCAAATGCCACACGGGCTCGCAGCGGCAGGGGGGCTTCTCGCTCAACGACCGGGAGGCGATCCTCGCCGGTGGTGATTCGGGCACGCCGGGCCTCGTGGCCGGCGATGCCTCCGGGAGCGAACTGATCCGCCGGATCACCAGCACCGATCCCGACCTCCGCATGCCGAGCGAGGGGGAGGCACTGCCAGCCGAGGCGGTCGCGATCCTCACCCGCTGGGTCGAGGCGAAGGCGCCGTGGGAGGATGGATTTTCGTTTGCTGGGAACACCTACGAAGCCCCCTTGAAGCTTCGTCAGGTGGAATTGCCACCCCCCCACGACGGCCGTCTCCATCCGGTCGATCGGCTCGTCGATGCCTACCAGGAAGCGAAGGGGGTGCCGCCGCCGCCGCGCTGCGATGACGCCACGTTCCTCCGCCGCGTGAGCCTCGATCTCGTCGGCCTCCTTCCATCCCCAGAGGCTGTCGACGCTTTCTGCGCCGACGCAGATCCCGGCAAGCGACAGCGAAAGATCAAGGAGCTCCTCGACGACGATCTCGCTCGCGCCGAGCACTGGATGACGTTCTGGAACGATCTGTTGCGCAACGACTACACCGGCACCGGCTTCATCACCGGTGGCCGCAAGCAGATCACCCCCTGGCTCCACCGCGCCCTCGTCGACAACATTCCCTACGACCGGTTTGTCCGCGAGCTCGTGGCCCCGTCCGACGCCTCTCGTGGCTTCATCGACGGGATCGTGTGGCGCGGCGAGGTCAATTCGAGCCAGACGGTGCCGATCCAGTTCGCGCAAAACGTCGGGCAGACATTCCTGGGGATCAATCTCAAGTGCGCGAGCTGCCACGACAGCTTCGTCGACCGCTGGAAGCTCCAAGAGACCTACGATCTCGCGGCGGTGATGGCCCCTGACACCCTCGAGCTCTTCCGCTGCGACAAGGCGACCGGTGCGTTCGCCTCCCCCGGCTGGCCATTCAAGGAGCTCGGGGCGATCGACGGCACCAAGCCGCCGGCCGAGCGGCTCGAGCAGCTCGCACGCCTCATGACCGACCCGGGCAACGGCTGGCTGTCGCGGAATCTCGTCAATCGGATCTGGGCGAAGCTCATGGGTCGCGGGCTCGTCCATCCGGTCGACGCCCTACGGACGAGGCCGTGGAACGAAGACCTCCTCGACTGGCTCGCCGCCGACTTCGTCGCCTCGGGCTACGACACCAAGCACCTCCTTTGGACCATCTGCTCCTCCGAGGCTTATGGGGCCGCGACCCCGAGCGTCGAGGGGCAGCCGCAGGGAAGCGACTACGTCTTCCACGGGCCGCTGCCGCGGCGGATGACCGCCGAGCAGTTCACCGACGCGCTCTGGCAACTCACCGGCGCAGCTCCTGCCAAGCCCGATGCCGACGTGCAGCGCGTCCGGGCCGATCCGGGAGCGCCGCGGCCGCTTCCGCCGCGCGCGAAGTGGATCTGGAACAACCAAGCCGCCGCCTCGCCCCCCGGCGAGAGGCTCGCCTTCCGGGCCCGCATCAATCTCCTCGATCCAGTGACCCACGCCGTCGCCGTCGCCACCGCCGACAACGAAGTGACGATGTGGATCAACGGCACGAAGGTCGGCCATTCGGCCGACTGGGGAAAGCCGTTCGCCGAGCCGGTCGGCGGGGCTTTGAAGCGGGGCGGCAACGAGGTCCTCGTCGTCGCCGCCAACGCCGATGCCGGTGGTCCGGCGGCGCTCAAAGCCGAGGTCCGTGCGATCCTCGCCAACGGCGTCACCTGGATCGCTTCCGATGACTCCTGGGAATGGACGGCAACGCTTCCCGACGGCGAAGGAAAATGGCCCGGTGGCCAGGAGCCTGCCGACTGGCAAAGGGCGAGCGTCGTGGAAAACCAGGCCACCTGGGCCCCGAGCGACGCGGCTTTTGCCGACGGTGTGAGGGGTGCCTCCGGCCCCCAGCCGATGGTCCGGGCCGTCCTCGTGAAGTGCACGCCGCTGATGGCCTCTCTCGGCCGGCCGAACCGCGATCAGGTCGTGACGTCGCGCCCCACCGACCTCACCACCCTCGAAGCGATCCAACTCGCCAACGAGCAGGCCCTCTTCGAGACCTTTTCCGTCGGGGGGAGGCGGTGGCTCGCCGAGCATGGGAATGATCCCGGGGCCCTTGTCGGGACGATCTTCAAGTCGGCCTTGGGGCGGCTCCCGACGCCCGCCGAGGCGACGGCCGTCCGCGAAATCCTCGGGGATTCTCCCACCGAATCGTCGGTCGCCGACTGCCTCTGGGCGGTCGTCATGCTCCCTGAGTTTCAGCTCGTTCGATAAGCCTCGGTTTTCCCGTCAGGAGCTCATTCCGATGCGATCCCGCCACAGCCGAGAAGCACGCCGCGACTTCTTGAAAAGCCTCTCGGCCGCGGCGACGGCCACGCTCGCCCTTCCGCAGCCGCGGCTCCTCGCCGATGCGGCGATCGAGCATCCCGGCGCGACCGCCGACGCGATCATCGTCCTGTGGATGGCCGGCGGGATGGCCGCCCCCGACAACCTCGACCCGAAGAAATACAAGCCGTTTGAGAAGGGGCTCGCGGTCGCCGACTGCATCAGCACCTTCCCGGCGATTCCCACCGCGATCGACGGCGTGCAGATCTGCGAGGGGCTCGAGGGGGTCGCGAGTGTCCTCGATCGCGGCACGCTCATCCGCTCGCACGTGCAGCCCGATCTCGGAAGCATTCTCCACTCGCGCCATCAGTATCACTGGCACACCGGCTACGTCCCTCCGCAGACGGTCGCCTGCCCGCACATCGGTGCCTGGATGGCGCGCGTCCTCGGGCCGCGCAATCCCACCATGCCGGCCTTTATCAACATTGGCCAGCGGCTCGAGGGGATCGGTGAGAACGAGGAGATCAAGGCCTTCACCACCCCCGGCTTCTTCGGAAGCGAGTTCGGCCCGATGAATCTCCCCTTCCCCGAGGAGGCGGCGCTCGCCGTCCGGCCGCCGAAGGGGATGGAGCCGGGGCGTTTCGCCGATCGCTACAAGCACTTCAAGAAGCTCGTCGCCGCGAACCCGGGAAGTGAGTTCACGAGCGACTACCACCAGGAGTCGATGCTGCGGAGCCTGGAGAACGCCCACCGCCTTCTTTCGGCCAAGGAGCGCGAGGCCTTCGACATCGCCCTCGAGCCGAAGGAGGTCGTCGAGCAGTACGACACCGGCCGGTTCGGCCGCGGCTGCCTCCTCGCCCGCCGGCTCGTCGAGAACGGCGCTCGGTATGTCGAGGTGACGACCGAATACATCCCCTTCGTCCACTGGGACACCCACGAACGCGGCCACGAGACGGTCGACAGGATGCACAAGGAGATCGACCGCCCCATCGCCACGCTGATCCGCGATCTCGAGGCCCGCGGGCTCCTCGACCGGACGCTCGTCGTCATCGCCAGCGAGTTCAGCCGCGACATGATCACCGAGGGGCGGCCCGGCTCGAAGGCCACCGATCAGGCCAGCTCCCCGAAGGATTTCCTCCTCGAACCGAATCACTACGGCCAGCACCGCCACTTCACCGGCGGCTCGACGGTGGCCCTCTTCGGCGGCGGCGTGAAGAAGGGTTTTGTGTATGGCAAGACGGCCGACGAGCGCCCCTGCCTCGCCGTGGAGAATCCCGTCACGATCACCGATCTCCATGCCACGCTGTTCACGGCGATGGGGATGAGCCCGAAGACGGTGTTCGACATCGAGGGAAGGCCGTTCTACGCCACCGAGGATGGCAAGGGGCGCGCCGTCGAGGCGGTCTTCGGCGCGTAAGATGGTCTGCGGGCCCCGCCGACCGGCGCCTCCCCTGCTGCGACCTCACCGATGCGCCTGCGACCCATCCCCCTCCTCCTCGGCATGTTGGCGTTGGCGATCCCCACGCCGGCCGTGGCCCAACAGCCGGCCACGACCAAGCCCCCGGCGGCCTCCCGCCATCCAATTCTCTCCGACGAGCCTCGACAAGAACCGCGGCCGATCCGCTCGCGCCACTTTTCTTTTCTCTCTGACGTCTCGGATCGCGAAGCAAAGCTCATTCTCGACAAGCTCGAGACGATGGTCGGCCTCCTCGAGCGCTACTTCGGTCGCCGCCAGCGCGGGGTGATCGAGGGCTTCATCGTCCACGATCTCGCCGTCTGGCCGGAGGGAGTGCTCACCGAGCCCCTCGGCATCGAGAAGATCAAGGAGCCGGCGGGGATCTGCTTCACGACCGTCCTCGGCCCCCATGCCAGAGCCGTGCTCTATGCCTGCGACGACCCCGGCATCATCCAGCACGAATGCACCCACGGCTTTTGTCATCTGACTTTTGGCGGCGTGGGGCCGCTGTGGCTCGCCGAGGGTCTTGCCGAGCTGGGGCGATGGTGGCGCGAGAAGGAGAAGGGGGTGAACGTCCCCCCGGTGATCCTCGCCCATCTCCATACCGCAGATCGCCCCACGCTTGCGGCGATCACGGCCCCGAACCAGGCCCCTTCTAACGACTGGCGCGACTACACCTGGCGCTACGCGCTGTGCCAGATGCTGCTCGACAATCCGAACTACGCCGACCGCTTCCGGACGCTTGCCGGAGCGCTCATGGAGGGGCAGCCGGGCGTGTCGTTCGAGAGTGTCTATGGGCCGGTCGGCCGGGAGGTCGCCTTCGAGTTCGAGCAGTTCCTCACGCACGTGGGCAACGGCTACCGGGCCGATCTCACCGCCTGGCCCTGGAAAGCGAAGCAGCGAAAGCTCGCCCCCGGCGGCGTCGGCCGCGCGAAGGTGAAGGGGGCTGCCGGCTGGCAGGCCAGTGGCGTGGAGGTGGAGGCAGGGGCGGTCTACGTGATCACGGCCGAAGGAACATGTCGCCTGGCCGCCGATGGCGAGCCCACGGGGCCGGAAGGGGATCCGGCCGGCCGCGGCCGGCTCGCAGGCGCGCTCTATAACGATTTCACCCTCGGCCCCGAAATCACGCTCGGCAGCCACGCGAGCTGGATCGCCCCGGCCGACGGCCTGCTCATGCTCCGCGCCGCCGACGCCTGGACAGAACTCGGCGACAACGACGGCACGCTCTCCATCACCATCCGCCGCGGGGAGGCTCCTTGATGTTTTCTGAGTTTCGCCGCCGTCTCGTTCTGATCCTGCCCGCGATCTTGGCCGGCTGCAGCGGTCCGCAGCCTGTCCCCCGCGACCCTCGCGCCAAGATCGAGCTCGATCTCGAGGCCCTCGACGCCGACGGCCTCCGCGGCCCCCCCGACGGCAAGGTGGCGGTCGACTACGAGTTTGCGATTCCCGACACGGCCGCCGCGCGCGAGGCGGTCTCCCGCATCGATCCGAGCGTTGCGTTCATGGCCGGCTCGCGCGGCAGGATCGGCGCGAAGCCGGGGGAATGCCTCTGCCTCGGATCGACCCACCAGCCCCGCCACCGCGAGATTCTCCTCGCCCTCGCCCGGCTCCCCGAGATCTCCCGGATCATCGAGTGCCATCACGAGTAGCGGGGTCACGCAGACCGCTGCATGAGATTGCCAAACTCACTTCGCGTCAGCGGTTGCGGCAATGGTTTCCCCGCTTCCTCGAGCGTTTCAATGGCTTCTTGAACCATCTCGCAGAGTTCGCCAAAGACCTGCCTGGCATCGTCCCCATGGCAACCTCCATAGAACAACTCCGGGCAGCTTCCGATGAAGCAGTTGTCCTCGTCCGACCACTCGACAACCTTCACGTATCGGTCGCCTTTCGCCATTGGTGCACCTCGTCGATGGCCTTCCGAACCGCTTTTTCGTGGTATCGCCGTGCATCGTCGCCATCCATTCCCGATATCGTAACCAACTTGGCAAGGAGAGGGTGCCCGTAGTTGCGATGACTGCCCTTCCCGTGTCGCTCCTCGAATCCGGCCTCCACAAGATCGCGGATGAGCTCACGTATTTTGCGGGGCATCCGATCGGTCCTTCGAGAGAGACGAACGCCATGAGTGCACTTATGTATACGTTGCCTTCAAGCGCGGGCCTTGCGAGCCGTCAGTTCGGGATCGGCCCTCCCCGGTGCGGCAGGAGCGCTCCGGCCTCGCGAACAAGATCGAGAAACTCGGCCCTCAGGCCGCCGGGATCGGTGCCGAGCGCCCCGGCCGCCGTGGCGGTGACATGGGCAAGCGACGCCTCCCCACGGTGGGCGCTGTCCCGCAGGAGCATGCCGAACTCGGCGACCGCCGCGGCAAAGCGGAGATTCGTCGAGGCGTTCTCGAACGTCGTGCCGGTGTCCTCGAGGGGAAACACTCGCTCCTGGCTCGTGTCGCCCGTCGGCTCCTTGTAGCGGAGCTTGAGCGTGAGCAGCTCGCTCGACACCGGGCCTCCGTCGACAGGCGCCGCCGGCTTCGCCGCCACCGTCTCCTTCGGCTGATACTTGAGCGGCTCGTCGACCACCGGGCTCTTGTCAGCAGCGGCGGTGGGGACGATCTCATAAAGAGCCGTCACGCCGTGGCCGGCGCCGATCTCGCCGGCGTCCTTCGTGTCGTCTTTGAAGTCCTTCGCCGCCATGATCCGATTCTCGTAGCCGAGGAGCCGGTAGGCGGCGACCTGGGCGGGATTGAACTCCACCTGGATCTTCACATCCTTGGCGATCGTCACCGTGCTCCCGGTGAGCTGCTCGACGAGCACCTTCCGCGCCTCGCGGGCCCCGTCGATGTAGGCGTAGATCCCGTTGCCGTTGTCGGCGAGCTTCTCCATCTTCTCGTCCTGGAGATTCCCCTGGCCGTAGCCGAGGACGGTGAGAAACACCCCGCCCGACGCCTTCTGCTTGATCAGCTCGACAAGCGCCGCGTCGTTCGTGACGCCGACGTTGAGATCGCCGTCGGTCGCCAAGACGACCCGGTTCGAGCCCCCCTTCACGAACGCCTCGGCGGCCTGGGCGTAGGCGAGCTCGATCCCGGCCGAGCCGTTGGTCGAGCCGCCGGCGGCGAGGGCCTCGATCGCTCCGCGGATCCTCGCCTTCTGATCGCCGCTCGTCGGCGCGAGCTTGAGCCCCGCGTCGCCGGCATAGGTGACGATCGCCACCTTGTCGTTCTCGGTGAGCTGGTCGACGAGCATCGACAGGCTCTGCTTCACCAGCGGCAACTTGTTGGGCTCGTCCATCGAGCCCGACACATCGACGAGGAACACGAGGCTCGTGCCGGGGCGGGCCGCGGCGGCGATCTCACGCCCCTTCAATCCCACGCGGACAAGTCGGTGCCCGGTCCGCCACGGGCAGGCGGCCGTCTCGAGCGACACCGAGAACGGATCCTCTCCCACAGGCGGCGCGTCGTCGTAGCGGAAGTAGTTGAGCATCTCCTCGAGGCGGACCGCGTCGGCCGGCGGGATTTGGCGGTCGTGGAGAAACCGACGCACGAGCGCATAGCTCGCCGTGTCGACGTCGATCGAGAAGGTCGAAAGGGCCTGTTCTTTGTCAGCAGGATTGCGGAAGGCGTTCTCGACGAACTTTCCGTAACGCTCCGTGCCAGGCGCGGATTTGCTGAGCTCGAGCCGATCGACATCCCGATCCCTGAACCACTGCCCGCCGCGCGCTTCCTGCGGTTCGGCATGCATTCCCTGGGCCGCAGGGGGCAGGCGGCCCCCCATCGCCCTGGCGGCTCGAGGGGGCTGGCCGGGCGGGCCCGGCATCATGCCACGGACGCTGCCGCGCCCCCCACCCCCCGGCGGCCCCTGGCCATTCATGCCGAGCGAGATCCCCCCCGCGCCGCTCCCGGGGCCATGAGCGAGTTGGTTGAAGTCGACAACCTGCTCCCCCTCGGCATCTTGCAGCTGCTTGCTTTCCTCCATCCTCTTGCTCGCCACCACGGCAGGCGCCGGTCCAGCCGGAGCTGGAACAGCAGTCGGCGACTCGGCAGCGCTTTCCGGAGCAGCCAGCCCGACGAAGCGGTCCGCCGGGCCTGCCTCCGCGCCAAACTTGTCGGCCGAAGATTCGGCCAGGGCGTCAGCCTGGGCGAGAGATTCCGTTTTCGCCACCGGCGCATCGCCGAGGGGGATCGCTTCGCGGAGCGTCTCCTCCGTGGGCCGCGCCGCCGCGGTTAGCTTGGTTAGCTTTCTGGCCATCACGTCTGTCTGCTCGATCGCCGGCCGCGGGGCACGCACCGGCGGGCTTGGCGGATCGAGGGCGACGATGAGCGCGAGCACGGCCGCGGCCGTGCTCCCGGCGGCGACGAGCATCGGCACAGCCGACAGCGGGCCGCTTGAGAACAGACCGCGGCCAGCGGGCGATCCCGAGCCCGTCGGCACATGCCCGCCCGCCCGCGGGGCCTTGGCCTTCGCGTCCCGTGTCGCGAGCGCCGCGGTCACGGCCGTGCGGATCGACGGCGATCCGACCGGCTCCCGCGACGGGAGCGCGGCCGGCTGGCGGAGCGCTGCGCCGATGGCCCGCACCTCGGCCACCTTGGCGCACTGCGCCTTGGCTTCGGGGGCCTCGAGCCGACGCTCGATCTCGGCCGCCGCTTCGCCAGAGAGCTCGCCGAGGGCGTGGGCCGTGAGCTTGGCCGCGGCCTTCTCTTCGGGAGTGACGTCCACCCCGTCGAGGCCGTCGCCGAGGAGAGCACGGAGACGCTCGTCGGGAGTGTGGGTCCCCTCGGGCGTCTTGGCTCCGTCATGCGTCCCGTCGGGGGGAGCGTCGTGGGGATCGTGGTCGCGGGTCATCGAGTTACCTCCTGGGTGTGCGGGGGGCGCGGCTGCGGCAGATCGGCCAGCAAGCTGCGGACAAGTGGGTGGGCGCGGAGTTTCGTCAGGCCGCGGTGGGCAAGGACGCGAACATTCCCCTCCTGGCGGCCGGTGATCTCGCCGATCTGGCGATAGGAAAAACCGTGGCACCAGAGCTCGATCGCCTCGGCCTGGGCCGGAGGGAGCTCAGCGAGGAGGCGATGGAGCCGGGCGGCGAGGTCGTGCGCTTCGGCGGCGACGGCCGGGTCGGCCTCGCGGCTGGCCGGCATGGCCCGGTCGGCGGCCAGCGCCGTTTCGGGATGTTTTGGCCCCTGCCTGGGAGAGTCCCCCATCGGCCGCTCCCGGCCGCCACGGCGGAGATGGTCGATGGCCCGGTTGCGACAGACGGCAAACAGCCAGGGGCCGAGCCGGTGGTCGATCGCTTCCTTCGATTCACCGCAGAGCTTGAGAAACGTGTGCTGGACAGCGTCGTGGGCCAAGTCGAGGTCGCCGACGAGTCGGCGGGCGTAGCGGAGGAGCGCCGCTTCGTAGTGCTCCACCGCCCCCATCACCCAGGCCTGCGGGTCATCGGCCGCGATCGCCTCTGTCGCTGCCGGCCTGCGGCTGACCCCGTCCGGTGGGGCCAGTGCGCCGATGGATCCTGGTTGCATGGAAAAACCCTCCTGCCTTGCCGATGGGGAGGCCGACGACTGAATCACGCCGGCCGCGGCGATCCGTTACAAAGGTGTTGAAGATCCCCACTTGCCCTCCCGATTCTCCACTTCCCCGGTCATTTCCGCATGTCCACGCCCCGCCATCCCGACCCGTCGTTTTCCCAGTGCCCCGATCGCCGTCACACCGGCGCCGAGAAATGGGACCGCTGGCCCGAAGACGTGATCCCGGTGTGGGTCGCCGACATGGATTTTCAAGCGCCGCCAGAGGTCCTCGAGGCGATCCACGCCCGGGTCAACCACGGCGTCTTCGGCTACACCGCCGATCCCCCCGGCTTCGCCCCCGCCCTCGCCACCCATCTCGAGGCGGTCCACGGCTGGCGGATCGACCCGGCCGAGGTCGTCGGCACCCCCGGCGTCGTCACGGGGCTCGCCCTCTCTGCCCGGCTCCTCGCCGAGCCTGGCGACGAGATCCTCACCTTTGCGCCGGTCTATCCGCCGTTCCTCACGCTTCCCGGCGCGGCCGGCCGGCGCTCTGTTCGCGTCGGCCTCGTGCGTGATGCAAGCGCCCCGAGCGGCTGGTCGATCGACCACGACGCCCTCCAGGCCGCGGTCACCCCGCGCACGAAGCTCCTCTGGCTCTGCCACCCCCACAATCCCACAGGCACCGTCTTCTCCCGCGCCGATCTCCTCGCCCTTGCCGACTTCGCCGCGCGGAACGCGATCCGGGTGGTGAGCGACGAGATCTGGGCAGACCTCATCCTCGACGACGTCCCCCACGTCCCCTTCGCCACGCTCGATCATCCGGCCGCGGCCTCGTGCATCACGCTGGTCGCCCCGTCGAAGACCTGGAATCTTGCCGGCCTGGGATGCGCCGCGGCGATCATCCCGGATGCCGCTGAGCGGAAGCGGTGGCGGCCGTCGGGCGGGGGCCTCGTGCCGATGGTCAATCCGCTCGGCTATGCCGCCGCGGAAGCGGCCTGGCTCCATGGCGATCCGTGGCGGCGCCGGCTCGTGGCGCTGCTCTGCGATCATCGCGACCGGACGCTCGCCGCCGTCGCCAAAATCCCTGGCCTCGAGGCGACGCGGCCGCAGGCGACGTATTTGGTCTGGATCGACTGCCGAAATACAGGGAATGCCGATCCCTTCGCCGCCTGCGTGGCGGCCGGGGTCGGTCCTTCCGACGGCCGCGATTTCGGGGCCCCCGGCTTCATCCGCCTCAACACCGCCTGCCCCACCGACCGGCTCGAAACGGCGCTCGATCGCCTCCGCCGCGCGTTTTAAAGTGGTGGGGAAGGGAGAAACTCATGAAACCTTTCCCCCGCTCGGCAGTTGGATCTTCTGGGAGATCCCGCCTGCTCCGACCGTCGCTCGGTACCCCTTCCCCTTCCACCGTGGAACGCTCGACCATGCCGACGTCGCCCCCCCCACGGCTCCCGCTTCTCGCCCTGCTCGTCGTCGCCACGTCCGCTCTCCTTGCCGCATCCGCGGGCCTCGCTCCCTCCGTGGGCATCGGCGCCGAGACGAAGAAGCCAGCCGCGAAGAGAGCCCGGGCCGCGGCGCCCTTCCGGCTCCCGGCTGCGGTCCGTGACGCGCCCGACGGCCCGACCCTCGCCGTCGCGCCGATCGATCGCACGACGCGCGACGACGTCCGCGCCGCCGCGGCCCGGATCGATGCGATCCTTGCCGAGCGGCAAGCGCGCGACGGCGTCGCGCCGCCCCCTTCGCTTTCCGATTCCCAGTTCCTCCGCCGCGCGTACCTCGACCTCGGCGGCCGGATCCCCACGCACGACGAAGCGAGCGCCTTCCTCGCTTCGACAGATCCCGCCAAGCGGGGTTCGCTCGTCGACAGCTTGCTCGAGAGCCCCGACTGGGTGAGCCGGTTTTACAACGTCTGGGCCGACACGCTCCGGCTCACGGAACGGCCGCAGAAGAATCTCTGGAGCGAGGCCTATCTCGATTGGGTGAAGCGGTCGATCGCCGCCAACCGCCCCTACGACGAGTGGGTCCACGAAATGCTCACGGCCGACGGCAAGCTGTGGGAAAACCCCGCCGTCGGCTATCAGCTCCGCGATCAGGGAATGCCGCTCCCCTATGTCGACAACACCGTCCGCGTCTTCCTCGGCACGCAGATCGGCTGTGCCCAATGCCACGATCACCCCTTCGATTCGTGGACGCAGCATCAGTTTTATGAATTGGCCGCCTTCACCGCCGGCACGCGATCCGGTCTCGGTGGCAAGGGAGAGAAGCCGGTCCGCAAGGAGATGCGCAAGGAAGCCCGCGCCGACACCACCGATGCCACGGCGAAGAATGTCCGGGCCCTGATCGCCGAAAGCCGCAAGCGCGCCAATCAGAACGGCACGAAGGTCAACAACGCCTTCACGCAGTTCCTCCAGGCCAACGGCACGGTCGTCAACTATCGTGACCGCGAGCTGAAGCTCCCCCACGACTACAAGTACGACGATGCCAAGCCCGAGGAGGCCGTCGCGCCCCATGTCCTCTGGGGTGAAGTGCCCCAGGAAGCCCGTGGTCTCGACGGCCGCGCGAAGTTCGCCGCCTGGATCACCGCGCGCGACAATCCCCAATTCGCCCGGACGATCGCCAATCGGATGTGGAAGCTCTGCTTCGGCGTCGGCTTGGTCGAGCCGATCGATGACTTCCGCCCCGACAATCCCCCCTCCCATCCGGAGCTCCTGGATCATCTCGCCGCCGAGATGCTCCGGCTCGACTTCGATCTCCGCGAGTTTGTTCGGATCGTCGTTTCGACCGAGGCGTGGCAGCGGCGGGCGATCCCCTATGACCCGACGACCGGGGAGACGTTCTCCTTTGCCGCACCGAGCCTGCGGCGGCAATCGGCCGAGCAGCTGTGGGATTCGATCCTCACCCTCGTGGCCCACGACCCTTGGGCCTACGAGCGTCCCACCGGCGCAGCCTTCGCGGCGGCGGCGAATCTCGATCTCTCCGGGAAGAATCCCGGCTGGGACGCGGCCCACGCCGCTTTCGAGCGCTACGAAGAGAGCTTTTCGCCGCGGAAGACGCGTCCGCAGATCCAGCGTCGCTACGGCTACAAAGGCCAGCTCCTCGCGCGGGCAAGCGAGCTCCCCACGCCGCTCCCCCTCGGCCACTTCCTCCGCCAGTTCGGCCAGGGGGACCGGGAGACGATCGACGGCAACCGGACGGTCGCCACCGTCCCCCAGATCCTGGCGATGTTCAACGGCCCGATCACCCACTCGATGCTCGAGCGGGGCTCGCTGCTGACCGACGAGCTCGCCGAGCACGATCCGGGCCAGGCCGTCGACGTCATCTTCCTTTCGGTCCTCTCCCGGCTCCCCGACGAGGAGGACCGGCGATTGGCAATCGGGGAGATCCGTGGCGCTACCGATCGCCGCACCGGCTGCGGCAATGTTGTCTGGGCGCTGCTCAACACGCGCGAGTTCCTCTTCATCCAGTGAGGCCGGCGATGCATCTTCCCTGGCTCGATTCCCGCCTCGCCCGCCGCGGCGCCATGGCCCGGATCGCGCGGATGGCCCTCGGCGTGACGGCGGTCGACGCGCTCCTGGCCGAGCGCCCAAGCGGCTTTGCCGCCGAGCCGCTCCCCTCAGGCACGAACCTCATCACGCTCTTCATGCGCGGGGCGATGAGCCACCTCGACACCTTCGATCCCAAGCCGGGGCGCGAGGAGCAGGGGGAGACGGGCGTCATCCAGACGAAGACGCCGGGAATCCTCTTCGGCGAATCGATGACGAAGCTGGCCGGCATGTCGGACAAACTGGCGATCCTCCGAGCCGTGACGACCCAGACCGGGGCCCACGAGCAGGGGACGTATCTCATGCGGACGAGCTATCCGCAGATCAACTCCATCCGCCATCCGGCGTTCGGCGCCTGGGCGCTCCACGCCGCCGGCCGCCGCCCGGGGGATCTCCCCGGTTATGTCCTCGTCGGCAACGGCAACGACCATCCCGGCAGCGGCTTTCTCGATCCGGCGCTCTCCCCGGTGCCGGTGGCCGATCCGAAGGCGGGACTCGAAAACACGACCCGCCCCGCCTACCTCACCGCGGAGAACTTCGAGCGCCGGCTGTCGCTTGCCGAGAAGGTCGATCGCGACTTCAAGGCCTCCTACGGCGGCAACCAGATCGAGGCCTACGACCGGATGTATGCCGAGGCGGTGCGGCTCCTGGGAAGCGTCGATCTCGAAGCCTTCGATCTCTCCAAGGAGCCGGAGAGCGTCCGCGATCGCTACGGAGCGGGAGCGATCGGCAAGGGCTGCCTCCTCGCGCGCCGGCTCGTCGAGTCGGGGGTGCGGGTCGTGGAGGTGGAGGTGAACGGCTGGGACATGCACCGCGATCTCTTCGAGGATCTTCCCACGAAGGCCGCCGGGCTCGACAAGGCTCTCGCCACGCTCCTCGACGATCTCGGCAACCGTGGCCTGCTCGACACGACGCTCGTCGTCCTCGCCACGGAGTTTGGCCGGACGCCGAAGATCAACGAGAACGCCGGCCGCGACCACCATCCGGCGGTCTTTTCCTGCGTCCTCGCCGGAGCGGGGGTGAAGGGGGGCGTGGTCCACGGCGCTTCCGACGAGCGCGGCCACTCCCCCGATTCGGGTGCCATCTCCGTCGCCGATTTCAACACCACCGTCGCCGCGGCGGCAGGGCTCCCCTGGGAGCAAGAGTTTCACGCCCCCAACGGCCGCCCCTTCAAGATCGGCGGCGGCGGGACACCGGTCCGCGAGGTCCTCGCGTAGTCCGGGGCAGGGGGGGTCGTTCGAGCTTTCCACCGGGCGCGGATTGGTTCATAATTCTCGGGCTCGGTCGAGCGGCTTCGCCTTCGCAGAAGCTGTTCCTTGATCGTGCGTCTTTTGACCGACGTCCCGCACTGTCGCGTGGACGTCCACCGCCCACCTTTGGGGATCCGCGACATGCCTGCCCGCACGCCCCGCGCCTTCGTGTTCCCGCGCCGAGCCATCCTGTCGATGGCCGTCGCTGCTCTTGTTCTTTCACACCTTGGATTTGGGGGATCGACCGTGACCGCTGCCGACGCCAACAACCCGCGCTGCTTCCTCGACATCACCATTGGCGACAAGCCGGCCGGCCGGGTCGTGATCGAGCTCCGTGCCGACGTGGTGCCGAAGACGGCCGAGAACTTCCGCGCCTTGTGCACCGGCGAGAAGGGCTTCGGCTACAAGGGCTCGTCGTTCCACCGCGTGATCACCGAGTTCATGTGCCAGGGTGGCGACTTCACCAACCACAACGGCACCGGCGGGAAGTCGATCTACGGGGCGAAGTTCGCCGACGAGAACTTCAAGCTCAAGCACACCGGCCCCGGCGTCCTCAGCATGGCCAACGCCGGCCCGAACACCAACGGCTCGCAGTTCTTCCTCTGCACCGTCGCCACGCCGTGGCTCGACGGCAAGCATGTCGTCTTCGGCAACGTCGTCGAGGGGATGGACGTCGTCAAGGCGATCGAGAAGGCCGGGTCGGCCAGCGGCAAGACGAGCGCCAAGGTCGTGATCACCGACTGCGGCGAAGTGAAGTAAGCAAGGCCCAGCCCATCGCGGAGTGACCGGGCCGATCGGGCCCGGTCACTCCGTCGGCTTCGCGCTTCGAGGATACGATTGGCCGCTACCCCTGGAGCCCGCCCTGTGGACCTGCTCCCCTATCCTCGACGCACCGATCGTGAATCGATCGAGGCCGATGCCAGGCATGTCGTCGGCATGACTCCCGAGGAACGTGCGGAGGTTTTCGTGGGGCTCGAAAGAACCATGGAAGCGATTCTCGCCCATCTTTCCCCCGAGGAGCGCCGTCGCCGTCGGGAGGCCTCCCGGATGCTCGATCCCCGCCCCACCCCCTGGTGGAAAAACCTCCGCCGCTCCGCCTGGCCAGACGCCGATGCAGCCCCCTGATCTCCCCGCGCTTGCCGACGTCGTGCTGCGGCTCGGGCGAATCTTCGAGCGACTCGGGGTGCCCTACGCCATCGGTGGGGCCGTCGCCGTCAGTTTCTGGGGCGTGCCCCGCACGACCCAAGATGCCGATTGCCTGGTGGCCATTCCTGCCGTCACCTACCAGCGCCTGGCCGATGCGCTGAATGCGGAAGGCTTCATGATCGACGGGTCTTCAGCCCCTCAACCGGTGGCGGTCGAAGCCCTACTCCAGCAGGTCCGCGACGATCGATATATGACGCTCGTCTGCCGGGCGACGAGCGTCGAGCTCTTCGTACCGATCGTGCCGCTGCAGCACTCCATTCTCAAGCGGGCCGTCGAGCGGTCTTTCCACGGTCATACGATCCGCGTGACGTCGCCCGAGGATCTGATTCTGTTGAAGATGGCGTTCCACCGTCACAAGGACTTGCAAGACATCAAGGGCATCCTGCACGTGCAGAAGGGGCGCCTCGACCTCTCGTATCTGCGTCATTGGAGTTGTCGAATGCTCGAGGAATCCGCCGCCCGTGAGCTCGACGAATTGATCGCCACCTACGACGCAGACCGCCCGGGCTGAATGCGAAAGCTCGGCGATCCGGCCCGGTCACTCCGTCGGTTTCGCGTCGGTGATCTCGCGGAGGCGTGCGGCCGAGGCTCGGCCGATCGTGAGCGTCTCGCTGCTTCCCGAGAACGTCAGCACCGTTTCGCTGCGTGATTGCCAGGTGACGATGGCGAGCCGCGCGGGGCAGATCAGCTGCGACCGCCCCAGCCGGATGAAATCTTTTTCCGGGAGATCTTTTTCCCAGTGGGCGAGGCTGCGGCGCACGAGCATCGGCTTGCCATCGCCGGCGACGCAAACGCGCGAATAATTGCCCATCCCCTCGATCCAGAGGATGTCGTCACGGCGGATGACAGCCTTGGCGCCCCCGTCGCGGAGGGGAATGACGAACGTGGCGGGAGACGTGATCGGGGGCTCGGAACCCGCCGCGGCGGAGGGTGTCTCGCTCCCGAGCGCCCGGAGGATGCGGGTCACCGCGACCTCGAGACGATCCGGATCGACCGGCTTGACGAGGTAGTCGACGGCGCCGAAGTCGTAGGCCGACACGGCATACTGCGAGTAGGCCGTGACGAAGCAGACCTCCGTCGAGGCAGGCAGCCTCTCGAGGAGGGCGAGCCCCGAGCCTCCCGGCATCTCGACATCGAGGAAGACGATGTCGGGAATCTTCCCGGCAATGAACGTCACGGCCTGCTCCACGCTCCGCACCGCCCCGAGCACCTCGATCTCCCCGTGCGCGGAAAGGAGATCGCCGAGCCGGGCGCTCGCGGAGGGTTCATCGTCGACAAGCAGCGCCGTGGGCATCGGTTGGATTTCCGTGTCAGGAGTTGATGACCGTCGGGATCGCTGGGTCGAGACGTGGGCCGCTCTCGGGCAGCCGGATGACGATCTTCACCCAGCCATCGTCGCTGACCACGTCCACCGTCGCGGCCGGTCCGAGGAGGAGCCCGAGCCGCTTCCGCAGCGTCTGGATGCCAGAGCCAATTGAGCGGGCCGGATCGGGGGGAATCCAAGAGCCACTGTTGGCCACGACCACGCAGAGCTGCCCTTCACGGACTCTCGCCTCGACGCTGACGTTCAGCGGCATCGGGCTCGTCTGGGGCCCGTAGTGAAAGGCGTTTTCCAGCAGCGGCTGGAGCATCATCGGCGGCACCGCCAAGTTTCGCGCCTCCGGCTCGCAGCTGATCCGGCAGACGAGATCGGCGCCGAAGCGGTTTTGCTGGATGGCGAGGTATTTCTCGAGGGCGTCGAGCTCGCGGGAGAGGGGCTCGAGGGGCTGCGACGGCGTGAGCGAGAAGCGCAAGTAGTCGGCGAGATCCTGCGTCACCTTCTCGACGGCGTCGTGATCGCGGCTGGCGGCGACGATGCTGTTCAAGGCGTTGAAGAGAAAGTGGGGATTCATCTGCGCTTCGAGGTGCCGCAGTTCGTTGGCCCGGGCCAAAGACTCGGCCCGCGCCACCCGCAGCTCGCTGCCTTGGATCCGCCGCTCCGCTTCCTGGGCACGCTGGAGCGCATCGAGGCCGAGATAGATCGCGAGCCAGACTCCGGAAATGAAGATCCGGCTGTAGAGCGAGAAATAGTACCGCACCCCCTCGCCTGAAAGGACCGATCCCAGAAACCGGTCGGAGATCATTAGGAGCCACACGGCCAGCATCAGCACGGTGGCCACGGCCGCGATCACCCACCGCATCTTCCAATCGAAGCGCTGGGCCAGCCGACTGCTGGCGATCCAATGGACGCCACAGGACATGACCAAACCGATCGTCATCCGCGCGGCGATGATCGGAAAAGAGATCGATCGATTGGGCTCGTACATCCTGCTCATGCCGACGATCGCCAGACCGACCCAGGTCCAGAACAGCACCTGGAACGTCCAGAACACCAGCACACGGCGGCGCGCGAAGGCATTCGCTTCCGCCGCGGCGTCGGCGGCATTGACAGGGTCATTCTCGGGGGGCCCGCTAGCCATGGCGCCAGTATGCCGCACCGCCCGGTGGGCCGTCGCGGCCACACCCGCAAATCACCCCCGCCCGCCGATCGGCTGCCGATTCGTCCAGAATTATCCCGATTCGTCCAACTTCGAGAGAGGCTCGGGGCTCGTGCGGCGGTCGATGCCGACGCGAGGCGCTCCCCGGGGCCGGCGATCGTCGATTCCCGAGGATCCGATTACAGACGGAACGAGACCCGCAACGAAAAACACCGGGCCGGAGCACCTCGCGATGCCCGGCCCGGTCAAATCGTCACGTCGGCTTCACCCGCTCAGGCGACTCGATCTATCTGGACGAATCAGCGGCGAGCCGTAAGTCGGATGAGGCGATGCTCCTCAAGAGTCAGCCACCTCGCCGCGCAGACGCGCTCGCCGAGGGTGTTCCCGGGCGACTCGACGCCCGGACTGCCGCGGTGCTCTCCCGCTACCGCTACGCTGGCAGCCGGATGACGATCTTCACCCAGCCCTCGCCGATGACCACGTCCACGGTCGCAGCCGGCCCGAGGAGGAGCCCGAGCCGCTTCCGCAGCGTCTGGATGCCAGAGCCGATCGAGCGGGCCGGATCGGGGGGCACCCAGGAGCCACTGTTGGCCACGACCACGGAGAGCTGGCCTTCGCGGACGCTCGCCTCGACGCTGACGTTCAGCGGCATCGGGCTCGTCTGGCCCCCGTAGTGAAAGGCGTTTTCCAGCAGTGGCTGGAGCATCATCGGCGGCACCGCCACGTTCCGCGCCTCCGGCTCGCAGCTGATCCGGCAGACGAGATCGGCGCCGAAGCGGTTTTGCTGGATGGCGAGGTATTTCTCGAGGGCGTCGAGCTCGCGGGAGAGGGGCTCGAGGGGCTGCGACGGCGTGAGCGAGAAGCGCAGGTAGTCGGCGAGATCCTGCGTCACCTTCTCGACGGCGTCATGATCGCGGCTGGCGGCGACGATGCAGTTCAAGGCATTGAAGAGAAAGTGGGGATTCATCTGCGCTTCGAGGTGGCGCAGTTCGTTGTGGCGCGCGGCCGCCTCCGCCAACGCGGCGCGGGAGATGTTTACAGCCGCCTCCCGTTCGGCCCGCCGTCGGGTGTCATTGGCCTCGAGGCCGAAGTAAATGGCGCACCACAGGAGCGTGATCACCTGTCGGGTGAGAACCGGGGCTTGCAGCGAGGGCAGGACGACGAAAAAAGCGAGTGCTGCGAAGATCGAAATCAACATTCCGACCACGACGCGGATCGCCAGCGGACGATCGAGCATCCCCGGCCGGCTGAGAATGAGGTGGACAGCCCAGCCGGTGAGCCACCCGTAACACCCCCGTAGAACCGCACCGGAGAGCGCCTTTCCCTCTTCGGCGTTGAAGTAGGCCGAGAACTCATAACGGGCCACGGCCATGACGAGCCAGTACCCCGTGTTGAAGACGAAGAAAGCCGCCATGCCCCGCGACGGCACGAACCAGGCCCGCATCGCCCCGTTCTGCCCAACGAGGTCCCTGCCCGCCGCCGCCGAAGCCTGAGCAGGAGCAGAGCGTGTGAGAAGCTCGCGGGGGCTCATGGTGACCGCCGGCTCCGAAAGGAGGCGAAAGGAAGCGGCGACCTCTCTCCCGGCCGTCGGCGGCTGTCGCCCTCGCCGTGACGTCAGATCCCCGAACGCCGGCTGTCGCCCAGGCGCCTGCCGCACGTCACGCCCCTTGCGACGGGGGCAGTATAGAGAGCCCCGGTCGCCAGACAGTGCTTGAATTCGGCCAAAATCGGCCGATCGAGCCACTCGTGCGCCCGTTCGTCCAGAATTTGCCAGATTCGTCCAACTCCATGGCGTTGCGTGATGGGGTAACTCCGATTGACTCCGCGGAGGACTGCCCGATTCGGGCCGAATCGTGTCTCCACCACCATGAAAGAGACCGGGCCGGAGCACCTTGCGATGCCCGGCCCGGCCTGTGAATCAGCGATCAGAGGCCGGTCGATCGCGCCACGAGCGTGGCCCGCCGACGGCGCTGCTCGATCATCGCAAGCACACCGGCGACGAGCGAGAGGGCGCTTCCGCCCGTGGCGGGGTCGATCTCGGGGACGGCGGACGCCGTGCCAAGAACCCACTCACGACCGTCGACCGGGCTAAATGCACTTCCATTCCAAAGGTTTCCACCCAGTTTGGAACCAGAGTATTCAGAAACGGGGAGCCCAAACCCAAAGTATTCATTTATCCAGTAGAGACCGTTGTAATCGCTCGTCTCTGAATCTTGTGAGGAAAACCCAAAGTTTCCGTTAGTACTGAGAAGAAGCTGACTCGGCGTCGCGTTGAGAGTGCCGCTTAACAAGGCTGCTCCCGGCTGAAAGCCCACGTCATTTGCAAGCAGTAAGCTTGTCGACCCCTCCTTCGTCGCCGTAAGGTTCCATGCCGTGATCACACTAGAATTAAAAGACGTGCCGACTCCCGACACGGTAATCGTGCCGGCAAGCGTCCAGCCATTCTGCCCTGATTCATAATTCGTGACGTTGTAGACGATCTCGGCAAACGCTGGGGTGGCACTCGCCGTGATGGCGATGACCGCCAGGGCCAATAGCGCCCGAAACTGAACGAAGCTTTTCATGGTTGACAACACTCCTTTGCTGCGGGGATGACCGGACATGAAAATGGATCGTGATCCGCCTTCACACGACTCCAGGAACTGCGAGCAGAGTAGCCGCACGAGGGTTTTTTAGAATCAGGGCCAATCCCAACAAAGTGACGAATCGGGAAGAGTCTGGATGAATCGGCGCTCCGTCGCGTTGCGACCGGCTCGCAGGTTGGATGAATCGGGATTTTCTTGGACGAATCGACGGGATGGCGGGCGTCGATGGATCGCCGCGATGCTGGAGCATCACGATGACTCGCACACCGATCCCGGCGGGCCAGGCTGCGGAGGACGGAGCGTTCCCCACCCCGCGGCAGCCGATTCAAAAGGAGCTCGGGCCGGGCACCTTGCGATGCCCGGCCCGCTGAAGAAGCCCCACATGTCATTGGAAACTCGATCACGACCACAAGGCTCAACCGCGAACACGGCGGCTGCGCCGTTCGCCCAGGGCGATCGCACCGACGAGGAGTGACAGGGCGCTTGCGACGCTGCTCGGGTCGATCTCGGGAACGGCGACATACTCGATCGACGCCGCAACCGCGCGATTCTGGATCGTCCATTGACCGCCGCTCAAATGATCGGTCCTGGCGGAGTCGCCGAAATACGGCACGGACAAACTCGACTGCGCTGCCACCCCGTCGAGGTCGAGGGTGCCGTCGTTGGCGAGCGAATAGACGATCCAATACGGCGAGCTGCTCGACGGCAGCGTGATGTCGCCAGGACCCACTCCGATCGCTGCAAATTGAGCTGTCCAGAAGGTATCGAAGCCATCATTGATCGAGGTGACGATCGGAGCGGCAAAGTGGATCAGCTCCTGGCTCATGTCTGGCACATCGACGGCGATGGTGCCGATCGCCGGGGGGGGCAGGGTCTGGAAATCGAGCGTGTTGGCATAGATGCCGATCCGGAGGTCAAACGGGTTGGCGTTGGTCGTATAGGCCTCGACGAAGCTGATCCGGGCGCTCGACCCGTCGCTCGTCAAGCGGAAGGGCTCTGCATGCTTCGTGTAAATACCTGTTCCCCGGAGAAGGACGACCGGCGCCGCGTCAGATTCGGTGGTGTTGGTGGCCGTCAAGCCGACGGCCGAAGCCTGCTGGGCCAGGACCATCACCACGAGCGTGGCCACGCCGAGTCGGCTCCACGCACGGATCGATGAAAACAGAATGCTGCTCATGTTGTGAACCCTTGGAAAACGAAACCGGATCGTCAACGCCGACGATTGCCGATCAAGTCTTTGTCGCTGCAGGTTCCATGCCCACAACGCCGCCCAGCGAGTGAAAGTGACGAACCGGCATTCGCTGGGACGAATCGGCTTTTGCCTGGACGAATCGGGATTTGATTGGACGAATCGGCAGCGACACGCCGACGGTCGGACGCGGATTTCCAAACGGGTGCGAAATCCACTCCCGACATCGGGGAGAGCTTCTTCACCGAGATGGTGACGCAGCGACGAGCATCGTGCTGCGGAGCGACACAGCGGCCCGTTCGGCGGAGGGGCCCTGACAAGACCTCCGTCGGCGATGACTAGGTGGCAATCAGATCGTTCGTGATCGCAGCAATCGTGCGGCAGCCGCACAACGCCATCGCGAGCTCGAGCTCCGCCCGGAGGAGTTCGAGCACGCGTGCTCCCCCGGCCTCACCATCGACCGCCAGCCCCCACAGGACCGGCCGGCCGACCTGCACCGCCGACGCCCCCAGGGCCAGGGCCTTGAGGATATCGGTGCCGCGGCGAACGCCTCCGTCGCAGAGGATCGGCACCGTGCCCCCCACCGCCTGCACCACCTCGGGGAGGGCTCGGATCGTCGGCCGGGCGGTGTCGAGCTGACGACCGCCGTGGTTGGAGACGATCACCGCCGCCGCCCCCGACGCGACCGCCTGCCGGGCATCGTCTCCGCGGCCGATCCCCTTGA
>CANGGT010000002.1 GCA_947453375.1 Planctomycetaceae bacterium
ATGGAGGAGCACCGGCACCGCCAGCAGCGCCACACACCCGCGCTCGGCGGTCAGCCAGAGTCCACCAAGGCATTTGGCAGCCGCCTCGGCCTCGATCGCCAGGGCAACCGGCAGGAGGATGACGAGGAAGCGGTCGAGCCCCGTCGTCGGCGGCAGCGAGGGGAGGGCGCGGAGCATGCACAGCCCCGCGACCACTCCCCAGACGAAGGCCACGATCACCGCCACCGCGGCGAGGGCCGGCTCGCGCCGCGAAATCCCGGCGCCGACGATGCCGAGCGCGGCGGCCACAGCAAACGCGCCCAGCACCGCGCCGACCACCACCCCGATGTCGGGCACGGGGTCAGTCCCGCTGGCCGGCGCAGTCGATGATGATGATCGCCTCGTCACCGATGTTGCCGATCTGCCCCTTGTCGAAGTTGAAGTCGCTGCGCTTGAGCTTGAGCTCCGTGCCGAAGCCGACACGCTTCTTCCCCATCGCCTCGATCTCCTTGCCACCGACGAGGTTGATCGTCACCGGCTTGGTAACGCCGTGCATCGTGAAGTTACCGGTCACCTCGTAGCCGTCGGGAATCGCCTTCACGGCGGTGCTGCGGAACTCGATCGTCGGGAACTGCTTGGTATCGAAGTAGTCGGGCTGGCGGAGATGCTCGTCGCGGGCGGCGTTGGCGGTATCGACGCTGTCGGCCTTGATCGTGAGGGAGAACGTCGACTTCGAGGGATCCTGACGGTCGAGGGAGAACTTCCCGGAGACGTCGTTGAAGCGCCCTTGGATCCAGCTGATGTCGAGGAAGCGGGCCTTGAAGCCGACCGATGAATGGACGAGGTCGTAGTCGTAATCGTCGGCGGCATGGAGCGATCCGACGGCAAGGGCGAGAACGACGGCGAACAGGGCAGACAGGCGAGGCATGAGAAGACTCCGCGGACGGGAATGGAACTCGCGGGGCGGTCGACAGGGGCGGCGTGCCCCTTCCGATCCAGTCGCCCCCAACGGCGTCGGAGCATACCATCCCCTCGGGCCTGCCGGGCGTGAGCCGCGCCGTCACCCGGCCGGCGGCACTTCGCTGGCCGCGTCGAGAAAAAGCTCGCGGTTGGCGCCGAGTACGGCGGCCGAACGCGACACCTCGAGAGCGTGGGCATGGGCTGCCACCGCCGCCGCCCGCAGCGCCGCGGCATCGCGCCCTGCGGCCGACTCGAGCACCTCGACGAACGCCTGAGGATCGGCAAGCGGGCGCACCCACCCCGACCCCCGGGCGTCGAGATCCTGCCACGGCGTCTGGTCGCTCACCAAGACCGGGACACCGGCCGCGAGCGCTTCGAAAATCACGTGCCCGAAGTTCTCGCCGAGGGTGGGAAAGAGCATGAGGTCGTAACGGGCGAGCGTCTTGCGAACATCCTCGTGGCGCACCTCCCCCTTCCACTCGATCGTGCATCCGGCCGGTGCCTGGGCGATCGCCCGCTGGCAGGTTTCCCAGTAGGCGGGATCCTCGAGCGGCCCGAGGATGTCGAGGTGGATCGGTTGCCGCACCCGACGGATGACGTCGATGGCGTAGAGAAGATTCTTCTTCGGCGACAGCCGCGAGAGGAAACAGACTCGCATCGGCGCCGCACGCTCCGGTTGCACGGCCGGGAGCGGCCCGACCTGCTCGGTGAGATCGGCCGCGACCCTGATCCGCGCTCCCGTCCCCATCACCCGGCGGATGTCCTCCCGCTCGAGATCGCTCGATGCCTGCCAGATGACCCCGTTGTGGAGACCGACCGCCCGGCAGCAGGCGATACACGGCTTCTTCTTCCAAGCCTTGAGGGCCAGTGCTCCTTTGGAAAACTCCCCCCGCGGCGCGATCACCCACGGCACCCGACGGCCGGTCATCCCGAGTCGCCTGGCCACAAGCGGCAGCAGCGAGAACCTCGCGTCGAAGAAGCTGTTGAGATAGACGACGTCCGGATCAACCGCACGAATCATCCGCGCTATCGCCGAGAGGCCCCGCTCGCGATCACCGGCATACATCACCCGGGCACCATCGACTTCGCCCCACTCGCCTGGCACGATGCCGGCAAACGGCGCCGTGTCTCCAACGTCGCGGTCGCGCGTGAAGTAACGGAAGTCGATCGCGTCGCCCAATTGGGCCGCCATGTTGCGGAGCGTGCGGACCGCCCCCCCCGCCCGGAACGCCGGCCAGTAATGGGGAGCGAAGACGAGGACGACCGGGCGGCGTGACGGCGGTTGTTGGATCTCCATCGGCGACAACGCAGAAGACCGGCTGGCTGTGGACAAGGTGCCGCGTCGGTGAGCACCGGCGCTGCCCGCCTCGACGTGGCGTCTGGGCCATGGTAGCACGCCCCCGGTGGCCGATCACCCCGACGATCGCAGCGCCGCGTGGAGGATCTCCACCGGATGGAGGGCCGTGCGACCGGTGCCATCCTTGATCTGGTGTCGGCAGCTCGTCCCAGGGGCGGCGATCAACACGTCGGCCCCCGCTTCCCGCACCGCCGGGAAGAGCACGAGTTCCCCGATCCGCATCGAGACGTCGAAATGCTCCCGTTCGTAGCCGAACGAGCCGGCCATACCGCAGCAGCCGCTGGGGATCGGCTCGACGGAATAGTTCCGCGGGATCGACAGGGCCGTCACGGTCGGTTGGATCGAGGCCAGCGCCTTCTGATGGCAGTGCCCATGGAGTCGGATCGTGCGGCGCTCGTCAGTGAACGCCTCCGGGCCGATCCTCCCTGCCGCCGCCTCACGGGCGAGAAATTCATCGATCAACAGCGCTCGCCCGGCCAGCCGCCGCGCGGCGGGGATCATGTCGCGCGGCACGAGATCGGGTACCTCGTCGCGGAAGCCGAGGATCGCCGACGGCTCGATCCCTACCAGCGGCGCCTCGTCGGTGATCACACAATCGAGCCGGCGGACGTTCTCGATCGCCAGCTTCCGCGCCTCGCGAAGGAGCCCCTTCGAGATCTGCGGTCGACCGCTGGCAACATGATCGGGTATCGAAACCTCATAGCCGAGCCGCTCGAGGAGCTCGACGGCCCGAATCCCTACCGGAGCGTCGAGGGTGTCGGTGAACTCATCGCAGAACAGGTGGACACGGCCGAGTCGTCCGGGAAGCCGTGGCCGGCTCCGCATGAAGCGCGAGAGCGTCGTGCCGTGGACGCGCGGCAGCGACCGGCCCGCCGCGAATCCCATCCCCCACTTGAGCAGCCCCGCGATCCCCGGGGCGGTGACGAGGGTGTTGTAGATCCAGGGCACGCGCGCCGCCCATTGCATCGCCCGCCCCGTGTCGGCGATGAGTCTCGTCCGCAGCGGGACGCCGTGGGCGTCGATCCAGTGCTGCTCCCATTCGCTCTTGAGCCTCGCCATGTCGACGTTCGACGGGCACTCGCTCTTGCAACCCTTGCAGGAGAGGCACAGATCCATCACCTCGGCAAGCTCGGGCGTCGTCCAGGGATTGGCCCCCGGGCTTCCGGCCGTCGAAGCCAGCGCCTGGCGGAGCACATTGGCCCGGGCCCGGGTCGTGTCCTTCTCGTCGCGCGTCGCCATGTAGCTGGGGCACATCGTCCCCCCCATCGCGGCCGACTTCCGGCACTGGCCGACGCCTCCACACTTCTCCGCCGCCCGCAGCACTCCCTGCACGGCATCGAAATTGAACACCGTCTCGTGGCTCGGCTCCGGTTCGCCCGGCACGATCCGCAGCTGCGTATCCATCGGCAGCGTGTCGACGATCTTGCCGGGATTGAGGATGCCCCGCGGATCGAACAGCCGCTTCACCCGGACGAGATGCTCGTAGCAGGCATCCCCGACCATCGTGCGGATGAACTCGCCGCGGAGCCGGCCGTCGCCATGCTCGCCACTCAAAGAACCGCGGTATTTCTTGACGAGGTGCGCGACGTCGGTGGCGACATCGCGGAACATCTTCAAGCCCTCGACGGTGCGGAGGTCGAACAGCGGCCGGAGATGGAGCTCGCCGGCGCCGGCATGGGCGTAGTGGATGCAATCGATGCCGTACTTCTCGGCGAGAAGCCGGTCGAAGTCGGCGATGTAGGCGGGGAGATCGTCGATCGCAACGGCGGTGTCCTCGACGATCTCGCGCGGCTTCTTGTCGCCG
Source organism: Planctomycetaceae bacterium (assembly GCA_947453375.1). Lineage (GTDB taxonomy): Bacteria > Planctomycetota > Planctomycetia > Pirellulales > UBA1268 > QWOP01. The sequence goes on from CANGGT010000002.1 coordinate 4,101, forward strand.
GGGATGTTCTGCACGAGCCCCTGTCCGGCCCGGCGCAGCTCCCAGACCTTGTTGGCATCGTCACCGAAGAGGCGCGGATAGGCGTGGCCGATCCCCGCCGATGCAAGCGCCCGCTCGGTTGCCGAAAGCGCCCGCTCGATCGCGGCCCGATCGGCGTGGCGGATCTCGACGACGAGGATCGCTCCGGGATCACCGACGACGAAGCTGCGGTTGCGGGTCTGCTCGGCGTTGCCCTTCGTGCATTCGAGGATCTTCCGATCGATCAGCTCGCAGCCGGAGAGCACGGCCCCTTCCACCGCCGCGGCCCCCTTCCCCTCGTGCATGACCACAACGGCCCCGCGGAGTGCCTCGTCGACGCTGGCACAATGGGCCACGAGCAGCCCCCCCGGCGCCGGCAGATCGATCAGCCCGAGTTCGAACTCCACCCCGAGAAACAGCGTTCCCTCCGAGCCGGCGACGAGCTTGCAGGCGTTGAAGGGATGCGGGCTCCCCGGGTCGAAGCAATCGGCGTCCATGAGGGCGTCGAGGGCGTAGCCGGTGTTGCGGCGGGTGACGGCCGCCTTCGGAAAGCTCCGCTCCACCTCGGCGCGCACGACAGCATCGCCGAGAAGGTCGCGAAGCCCCTTGTGGATCCTCGTCTCGAGCGAGTCGGGGCCGGCGCACTTCGCCGCGAACTCGGCAGCCGATTCCGCCGCGAAGGTCACCTCCGAACCGTCTGCGAGGAATCCTCGTGCGGCGCGGAGATGGTCGCGCGTCGTCCCCCAGGCGATCGAGTTTGAGCCACAGGAATTGTTCCCCACCATCCCGCCGATCATCGCCCAGGAGGCCGTTGACGTTTCGGGGCCGAAGTACAGGCCGTGGGGAGCGAGGGCCTGATTGAGGGCGTTGCGGACCACCCCCGGCTGAACGCGCACCGTGCGCCGCTCGACGTCGATCGCCACGATCCTGTTCATGTGGCGGCCGGTATCGACGACGATCCCCCCTCCGACCACTTGGCCGGCAAGCGACGTGCCGGCGCCGCGTGGGATGATCCCCACCCCTTCGGCCGCAGCAAACCGGACGATCTCGCCGACATCGGCGTCGGTCCTGGGAAGCGCCACCGCCAGCGGCCGCTCCTGGTATTCGGAGGCATCGGTGGCGTAGATCGTCCGCGTCGTGTCATCGACGAGCAGTTCGCCGGTGAGCCGCGTCGCGAGCCCCGCCAAACGCTCGCGAAAGCCGGGGGTTTCGTGCTGTTGCAGGGCCTGGCGGGGGGACTGGGGCAGGGCGGTCGTCATGGTGGGCTTGAACTCACACGGGAACCTCGGGCGACAGACTCAAGGCCCGTCGCAACCGCGATCCAGTATGCGCGGTTTCCGAAAGGCCTGCCCGGAAGCGGGGCAAGACGGTCGATGGCTGCCGGGGCGTCGAGCCGGCACTTTCTCCGCGGCCTGCTCGCGAGTCACGGCGCGGGAGCAACGGCCTCGACCCTTTTCGGGGGATCGGAGAAACCGGGGAGATAGGGCACCGACGCGCTGACGAACTGGCCGGCATTGGGCCCGTCGATGCACAACCCCTGCGCCCAGACGTAGCTGTCGATGCCACGGACGTACAACTCGGCACCCTGGAGAGGGGGTTGGCCAGCCAGCACCTCCGGCCAGGTCGCCCCGGCGACGTACGCGTCGGGCCAGACCTCGGGTTGGGGGTCGGCGAGGAGCGGATCGATGAGGATGGGCCTGCCCCCCTCCTTCGCACCGAACAGCACCGGCACGGAATGCCCCGCGCCCCCTGTGAGCCAGCGGACATGCCCGACGCCGCTGCGGCCGTCGTTACGGTAGCGGGTAAGCACCATGTCGGTGGCGCGGACGCAGTCGATCACCCCGCTCTCGAGCGACTGGCGGAGCGTGAGCGTGGGGCCATAGGAGGCGCGGGACGCAAACGCATCCCGCGCCTCCATGCAGGCCGCGCGGAATGCATCGGCATCGCCCACCGCCGGATCCGTCAGCGGCTCGGCGTGGAGGGCGTCGGCGTAGCGGTCAGACCAGTCAAATCCCGCAAAGAAGTGGCCGCGGTAAACAAACGCGCCCATCACCCGGTCGACCGAAGCCCGCGGCGTGATCCGGTCGAAGCGGCGGAGCACCTCACATTGTTCGTCCGCAGTGCCGGCCTGGGTCGCCCGGAAGAGCGAATTGAAGAGGAAACTCGTTTCATACGGCGTCCGCGTGGCCCGCAGGAGCGTCGAGCGGTTGGCCTCCCCGAGAGCGGCGAGGTAGGCAAGGAACGTCGGACGCAGGAGCGGGGGAACAAGGAGGGCCGGCCCCGTCACCGGCTGATCGGTCTGGAGGGCCGCAAGCAACTCCTTGGAGACTGCGAAGATCTTCTCCGCCTGCCGCTCCACCTCGAGATAGTTGTCGCGGCCATGGAGCGTGAGGAGGCCGGCCGGCAGCGAGGAAGGGCTGGCCCCGACGACATACGGAGTCCCCAGCCGATCGGCGACCTCGAAGCACCCCCGGCACATCTGTTGGAATCGGAGCGCCTCGAGGTGGTTTTCGGAAAGGAACACCGTCCAGCGGTGGAGATCGACGATCCGCCAGACGGCACCGGACAACTCGTGGGCCCAGCGGCGGGCGCCGGCCAGATCGCGGCGTTCGATCGATGCCGAGAGCCTCGCGAGGCACAACCCCGGCCAGGTATCACCGCTGGGCTCCGGAAGCGCGGCCACGAGATCCTGGGGCCAAGCCGCGGCATCGGCGGGCTTGAACCCTTCGAGACGCTCGACGAGCCGTTCGGTCTGGAGAAAAAATCTGTTCGCCCTGGCAAGCGCTGCGGAGTGGAGCGCCGACTGGTTCGCAAGATGGGTGACCAGCCGCGACTGGTGCCAGGCGTAGTCGGCGGCTGCCGAGGCGATCGATGCCCTCCCCGCTTCGAGGAGGATCGAGATCGTCGTGCCTGGGCCGCCGTCGAGATCGACGGAAAACCGCGGCCCGAGCTTCTCGAGCTCCTCGCGTTCCACCAGGGAGATGCAGCTCCCCTCGGCCACGTTGCGGCTCCCGAGAAGGAGCGGTCGGCTGATCCGGGCAACCGATTGCCACTGCCGATCGACCGAGACGATCAGCGGCTCCTCGGCATCCGCCTGCGGCGGGGAGCTTGCATCGGCCGGCGTCCGGCGGGGACCGCCAAGCGAGTCTCCGGCGCCGGAGGCGGAAGACCGATTAGCCGCCTGAACCACATCGCCGAAGAACGGACGAAAGACACAGCGATCGACAACGGCGCCGGAAAGCATGCCGAGCGCCGACACCGCGAGCAGTCGCGAAGCCCCCCCGCTCATCAGGCCACGGAACGAGCGCGAAAGCTGGTCCAGCAGGACGGCGTGCATGGGCAGCGACAACTCCGTTCTGTGAGGACGAGAAATCCTTTTGAGACCGTAAGCTACCCACTCGATCCGCACTTGAGAAGCATTTCGGACGACGAATCGCTCCCCCCGCTTATTTCCACGGTTCTTCGCCCATGAGGGGCTCGGGGAGAGGTATCTTCCTTGCGGAGAGACGCCCCCTGAACAGCGACCGGGAAGGCCCCCGATGAGTGACGTGCTGCCCGAATCCCCCACGGTCGACTTCCGCCGCCTCGGCGCCGTCACTGTGGCGACCCTCCTCGACAAGCGCGTCCTCGGGGCGCGGGCGACGTCCCTCTTCGAGGACCATCTCCTGCCGGTCGCCGATGCCCTCGCCGGCGATGGGCTGGTGATCGACTTCTCCCGGGTCACCTACTTCGGGAGTGATTCCTTCGGCCGCCTCGTCCTCCTGGCTGGCCGGGTGGACCGTTCCCGGGGCTGGCTGACGCTGTGCCATGTCGATGGGAAGATCCGCGAGGTGTTCCGCGTCACCCGCCTCGACACGAGATTCGACATCGCCGACGACCTCGTCACGGCGATCGGCTCGAGCCGGCCGACCGAACCGGGCTGAAGGGAACGCGAGGCTCATGTCACGCGAGAGGCAACGGTCGCTGTTCGACGACGACCCGCTCCCGGAATCCCCGGTGGCTAAGCCCCCGCGCGTCGAGCCGGTCGCGCCGGCCCTCGTCGCCGCAGACATCCAAGCCCTTGGCGACCGGCTTCCGACGCAGGTCCACCTCGGCACATCGAGCTGGTCGTTTCCTGGCTGGACGGGCCTCGTCTACGCGCCGCGCCACGGCAAGCCGGAGAGCGAACAGCGTCTGGCGCGAGGGGGCCTGGCTGCCTACGCGCAGCATCCCCTCTTCGGCAGCGTGAGCCTCGATCGAACCTTTTATGCACCGCTGCTTGCCGATGAATACGCCGTCTACGCCGCGGCGGTGCCGGATGACTTCCGGTTTGTCGTCAAGGCGCCGGCCGCGGTCACCGATCCCTTCAAACGCGCCGGGAACTCCGGCCTTGTCAGCGGTGACAATCCCACGTTCCTCGACGCCGCCACCGCGCACGCCGTCTGCGTCGCCCCGGCGATCGCCGGCCTGGGAGCAAAGCTCGGCGCGATCGTGTTTCAGTTTCCTCCCCTCGGCCGGGCGCTGCTCGCCGACGTGCCGCGGCTTGTCGCCCGCCTCGTGGCCTTCGTGGCGGCGCTGCCGCGCACGCGTTCCGACGCTCTCCCCCACGGGCCGAGCTTGGCCCTCGAGATTCGCGATCCTGCGCTCGTCTGCGAAGCCCTTGCGGCGGGCCTCGTCGACAGCGGCGCCATCCCGTGCCTCGCAGCGCACGCGCGAATGCCGCCGCTCGACGAGCAGGCGGAGGTGTGGCGGATCGATCGCTTCCCGCTCTCGAGCCCGCTCGTCATTCGCTGGAATCTTCATGCCGGCAAGGACTACGAAGGGGCGAAGCAGGAATACTTCCCTTTCGACCGGCTCGTCGAGGAGGATCTCCAGACGCGCGACAGCCTCGCCCGGCTCGTCCGCACCCAGGCGCGGTCGGGGCGCACGGTCCTCGTGACGATCAACAACAAAGCGGAAGGCTCGGCGCCGTGGAGCGTCCGCCGCCTTGCCGAGGCGATCACAGGCTGCAACTGACCGCGTCTGCGAGTCAGTCGCCGGGTAGAAAGACCCAAAGCGCCGGTCGCCCGCAGTTGCAGTGCACGGCTCGGCCCAGCAAGCCAAGGCCTGCCGCGCTGAGAAACACGCTCGTCCGCGCCGCATCCCAGAAGCCGTGCAGGCCCAGCGAGTGTGGCCCGCGGAGACGCTGGGTGACGCTCGGCACAGGATGGAAGATCGCTTCGACCCACGGCGGCCGATTCCGCTCGCGGTCCTGGAAATCGTCGAGCGCGGCGATCGAACTTTCCATGGTGCTGCGCGAACAGCCCGCTTCGATCACCCGCTCATCCACCTCCGTGACGCCCCGGCGGCTCGGCGTGGGCAGGAGAAGAAGCCCGAGAAACGACCACAGGGTGAACCAGAGACTGAGGTCGACGGTGCCGGATGCCGTCCCCAGCCGATCGCGGCCCACGAGGCAGGCGGCTACCGTGATGCCGGTGAGTGTGAAGCCCAGAGCCAAGAGGCGGCCCCGCAGCCAACTCCCGGAACCGACAGCCATCGTCCGTCGCTCCAGGGCCGCTGCAAGCTGATCGGGCTCGAGCATCTCCCGCCATTTCATGGGCAGCAGATGGAGCCGCGGCACGAGCACGCCGACAATGCCGCCGGTGAATCCCTCGTCCTGGCTCTCGGCGACGAACGTCGCGACGGATGCCTCCGCGCCGGTGGAGCGTTCGTCGCTGGGAGTCACCTCGAGCGGCGCCGCGGCCGAGGCGAGCAGCAAGCGGCCACGGAGGAGCAACAGAACGAGCGCAGCACCGGCCATCACCACGCCAACGACGCCTCCAAGCCTTCCCGCCACGAACATCGCGACCGCGGTCGAGAACAGGAGGGTGGCATGCACCGCGATTCCGCGGACCAAGCCCGCCAAATACTTTCCGAGCGGCGGATGCGCGCGTGAAAAACGCCGCGGGAGGAGGAAGCCGCCACAGAGATCCAGCGGCAATTGGATGGCAACGTAGCAAAGCACGAATGCCAGCAGCCCGAAGATCTGCGTTGCCACGGGGGCGTCGGCCGCGGGCAGGGCCCGCCCGCTCGCGTTCACGACCAATCCCGCGGCGCTGAGCACCACCATCGTGCCAACCGCGGAGATGCCCAGCCACAGCCGCGCCCGGCCATACCCCGGCAGCGTGTCGGCGGCGACGGCCTGCTCGGGTGGTTTCACCGACTTCGCCCGCTGCATCGCCTCGGCCGTCTTTCGAATGCCGCGGAGCATGCCACCGAAGACGATCTCGTGGAGCGGGACGACCGTATACCAGTAGAGAATCCCGATCAGCCCCCTCGGCCAGTAGAGGGCCGTCATCTTGAGTTCCGTCGGGGATTCAGCCGAACCGTCGGCCGGCAAGATCTCGAACTCGAGCTTCGCCTCCCCGGGCAATTTCATCTCCGCCCGGAGCGAGAGCGAACGGTCGCGATCGATGCCGACCACCCTCCAGAAATCGAGCGTTTCGCCAAACTCGACATTTTCCGGATGCCGCCGACCACGGCGCAGCCCCGGCCCACCGACAAGCGTGTCCATCCAGCCCCGCAGTCGCCAGAGCATGTCGCCGGCATACCAGCCATTCCCGCCGCCAATTCGACAGACGGCGGCAAACACACTCTGCGGATCGGCGTCGATTTCCACCGACCGGCGGTCGGAGAAGACGGTGCCACCAGCCCACGAAGGGTCGCCCGGGATCGGGCCGGCCACGCTCCACCTCGTCTCCACCGCCCCGGCCTCGACCTTCCGCAGCGCCCTCGTGATCGCCTCCCGAGCCCCGAGCGCCGCGTGAGGCATGAGCCGCTGGGCATCGTCATTGGTGAGAACGACCCGGTTTCTCAAGCCTTCGGCCAGGGGTCGTGCAATCCGATACGACACGGGCGTGACGAGGTTGATCCACAGCGAGCTCAATCGCGGCGTGAGCACCGGCACCGGCATGATGAGCCGCCGCGGAAGGTGAAGCTCCTCGGCCATGATTTGCATCAACTGCCGATAGGGAAAGACGTCCGGACCACCGATCTCGAGCGCACATCCGACTGACTCGGGCACCTCGAGACAGCGGACAAGCCAGTGGAGGACGTCCTCGATGGCAACCGGCTGGCATTCCGTCTTCACCCAGCGCGGAGTGACCATCACGGGCAGCCGCTCGACGAGGTAGAGGAGAATCTCGAAGGAGGCCGATCCGGCGCCGATGATCATCGCGGCACGAAAGGTTGTCACCGGCACGTTGGTGGCGGCGAGTTCCCGCTCGACTTCGCGGCGCGAGCGGAGGTGGACGCTCAGGTCGGGGCCCATTTCGCCGAGGCCGCCCAGGTAGACGATCCTCGACACCCCGGCTCGGGCGGCAGCGCGGGCGAAGGAAGCGGCCAGCGTCCGATCGCGAGCGGCGTATTCACCACCCGTCGACTCCATGGAATGGACGAGGTAGTAGGCGACCGAGGCTCCGGCCATCTGATCGGCGAGAGCATCCTCCGAGGAGACGTCACCGGCGACGACCTCAACGGCCGGGTGCGATCGCCACGGTTTTTGATCGAGCTTCCGGGGAGCCCGAACGAGACATCGAACGACATAGCCTGCCTCGAGAAGGGCAGGCACGAGCCTCCCCCCGACATACCCTGTCGCCCCGGTGACAAAAACGGTCTCATGCCGGCGTTGGAGGCTCATCGGAGACACACGGGTGGGCCCTTTCCGCTGGTCAAACGATCTGGAGGCCATAGAGTGATGGCACGTCGAATGCTGTCTGAGCAGGACGCGTAGGACTCTCCTCTAGGAACCGCACGCCATGGCGAATGACAACCAACTCGACTGGTCTGACCTTGCGATCGGGCTCTACGACCGTCTGACAGGCCGGAAGGCCGAGATCTCGTATGAGTTCGACAACATGCATGTGAAAATCCCCAGCGGCACCGGTCCTTCGGCCACGCATGCCGAGTGGATCCTTCACGGCACCGTGAAGATCCGCACCCGCGACCTGGGCACTTGAAATGTCCCCCCAGGCAGATCGCGGTCCGACTCCGATGGCTGCCCTGCAGATCGAAGGCAGCCTCAGTGGCAGCTGTGACGGCCGTCCGATCACGCTCACCGCCGATGCAAGAGGGATTTGTCTCACGGTGGACTCCGTTCGTTCGGCGTGGCGACTGCGCCGGCAACTGCCAGCCCTCCAGGGCTTGTTCGGGGCACTCGGTCGTGGGAAGGTCCCGATCCGGCTGAGGATCGGCGCGATCGGAGAGTTTTCCGTCCCCGCGATACCGAATTGGATGCCTGGGTGGACCTTGCGTTTGGCCGGGCTTCGGTAAGCTCGTCCTCCGGAAAGACCCCCAAGGCGACTCGCGGACACAGCCGTTGGGCCGTATGTCCCGATCGGATGTCCGGAGGAAGTCCCGGAGGGTCGGCAGCGGGCGACGTCGGATTCACCGGCAACGGGCGCGCTGTCCTCAGCCCGCGTCCAAGGAGTGAGCGATGGTGGATCGAGCGTCGATGCGGCTTTCGATGGTCGTCAATCCACCGACCGACCGGCACCTCGAGTGGGCCGCGCAGGTCGGCGTCAGCGACATCGTCATTCCTTATCCAGGGCTCGACCCGGCGGCGCTGGCCGCCACCTGCCGGCGGATCGCCTCCTTCGGGATGCGTTGCACGCATGTCGAGCGGAAACTCCCCCACCTCGGACTCGTCCACGGTCTCCCCAACCGCGACGAGCAGGTAGCGGGGATCAAGACACTTCTTCGCCACATGGCTGAGCAGGGGATGGAAGTGCTCTGTTACAACTGGATGCCCGACGAGGACTGGCAGCGGACGAGCGCCGTCGCCCCGGCCCGTGGCGGCGCGAAGGCGACCGCCTTCCGGCTCGCCGACATCGGCGCTTCTTCCCGGCCGACGGTCACCGATGCCGACGGCCTTCCATCAGTACGAACATCCGCTGAAAAGCTCTGGGAGCATCTCCACCGCTTTCTCGACGAAGTCGTGCCGGTGGCGGAGGCGTGCGGGATCCGGCTCGCGCTCCATCCCGACGATCCGCCGCTCGACGAGTTTGCCGGCCAGCCGCGGATCATGCATACGAACGCCGCGCTGCTGCGGGCCACACAGATCGTTCCCTCGCGCGCCAACGCCATCTGCTACTGCGTCGGCTCGCTCCATCCGGCAGGGGAGGACGTGATCGCCGGGATCACAGCCCTCGGCGACAAGATCGCCTTCGTTCACGCCCGCAACGTCCGCGGCACGGCCGCCGACTTCATGGAGACCTGGCACGACGACGGCGACATCGACATGCCGGCGGTGTTCCGGGCGCTGAAATCCATCGGCTACGCCGGCACCGTCCGCCCCGACCACGCCCCGAGCATGTCGGGCGAGAGCAACGACACCCCCGGCTACGAAATGCTCGGCCGCCTCTTCGCCGCTGGCTATCTCAAGGGGCTCTTTGACGCGGCGTGAGAAAGCAAGGCAGACGGGTGGGTGAGCCCTCGGGTCTGGGTGGTTGGATGACGATCGCTCGGCGGCCGGAGGGACACTCGTGGGGCAGAAACGAAAAAGCACCCCTGGGCCGTACTTACTGCACCTCGAGGTGCTCCGCGATCGGATCGCTGACGCCGAGCGGTATCCGTTCAACCTCCCCGCTGTCCGGGCCTTGAGCGTGCTGCCGTTCCACCCGCAGGTCACGTTCCTCGTTGGCGAGAATGGCGCCGGCAAGTCGACGCTCCTCGAGGCGATCGCCGTCGCCTCCGGGCTCAACGCCGAAGGGGGGAGCGTGAACTTCACCTTCGCCACCCGGGCGAGCCACTCCCCGCTCGGCGAATGCATCCGACTGGCGAAGGCGCTGACGAGGCCTCGCGACAGCTACTTCCTCCGGGCCGAGACGTTTTACAACGTGGCGACCGAGATCGAACGGCTCGATCAGGGGCCGGGGGGCCCGCCGATCATCGACGGCTACGGCGGCAGGTCGCTCCATGAGCAGTCGCACGGGGAGTCGTTCTTCTCGCTGTTCAAGAATCGATTCCGGGACAACGGCCTCTACCTGCTCGACGAACCCGAGGCGGCGCTGTAGCCCACGCGACAGGTCGAGTTTCTCGTGCTGATGCACGACTCCATCCGCCGGGGCTGCCAGTTCGTGATCGCCACCCATTCGCCGATCATCCTGGCCTACCCCGACGCGCGGATCCATCTCCTCGACCGGCAGGGGATTCGCGACGTCGCCTACACCGACACCGAGCACTATCAGGTCACGCGGCGCTTCCTGAGCAATCCCAAGCGTGCGCTCGAGGCACTCCTCGGCGAAGAGCTCGAGGTCGACTCGAGCGCTGGAGGAGACTCGTGAGCGCGGCCAGTGGTGGGGATCCTCTGCTGGCTACGAGGTGCTGACCGCAGCCGATCCACAAGCCTTGAAGCAGGAGGGACCGGCGGTTATACTTTCGGTATGAAAACAGCTGTCTCGATCCCCGACGACGTCTTCGCGGACGCGGAACGATTGGCGTCGCGACTGCAAATCTCTCGCAGCAAAATGTATGCCCGGGCGCTCGCCGAGTTCGTCGCACGGCATGATGATGACCGCGTCACGGCCCTGATGGATCAAGCCGTCCGCGAGGCTGGAAGCGAGGATGCCACCTTCCTGCAAGCGGCCGCAAAGCAAGCGGTTCGTCGCGCCGAATGGTAATCGCTCAAGGCGAAGTCTGGTGGGCTGATCTCGCTGAGCCAATTGGCTCGAGCCCGGGCTACCGTCGGCCGGTGGTCGTCCTCCAGTCAGACGCGCTCAACCGCAGCCAGATCGCCACGGTCGTCTGTGTTGTCTTGACGAGCAATCTGCGCTGGTCGATCGCCCCTGGCAATGTCTTGCTCACGGCGAAGCAGACCGGACTCGACCGCGATTCCGTCGCCAATGTCACGCAACTGGTGACGATCGACAAGCGGCAACTCAGCGAGCGCGTCGGGCGACTCCCGAAGCGACCGATGGAGGGGATCTTTTCCGGAATCGATCTCATCCTGGGCCGATAGGACGCCTCTCGATAAACCGCATCACGCTGCCGACTCTCCATCACGCTGCGCCGTGTGATTCGCCCATGGCCGCGAGCCGCTGATCGCTGCCGTCTCTCGATCCCCACACCATGCCCCAGCCCTTGCTGAATGCGATCGTGATGCTGATGCTTGCCCCCTTCACTTCGATGGCGGTGGGGATCGCCGTCGGGGCCGTGTGGAGGTTTCACTGGCTGGGATTGGCTGTTGGCCTCAACGCGTTGACGGTGTTGATTCCCCTCACCGTCACAGGCTATGGCAGGGCTTGGGCATTCTTGCTTGCTAGTTCTGGAATCGCGGCGGCAGTGACCTCCTGCACGTGCAGGCAGTCTTATGGCTTGGTTCGGTCTTGGCTCATCGGCACATCGAGTGCGGCTTGGCTCATCATCGCCTTGGTGGCATTGTTTTTATTCGACCCTCATGGTGGCCCCTCTCGTACGATCCCGTGGTCGCCAATGGCCGGTTTTCTGCTGTTCGGCGCCTTGGGTGCGACCATCGCGTGCGCCGTTTCAGCTGTTCTTCGGCATGACTGAGCAGAGGATCCAAAGCGCCGCACAGATCGGCTGACCGGGTTTGATCTCCCACTCCACGGGAGCTGAGGAGCAAGGAGTCGCCCGGGACCCGCCGGTGAAAGAACCGGCCCGCCACGGCGACGGCCGAGCCCCGCCGCGCGTACACTTCCCCTCGAGCGGCGGAGGGGGTGAAACGCCTTCGCCTCTGCCGCGTGTTCCCCCGGGGCATTCCATGGCCAGTTGTTGTCGCCGTCGCTTTGCGCCGCATCGCTGGCCTGTCCCGCCAATCCCAAGACGTCTCGTCCTCCGGAGCCTGCTGCCGTGCCCCGTTTGCCACGTGTCGCCCCGGTTCTCGCCGGGCTTTTGGTGCTTCTCGGCGGGGCCTTGGTCATGAATCCCCCCGGCCGCTCCGCCGAGCCCCCTGCCCCCAACCGTGCCCGCGAAGGGCAGTGGGTGACGGTGCAACGGGCGCTCGACGAAGGAAAACCAAAATCGGCCCTCGAGGCGCTTGCGGGGATCGAGCAAGGGGCGATCGCCGCGAAGGCTTGGGACGAAGCGGCACGGGCGATCGCCACGCGCGTTCACGCCGACACCGGCGACCGTCCCCCCGAAGATCCCGAGCGTCTCGTCCGCCTCGAAGCGGCGCTTCAACGAGCTCCCGACGAGGTCAAGCCGGTCCTCGAGGCGATCCTCGCCAACTGGACCTGGGGATTTTTCCAAAACAATCAATGGCGCTTCGCGCAGCGGACAGGCGGGGCCACCGGTGGCGTGAACGAAGCAGGGAAGGCCGTCGAGGGGCTCGCGGGCATCGCCTCCTGGGATCTTCCCAGGATCGTCGCCGAAGTCCGCCGCCGGTTCACGGCCGCGCTCGATCCAGCCGAACGGCTCCGGGCCCTGCCGGTGGGAGAGTGGAACCAGATCCTCGAGAAGGGCGGGATGCCCGATGCCTGGCGACCGACGGTGTGGGATGTCGTCGCCCACGACGCCCTCGGCTTCGCCGCGTCGGGCGTGCGGGGACTTGCCGACCCCGAGGATCTGTTCGAGTTCGAGATCGATTCCCCCGCCCTCGGCACACGCGCCGAGTTTTTAGCTTGGCGGCCGGAGGAGGCCACGACCGACACCGATTCCCCGCTCCTGGGCGAGCTGCGGCTCTTCCGCCGTCTCCTCGAGGCCCACGCTGGCGACGCCGATCGCACGCCGCTGTTGGCCGCCGACCTCGATCGGATCGATCGGGCGAGCGCCAGCGCGATTTCTCCCGGCGGCGATGAGGATCGCAACGCCCGCACGACCAAGGCCCTCGAAGCCCTGCTCGCAGACTGCGGCGAGAACGAAGTCGCGGCGATGGTCCGGCACCGGCTGGCGGGTGTGGTGCGCCAAAGCAACGATGACGACGCCGTGGTGAAGGCCCGGGCGATCGCCGCCGCAGGCGCTGCTTCCCATCCTGAATCCGCCGGGGGGAAGCTCTGCAAAAATCTCGTCGCCGAGATCGATGGCAAGACGCTTGAGCTGTTCACCGAGCGCACGTGGACAGCCCCCTGGCCGGTGATCCGGGCGCGCTCCAAAAATCTCGCGAAGCTTCACGTCCGAATCGTGAAAGCCGATTGGCTCGCCCGTCTCCGCGACGGCAAGCCGCAATGGCAGTGGCTCGATGACGGCGACCGGGCAAAGCTCGTCGCCGCGAAGCCCCTCAAGGCCTTCGCCGTCGACCTCCCCGCCACGGACAACCTCCGCGACCACACCCACGACATCAAGGCGCCGGAGGATCTCTCCCCCGGCGCGTACTGGGTGCTCGCGAGCGCCGACGCAGACTTTGGGTCCAACGACAACGTCGTGGCCACGGCGCTCGTGTGGGTGAGCCGCCTGGCGGTGGTCCAGCGCACGAACGTTTACCCCGGTGCCGGCGGCCCGCTGGCTGGCCATGTCGTCGACAGCGCCAGCGGCCTGCCCTTGGCCGGCGTCACGGTGCAGGCCTTCGTGCGTGCCCAGGCCGGCAACCCCGCGCCGTTCGAGCCGGCCGGCAAGGCGACGACCGACGCCAACGGTTTTTACGAGCTTGCCATCGAGCCACAGCGTGAGACGCTCCTCCAGTTCTCGGCGACGCTCGACGGTGCCCTCCACGAGATCGCCTCCGACCCGCTTTCGATCTGGCACCAAGAGCAGCCGCAACAGCTTGCGAGCTTCGTCCTCATGGCCGACCGCGGCATCCATCGCCCCGGGCAGATCGTCCGCTACAAGGGGATCCTCGCCCATGCCGATCGGGCCAAGCGCGACTACCGGGCACTGGCCGACCGCGAGGTGAGCGTGACGTTCCGCGATTCCAATGGCCGCGAGCTTTCCCGGCAGCCGCAGAAAACGAATCGCCATGGTTCGTTCCACGGTGAGTTCGCCATTCCCACAGGCGCTCTGCCGGGTCAATGGACCATCATCGCCGAGGGGGAGGGGGCGACCGGTCTCCTCGGGCTGCGTGTCGAGGAGTACAAACGGCCGAAGTTCAAAGTCGAGCTCGCCGCGCCGCGAAACCCCGTCGTCCTCGACAAGGCCGTGTCCCTCGTCGGCACCGCCACCACCTACACCGGCCTGCCGGTGGCCGGCGCGAAGGTTCGCTACCGCGTCGAGCGGCAGATGCGGTTTCCCCCCTGGTGTCGCTGGTTCTTCCCCTGGATCCCGTTTGACGCGGGCCCGGCCCGGATTCTGCGGGGCAGCGTCACGACCGATGCCGACGGACACTTCGCGGTGGAGTTTCCAGCAAAGCCCGATCGGGGCGTGCCGGCCGAGAGCCTGCCGGTGTTCACCTACCGGGTGATCGCCGACGTCACCGATCCCGCTGGCGAGACGCGCTCCGCCGACCGGGCCGTCCGCGCCGGCTACGCGCCGCTCCAGGCGGACGTGAAGGCCGACGCCTGGCAAACGACCGGCCCGGATGGCGCGCCGGCGGAAGTGACGCTCACCGTCACGACGGAGTCGCTCGACGACGAGCCGCGCGCGGCCACCGGCACGCTCACGATCCATCGCCTCATCCAGCCGGAGCGGCCGCTCCGCGGCGACCTCCTCGAGCCCTTCGCCTCGGTCCTCCCGCGCCCCGCCGCTCGCCCTCTCCCCGGGGGCAAGCGCGGAGCGAAGCCAGGGCGGCTGCCAGCGCGCCCTCCCAGCCTCGATCCGAATGATCCCGAAGGCTGGGAGAGCGGCGAGGAAGTCTTCAACGCCGAAGACACCACCGACGGCGTCACCGGCAAGGCGGTGGCGAAGGTCAAGCTCCCCCCCGGCATCTACCGGGCGGAGTTTGTCGTCGCCGGGGCGGACGGCACCCCCGACGTAAAGGCCCGCCACACGATCGAAGTGGTCGCCCCCGAATCGACGACTTCCGTGATCAAGCGGCCCCTCATGCTCGCCGCGGCGACGACGACCGCCCAACCGGGGAGCCGGTTCGAGGCGATCGTCGCCACCGGCTACGACGAGGGTCGCGTGCTCGTCGAAGTGCTGCGGGACGGCAAGCTCGTTTCGCGTCACTGGACCGAGCCAGGGCGGACGCAATGGCCGGTGCAGGTCGAGGTCGGTGACGACCACCGCGGCGGCTTCACGCTGCGGGCTTGGATGGTGCGCGACGGCCGGCTCCATCTGAAGGAGCAGGTCATCGACGTCCCCTGGACAAACAAGCGGCTCGAGATCGCCTGGGAGCGATTCACGCGCCGCGTCGAGCCGGGGGCGAAGGAGGTGTGGCGGGCGCGTGTGAAGACGGCCGACGACGCCCTCGACGGGGCAGGGAAGGGGGTGCCGGCCGAGATCGTGGCGACCCTCTACGACCAGTCGCTCGATGCCCTCGCCCCGCTCGCCTGGCCCCCCGGGCTCTCCGGGCTGTTCCGCCGCGAGAGCTCCCCGGTGAACACGCTCTTCAGCAACCGGCCCGAGGTCCTCCAGCAGATCGCGGGGAGCTGGAATGTCGAGCAGGGGCCGGTGGATGTGAGCTTCCGCCGGTTCCGCGATCCGTTCGGCCCCCAATCGATGCAGTTCTTCGGCTTCAACCGCCGGGGGATGATGCCGATGATGCGCGGCGCGATGCCGGCAGCGCCGATGATGGCCGAAGCGATGATGGCTGCCGCCCCGGCCCGGATGCTGGCCAAGGGGGCACCTGTCGCCCTCGGATTGGAGATGGATTTCGCCGCCGTAGGAGAAGGAGGAAGCCCGCCGCCAGCGGCCACCACGGCTGCCGCGCCCCCGCCGCCGCGGAAAAACCTCGTCGAGACGGCGTTCTTCCTGCCGGCTCTGACCAGCAACGACGACGGCAGCGTGACGATCGAGTTCACCCTCCCCGACACGCTCACCACCTGGCAATTCAAGTCGCTCGCCCATGACGCGAGCCTCCGCTCCGGCACCCTCCTCGACACGGCCGTGGCCGCCAAGGACCTCATGGTGGAGCCGGTCGTGCCGCGGTTCCTCCGCGAAGGGGACGTCGTCGAGATCCCGGTGAAGGTCGGCAACCGCTCGACCGGGGCGCTTGCGGGGAAAGTCCGCCTCGAGCTCTTCGACGCCCGCACCGGAGACTCCCGCCAGGCCCTTCTGGAGACACCGGCCGAGCAGCCCTTCGAGCTTGCCGCCGGCCAGTCGAAGCCGGTGGTCTTCCGGGTGCGTGTGGCCGACGGCACGGAGACGTTGCGCTATCTCGCCACCGGCTCGGCGGGACGGGCCGCCGATGGCGAGGAGGCCTTCCTCCCGGTCCTCTCCCGGCGCGTCCTCGTCGACGAGTCGGTGCCGATCACGCTCCGCGGCCCCGGCTCAAAAACGGCCACTATTCATCGGCTCGCGAACGTCAAGGATCATCCCTCGATCGCCAGCCAGTCGCTCGTCGTCCAGGCGGCGTCCAATCCCGCCTGGTATGCCGTTCTCGCCCTGCCGTCGATCGCCGAGCCGACCGACGAGAGCGTCGAAACGCTCTTCACGCGGCTCTATGCCAATGCCTGGGCCGGCCACATCGCCCGCTCCGACGCGCGGATCGCGGCAGCGTTCGAACAGTGGCGTAATCCCCCTCCAGGCCAGAAGCCGCTCGAAAGCCCCCTGGAAAAGAACTCCGATCTCATGCAGACGCTCCTCGCCGAAACACCGTGGGTGCGTGAAGCGGTCGACGAGCGCGAGGCCCGGCACCGCATCGGCCTCCTCTTCGACGCCAATCGAGCGGCTGACGAGCAGGCCTCGGCGCTGCGGCGCCTCGAAGGAATGCGGGCCGGCGACGGCGGCTGGCCCTGGTTCCCCGGCGGCCGCACCTGCACGCCGGTGACGCTCTCGATCCTCGCGGGCTTCGGCCGGCTCCGCGCCGCCGGGGTCGATCTCGACATCCAACCGGCGCTCGCCACGCTCCCCTGGCTCGACGGTCAGTTTGTCGAGTGGCGGAATGAAGCGAAAAAACGAGGAAAGGGGGAGCCGACGATCGATTCTGGTGTCGCTCTCGCTCTCTACGCCCGCAGCTTCTTCGCTGCCGACATGCCGCCGCAAGGCGAGGCCGCCGCGGCGATCGACTTCTGGCGCAACAACGCGCGGCAAACCTGGATGAAGGTCGACGCCCGCCGCTCGCAGGGGCATCTGGCGATCGCGCTGGCTCGTTCCGGCGACCGGGAAACGGCGCTGTCGATCATCGACAGCCTCCGGCAGCGCGCCGTCGATGCCGACGTGAAGCCGGGCGAGGAGAAGGATGCCTGGCAGGGAATGTGGTGGCGCGATCCCCATCCGGCTTGGTGGCAGTGGGCCGCGGCGCCGATCGAGACCCAGGCGATCATGATCGAGGCCTTCGACGAGGTGGCTGGCGATCGCGAGGCCGTCGAGGCGCTCCAAGTCTGGCTCCTGTCGCAGAAGCGCACGAGCCAGTGGCGCGGCAACCGGGCCACGGCCGATGCCGTCGGCGCGCTCCTCGGCCGCGGCGCGGACCTCCTCGCCTCGACGGAGCTCGTGACCGTCGACGTCGGCGGCGAGAAGCTCGCTCCGGGGAACGACGGCGCGCCCCGGGCCGAGGCGGGCACAGGATTTATCGAGACCAGGTTCACGCGCCGCGAGATCGAGCCCCGGATGGGGAAGGTCACGCTCTCGCGGAAGGAGAAGGGGCTCGCCTTCGGTGGCGTCCACTGGCAGTATCTCGACGACATCGCCAATGTCCCGGCGGTGGGGCGGGCGGAACTCGCGATCGACAAGCAGTTGCTGGTGAAGCGGCAGACGAAGGCCGGTCCGGAGCTCGTGGCCGCGGCCGCCGATGGCACGACGCGCGTGGAGGTGGGGGACGAGCTCGTGGTGCGGCTCGTCGTGACGAGCGACCGCGAGTACGAGTTTCTCGAGCTGTCCGACCATCGCCCGAGCCTCACCGAGCCGGTCGACGTCCTCTCGGGGTGGCGGTGGGCCGACGGGGCCGGCTGGTATCTCGCCGTCCGCGATGCTTCGACGCAGCTGTTCTTCGAGCGGCTCCCACGCGGGACGCACGTCTTCGAGTATTCGCTCCGGGCGGCGCACCGGGGCACGGCCTCGAGTGGCTTCGCCGCGATCCGCAGCCGCTACGCGCCGGAGTTCTCCGCCCACTCTGGCGCCGTCGGCTTGGAGGTGGAATGAGCAGCGGCGTGCTATTCTCTCCCGCATGAAACATCGACAGGAACCGACCGATCGCCGCCGCCGTGACGAGGATGGTGCGGAGGTAAGCACCGAGCTCGCCCGGGAGCGCAACCGGGAGGCGGCCGATCGCACGTTGCTCGCCTGGATCCGCACGAGCCTGGCGATGGTCAGCCTCGGCTTCGGTATCGAGCGCTTCGGCCAGGCGGCGGTGAGCCTCGACGGCGGGGGATTCTCGCCGCTGAAGACCAGGTTCTACGGGGCGACGCTCATGGCCCTGGGGATCGTGGCGACGCTTGCGGGGATGTGGGAGCACCGGCTCGTCCTCCGTGCGGTCTCCAAAGACGACTACCGTTATTCCGACCGCCCCCCGATCGCGCGCTGGCTCGGCGCCGGGCTCATCGTCGTGGGGATCGCCGGGCTGGCGGCGATGCTCGTCGTCTTCTGACGCCAAGGAGCCTCCCGTGGTCTGGGATCATGTCTACGATCCGCTCGGTTCCCCGCTCCTTTCCACGCTCGTGGCGATGCTGCCGCTGGTCGTGCTGCTGGGATTGCTCGCCGGCTGCGGCTGGTCGGCCCAGCGATCGGCGCTCGCCGGTCTGCTCACGGCCCTCGCCGTGGCCGTCGGCGTCGTCGGTATGCCGCTCGATGCCGCGGCGGCAGCCACGCTCTACGGCGCCTGCTTCGGGCTCTTCCCGATCGGCTGGATCATCGTCGCGGCGATGTTCCTCTACAGCCTGTCGGTGGAGGCAGGTGCCCTCGATGTCATGAAGCGGTCGGTAACCCGGCTTTCGGCCGATCACCGCATCCAGGCGCTTCTCATTGCCTTCTCGTTCGGAGCGTTCCTCGAGGGAGCCGCCGGCTTCGGAGCGCCGGTGGCGATCTCGGCGGCGCTCCTCACTGGCGCCGGTTTCCCAGCCTTCGAAGCGGCGTGCCTCGCGCTCATCGCCAACACGGCGCCGGTCGCGTTCGGCGCCCTGGGAACCCCGATCATCACCCTCGCCAAGGTCACCGGCCTCGAGGAACAGGCGATCTCGGCGATGGCGGGGCGGCAGCTCCCCTTCTTCTCGCTCATCGTCCCGGCCTGGATGGTGGTGACGATGTCAGGGTGGAGAGGGCTCGTCGGCGTCTGGCCGGCGGTGCTCGTCTGCGGAGCCTCGTTCGCGCTGGTGCAGGCGGGCGTGGCAAACCTCGTCGGCCCGGCGCTCGTCGACGTCGTCGGCGGGCTTGTGAGCCTCGCCTCCCTGGCGGCGTTCATGCGGGTCTGGCAGCCGAGGGATTGCTGGCGCTACGGCGCGGCGGAGATCCCATCCCCGGCAACCAGCCCCGAGGCGATCGATCCGCCGGTCCGGATCGTGTGGGCGTGGATGCCGTGGGTGTTTCTCTCACTCGCCGTCTTCGCCTGGGGATTGCCGGCGGTGAAATCCGCCCTCGAGGCCAAACCGGAGAGCGTCTTGGCGGGCATCGTGCCAGCCGCGGCGGTCGCGCCGGAGTTCCCCGTCCCCCGTCTCCACGAGGCGGTCGCGAAGGTCGCCCCTGCAACGCATCTCGACCGGGAACTCGAACGTGCCGTCTACCGGCTCAACTGGTTCTCCGCCGCCGGCACCGGGATCCTCTTGGCGGCCCTGGTCGCCATCCCCTGGCTGGGGATCGGCCCGGGGCGGGCCTGGAAAATCTGGAGGGAGAATCTCGCCCGACTCGCCATCCCCCTGGTGACGATCGCCGCGATGCTGGCGCTCGCTTTCGTCACCCGCTACTCGGGGACCGACGTGATCCTCGGCCTGGCGATGACACGCACGGGCCCCGCCTACCCGTTGTTCGCCGCGCTCCTCGGCTGGCTGGGAGTCGCCCTCACCGGCTCCGACACCTCGAGCAACGCCATGTTCGGCAGCCTCCAGCGCGTCACCGCCGAGCAGCTCGGCCTCGATCCGCTCCTCATCTGCACCGCCAACAGCACCGGTGGCGTGATGGGGAAGATGATCGACGCCCAGAGCATCGTCGTCGCTGCCACCGCCACCGGCATCGATCGCCAGGAGGGGGCGATCCTGCGGAGGGTCTTCCCCCACAGCCTCGCCCTCGCCGTGCTCGTCGGGGTCCTCGTCTGGCTGCAGACCGGCCCGCTTCAGTGGATGGTGCCGGGATCGGCTCGATAGCGGGGCTTTGGCAAACGTCAGCCGCGACTGATTCGGCTCCGCAACCGCCGGTGGCATCGGCCCACCCGAGACTAACCGGAAAAGCGGTGAAATTCGGCGGTGTCGGCAGCCGCATCCAAGCGGCGGCCAGTTTATCCACAGCCTGCTTGACCCTGTAGAATTGGCCTCGAGGGTCCATTCACCCGCCACTTGCTCCACACCCGAGTCCCGTAAGGCCCCGCCATGCGACGCGTCAACGTGCCGCTCCTCATCGCCCTCGTCCTCCTTCTCATCGGAGGCGTGGCGGGCACGTACCTCCTCCATCGCTTTCAGGTACGGCGCAACGCCGAGGACATGGCCCGGCAGGCCAAGCGACAGATCGACGAAGGGAACGACGAAGAGGCGATCCGGCTTCTGGGCCGGTATGTCGCTCTCCGGCCGGATGACGCCCTGCGGCAACGCGAGTATGCCGAACTGCTCCTCCGTCAGGTCGATGCGGGCAAGGCGAACCCCCGCCTCGTCGGCGCGACGGTCGCGGCCCTCGAGGTCGCCGTTCGCAGGAATCCAGACGAGGACGCCCTCCGCGAGAAACTGGCAAGCCTCCTCGCCCGCATCGGCGATGCCGATTCGATCCTTTCCGCGAACAAACACCTCGCCATGATCCGTGACCGACGGACCAGCGGCGATGCCGATGACGACACCCGGAGGATCGACCGGATGTTTGCAGCCACGGCGGCCCAGTCAGGTCAGTTTGACGAGGCGGAGGCAGTCCTCGCCCCGCTGACCGGCTTCGATCGGCGGACGAAGCAGTTCGACGCCGCCTTTCAGCCGGCCCCCGGCCATCCCGAATCCTTCGCCGCCCTCGCCGAGATTCTCGAGAAGCACCGCCGTGATCCGAAGACGGCCGAGCGGATCATCGAGCGAATGGTGGAGACCGCCCCCGACGACGTCGCCACCTGGAAGATCCTGGCGACCTGGCGGATGGGACACCAGCAGGCAGACAAGGCGATCGAGGCAGTGGAGAAGGCCCGGAGCCTTGCCCCCGACGATCAGGACGTGGCCCTGCTCGAACTTCGCTTTGCCATCGTCGGGAATCGTCTCGACAGGGCCGAGGAAATCCTCGCCGGCCCGCTTGGCGACATCACGGACTCCGCGGAGGTGTTGGCGGCGAAGGCGTATCTCGCGCGAAGGAAGGGAAATCTCGACGGGATGATCGGGATCCTCCGCGATGCCGTAGCTGCATTCCCTTCCAACCCGGCGTTCAGGGCCGATCTCCTCCTCGGCCTCTCGGACGGAAAACGGATCGAGGACCTCCGCCCGCTCATCACCGAATCGCAGCCAATCCTCGGAAAGGATGCCGTGCCGGTCCTGTGGGCCGAGGCTGTCGTAGCCATGTCCGAGCAGCGCTGGTTCGAGGCGATGAAGCTCTGGGATCGGGTCAGGCCCCAGGTTGCCGCCGATGCCGCGTTGACCCGCCGCGTCGATCTGTTCATGGCCACCTGCCACGGTGGGCTCGGCCAGCGCGATCAGGCCAACGATGCCCGGAAGCGCGCCTTCGCCGATGCCCCCGAGTCGCTCGGCGCACGATTCTCCGAAATGGTCTCGCTCGATTTGGCACAGCGTTGGAAGGAGGCGCTGGTGATCGCGGAGGAATTGGCCGCCCAGCTGACCCCAGAGACGCTCGCCGCCAATCCGACGCTGCCCAAGACGCTCCTTCGCCTTCGGATCCGCGACCAGGTCAGCCGCACTGCAGACCGCCGCAACTGGACGAAGGTCGACTCGCTCGTCGACACGATCGCCGCCATGCCAGATGTCGATCCGATCGAGATCGGGAGGATGAAGATCGAAGTCCTCGCTGCAAAGGACAAGCTCGACGAGGCCTGCGCCGCCTCCGACGCGCTCATCGCCTCCCATCCCGACACCCCATCGCTCTTCGCCCAGAGTCTCGTGCTCCTCGTCGCGGCCGGGAAGATCGGGGATGCGCGGTCCAAGCTGACCAACGCCGCGGAGTCGATCCGCGACACCCCCGAGGTCCTCGAGGCCGAGGCGAGGCTGGCCGCGACCGCCCCCCCCTCGGAGGCCGGCGAATGGCTCACCGATCTCGAGGCGCGGATGGAGCGTGTGACCGGCCCTGCCTCCGACCGATGTGCCCGCCAACTGATCGCGATCCATGTCGGCCGGGGCAACGTCCGCGACGCCGAGCGCATCGCCGGCAAACTGCTCGCCCGTCGTCCGACCGACCTCGCCGTTCGCCAGGTCGTTCTCGAACTCGCTGCGGAACGCGACGCCGTCGACGAGGTCGCTCGCCAAACTGCGGAGATCGTCCGCGTCGCCGGGCCGACCAGCGCCACGGCGAAGCTCGTCACCGCCGCGTCCAAGATCGTTTCCGTCCGCGCGAAGCGGCAGAGCCTTCAAGTCGCCGACACCCCCACCGCCGCTCTTTCCGCCGAGGATCTCGCCGCACTCGGTGAGGCGCGGGATCTGCTCACCCTGGCGGGGGCAGAACGGGAAGGATGGTCCGAGGTGCCGCGGATGCAGGCGGCGATCGCGGAACTCCAGGGCGACCCCAGCGGGTCCATCGGTTATCTCCGGCGAGCCGTCGAACTCGGTGAGAGCTTGCCATTCGCGCGGAGGAAACTCGCCATCCTGCTGACGGCCGCCGGTCGCCTGGACGAGGCAGCGCCTGTGATCGCTTCGCTCGGCGATGCCGGCGGTCCGGACATCGACCGGATCCGCGCGCAAATCCTCGCCGGCGCCGGCCGGACCGATGTCGCCCTGCAGATCGGCGCGTCCCTGACACCGAAGGATTGCCGCGATGTGCAGCAATTGATGTGGTACTCGCGGTTGCTCGCCTCCTGCGACCGCCCCGACGAGGCCGAGCAGATCTGCCTTCGGGCGACGGAAGCAGCGCCAGAAAATGCGGCCCCCTGGTCGTTGCTCCTGCGACTGCAGGCCGCGGCGGGCGCCGGCGATCGTGCGGCGGAAACGAGCCGTCGGGCGCTCGCGGTGCTCCAGGGGGATGCCCGCGACCGATTCGAGAGCGCCGCCGACGAGGCGCTCGGCAACCCCGAGGAGACCGAGCGCGCCGCCCGTGAGGCAGTCGAGAAGGCGCCTGACGATCTCGTCGCCGCCCGGCGTCTCGTCGATCTCTTCATGCGCCGCAAACGCCCGGCCGAAGCCCAAACGGAACTGCGGCGAATCATCGCCCTGGAATCGGCGCAGGGAAGTCCGACGGTTGTCTGGGCCCGCCGCGCGCTCGCCTCCCAACTGGCCGGAAGCCCCCGCTACGTCGATCTCCAGGCAGCGCTCAATCTCCTCGGGAAGAACGTGGACGATCAGGGGCTCCCATACCTCGACGATACCGCGCTCTCGATCAGCTTGCTGATGAACAGGAATGACCCCGCCAGCTGGCGCCAGGCCCAGACGCTCTTCGAGGCGCTCGCCAAGCGGCGCCCGCTGACGATCGACGAACGGATCAGCTTGGCCCGGATTCAATCCCTCGTCGGCAACCGGGTGAAGGCACGTGACGAACTGCGGGCCATCGCCTCCTCCGCCAACACGAGCACGGCCGTCCTCGGCACGATCGTCGAGCTGTTCATCAACGAGCAGGACTTCGCAGAGGCGAAGGGGTGGCTCCGCCGCCTCAAGGAATCGTCCCCCGATCTCCAGGCGACGATCCGTCTCGAAGCGAAGCTTGCCCTTGCCGAGGGGGACCGCGGCCGGGCCGGCAGGGTGGTGGCGAATCTTTTCGACGACGAACCGCTGAATGCCCAGAACGCCCCCCGCCAGCTGTCGGCAGCCCGGATCGCTGCCGAACTCGGCTTCCCCGAAGCGGCCGACAAGGTTCTCGAGAGCTTCGCGACGATGTCGCCGGAGGGGGTGGTCGCCCAGGCCATGTCGCTCGGTCGCCAGCATCGCACCACCGAAGCGATCGAGGTGATCGGGACGGTTCGGGAGAAGGTGTCAGTGGCGATGTTCCTCGAGGCCCTGGCGGTGATCCTCCGCCACGCGGAGACCACGTCCGACCCGGCGATCGACGAACAAGTTGTGGGATGGATCGAGGCAGCAAGCCGGGAGAACCCGGGTTCCAACGAAACGCTGCTCCAAGCCGCGATCGCCAAGGAGGCCCTCGGCCACACCGCGGAGGCGGAGGAGGACTACCGCCAACTGCTCGCCTCCGGCGGACTGGGAGATGTCCAATCCGGAATCGTGGCCGCCAATCTCGCCTGGATGCTCGCCCGCTCCGAGACCGCCGACCAGGCACTGGAGCTTGTCGAGAAGGCGATCCAGGAACTCGGCCCCCTCCCCGACATCCTCGACACGCGGGCACTGATCCGTCTGGCCAAGGGACAGACGATCCTCGCACTCGAGGACATGAACGACGCCGTTCTCTCCCCCTCCCCCCTCAAGCTCCTCCATCTCGCCGCAATCCAAACCGAAATCTCCGATCTTCCTGGCGCCCGCGCGTCGCTTGCCCGGGCCAAGGCCCTGGGGCTCGGGCAGGAACGCCTCGGCCCCGACGATGCCTCGCGATTGGAGAAGGTAGAGTCGTTCCTCGAGTCCGCGGATCGAAAGAGTTGATATGCCGATCGCTTCACACCTAGACAGCAACCTGGATCAGCGTGTCCTGGGCCGACGGTGCGGCCTCCAGCAACATCGCGCTGGACGATGGCTCGTCGCCGGCTGGTTGCTCGCCCTCGCGCCGCTCCTCGGTCAGGGGGCCAGTCCGCGGTCGGTCTGGGCGGCTGAATGGACCGTTCCCTTTGGTGGCAATGCCTACGCGGTGACTTCGAAGCCGGGCTCGAATGACGGTCTCGAACGCGGTGGGGCCGAGGTCCGATGGCACGATGCCGAGACGACGTGGAGCGTCTGGTTCCATGTCGACCGGCCGACCGAAGCCGAGGTCGAACTGGTCTCGGCGGAGACCGGCGGGCGGGCCGAGGTGGTCCTGACGATCGGCGACACCGCCGTCACGGCCGAACTCTCCGGTGATGACTCTTCGACCGCCCGCTTCGGACGCTTCCCTCTCGCGGGGCCGGGCTATGTGAAGGCCGAGATCCATGGGGTGCGCCGCGAGGGGGGGGCCTTTGCGAGCAGCCCTATGCTGCGGATCCGCTCGGAGACGCCCGACCTCGCCGTCGCCGCCGTCACCACCAACGACGGCGCGATGTATTACTGGGGTCGTCGCGGTCCCTCGGTCCACCTCGGTTACTCGCTCCCGGCGGAGAAGGACATCGAATATGCCTACGGCGAGGTGACGGTTCCGGAGGGGGAGGACGCGCTGGGAAGCTTCTTCATGGCCAACGGCTTCGGGGAAGGCTACTTCGGCATGCAGGTCAACGGGCCCGCCGAGCGTCGCGTCCTGTTCTCCGTCTGGAGCCCGTTCACGACCGACGATCCGACGAAAGTCCCCGAGGCCGACCGCGTCATCCTGCTCCGCAAGGGGGATGGTGTGCGGACGGGTGAGTTCGGCAACGAGGGGAGCGGCGGCCAGAGCTTTCTCGTCCATCCGTGGAAGGCCGGCCTCACCTATCGCTTCCTGACCCGCGTCGAGCCGGCTGGCGACGGCACGACGACCTATACATCCTGGTTCGGCGAGGGGGAATCGTGGCGGCTGATCGCCTCGTTCCAGCGACCGCGCACCGATCGCCACCTCACCGGCTTCCATTCCTTTCTCGAGAACTTCCTCGACACCACCGGCAACGTCGGCCGCCGCGGACGCTACGCCAACCAATGGGTGCGGGACACCGAAGGCACCTGGCATCCGATCAGCACGGCCCGATTCACCGGCGATGCCACCGCCTCCGGTGGCCACCGGCTCGACTATGCCGGTGGAATCGATGGTGAAGGCTTCTATCTCCGCAACTGCGGTTTCTTCTCGCCGCCCGTGAAGCTCGGGAGTGTGTTCACCCTCGATCCGCCACCGGCGAAGCGGCCGTCGATCGATCTCGACGCGCTGCCGTGAACGCCCGCCATCGGCCGTTCACCACGTGTCGGGGAGAATCCTCAGCATCCAAGCCACGATCCGCCAGCGCCGCGTGACATAGGCGTGTGAGCGTTTCCGACGGATCGCCGCAACGATCTGCCGGGCCGCCGTCTCCACCGGCGCCACCCAGAAAAGCCCTTCCCCCTTCGCCATCGCCGTATCGACGAAGCCGGCTCGGATGTCGGTGATCGTGATGGGGAGCTTCCGGGCGGCGGCCCGGTGGCGGAGCGCCTGGAGGTAACGGCTCACGAAGGCTTTGCTCGCGCCGTAGGCAGGGGCGTCGCCATGGCCATGGAGGGCGGCCAGGGAGGAGAGGCCGACAAGGTGCCCCGACCGACGGGCCTCGAAATGCCGCATCGCCGCCACGGCGATCGCCGTAAACCCGGCGACATTGACCGCCACCGTCTCCGCTTCGGGGGGCCAATCGAGGGGAGGATTTTCGTGGCCGACACCTGAGGAGACCACAACGAGTTCGACGCCGCCGAGGTCGGCGACGAGCCGATCGAAGTGCTCGACCGCCGCGTCGCCGTCGCGAAGGTCGATCGCCCTGTGGAGGACCGTGCGCCCTGGGTACCGCGCCGAGAGTTCGTCGGCGAGATTGGCGAGCCGCGCCTCCCTCCGTGCTGCGAGTCCGAGGGCCCATCCGTCATCGGCGAGTTGCCGCGTCACGGCCTCTCCGATGCCGGAGGAGGCGCCGACGATGATCGCTCGCGGGGGATGGGGTGCCGTTGTCATGGCGAAAAGGATAGCACCCGCTTGAATCTGTCCCACCCGTCCGGCCACACTTCTCCCACCATGAACACACGCACTTTCGGTCGGACCGGTTGGAATGTCACGGAAATCGGCTTCGGCGCCTGGGCCATCGGCGGCGGCCAGTGGGGCGGCGCCGACGAGAAGGCATCTCTTGCCGCGCTCCATGCAGCCCTCGACGCCGGCATCAACTTCTTCGACACCGCCGACGTCTACGGCGACGGCCTCTCCGAGCGCCTCATTGCCCGCCTCCGCCGCGAGCGATCGGAGCCGTTCTACGTCGTTTCAAAGGCTGGCCGTCGGCTCTCCCCGCACACCGCCGACGGCTACAACGCCGCCAACCTCACCGCCTTCGTCGATCGGAGCCTGAAGAACCTCGCCATCGACTGTCTCGACCTCGTGCAGCTCCACTGCCCGCCGACGGAGGTCTATTACCGCCCGGAGGTCTTCGAGGCCCTCGACGGGCTCGTGAAGGCCGGAAAGATCCGTTTTTACGGCGTGAGCGTCGAGAAAGTGGAGGAAGCCCTCAAGGCGATCGAGTATCCGAACGTGCAGTCGGTGCAGATCATCTTCAACGCCTTCCGGCTCCGGCCCGCGGAGTTGTTCTTCGAGCAGGCGTTGCGACGGAACGTGGCGGTCATCGCCCGCGTGCCCCTGGCGAGTGGGATGCTGTGCGGAAAGTTCTCCCGCACGAGTTCCTTCCCCGAAGGGGATCACCGGCTCTTCAACCGTGAGGGAGCGATGTTCGACCGCGGAGAGACGTTCTCGGGGGTCGACTACGAAACCGGGCTCGAAGCCGTCGAGCGGCTCCGTCCCCTGGTGCCAGCCGGCGCCACGCTGACGCAGTTCGCGCTCAAGTGGATCCTCTCGTTTGCGGCCGTCACGACCGTGATCCCCGGGGGACGAAGCCCCGAGCAGGTGCAGGCCAACGCCGAAGCCGCCGATCTCCCCCCCCTCGACGCCCGCACGATCGCCGCCGTCCAGGCGATCTACGACGACGCGATCCGCCCCCTGGTCCACCATCGCTGGTAAGCGCGGGAGGAAAAAGGTGCCAGCCACCTGTTGGCGCCAGACCCCGGCCGGTGGCCGGGGCCGTGTCGCCTGCGGCGACCGGCAAAAGGTGGCTGGCACCTTTTTCCCGCGACCAAGCGGACGAAGGCCAGGGATGGCTTCGTCCGCGCGCTCTACAGATTCATCCCGAGGAACCCGCCGGCAGCATCGCTGTCGGCCTGTTCGCGGGCCAGTCGCTCGAGCGTCCGCCCCAGATCGCCGGCGGCGATGTAGCGGTCGAACTCCGCCTCGACCGCACGGCGGACGGTGAGTTCGAGCCAATCGACGGCGGGCTGCGTCAACCAGTCGCAGGTTTCCTTGGCGAGCTTCACCGTCAGATCGCTCCCCACCGTGTGGGTATCGACTTCGTCGGTGAGGACCGTCCCTTCGACATCGAAGCTCGCCCATCCACGCTCCGGGGCATTCGTGAACCGGAACGTGCAGGAGGCGTTCGTGAGATAATAGGCATTCCGGACACCGTGCCTGGCGACGGCGGCCTGCATCCGCCCGAAAAGCGCGCGGAACCTGGGCGAGGCCTCGGCCGTCACCTGAGCGCGGGCGACTGCCCGGAGGGGCGTGCAATCGAAACGGATCACGACCGGGGGTGGGGAGGATTCCATATGGAGAAAAATACCATGCCGGCTGCCGCCGTGCCGCTGGTCCGCATCTCCGGCGGCCGGCGGCTGATGGGTGTTCCCTGGACCGTCACGGTCCACGCCGCCACACCCGCGGCCGGGGAGCGGGGGGTGGCGGCGGCCCTCGACGAGGTCGAACGGCTCGAGGCGATCCTCTCCGACTACCGGGCCGACTCGGAACTCTCCCGCCTCTCGGCCGCGGCTCCCACCGATCGCCCCATTCCGGTGAGCGACGACCTGTGGGCGGTTCTCACCCGGGCCGTGGCGATCCGCGACTCGAGCGACGGCGCCTTCGATCCGACCGTCGGGCCGCTGACGACGCTCTGGCGGCAGTCGCGGCGCTCGGGCGTCCTCCCGCTCCCGGCGAAGCTCGACGCCGCCCGGGCGGCCGTGGGAAGCTCGACTCTGGTCCTCGTCGACGAGCCCCGAGGCGTCACGCTCACTCGCCCCGGGATGCGGCTCGATCTCGGCGGCATCGGCATGGGCTACGCGATCGACCGGGCCCTGGCGATCCTCTCCGCACAGGGGATCGACTCGGCGCTCGTCGATGCCTCCGGCGATGTCGGAGCCTCGGGAGCGCCACCGGGGGAGGAGGGGTGGCGGATCGCGATCGATCCGATCCCCGGCACCCCGGCGGCCATGACCGGGCAGATCCTCCTTGCTCAGGCGGCGATCACCACCAGCGGGGATGCGCGGCAGTCGGTCGCGATCGGCGGCCGACGCTACAGCCACATCGTCGATCCGCGCTCCGGCATCGGCATCGACGGGCCGGCGGCCGTCACGGTGATCGCCCCGGACGCCACCGCCGCCGACGCCCTGGCGACCGCGGCAAACGTCCTCGGACCGGTCCGCGGCCGGACACTCCTGGAAAACCAGGCAGGCTGCGCCGGGCGGTTCGTTTCGGTCGACGGGGACGGGGAGAGCGACATCCGCGAGGTGCAGACAAGTCGCTGGCCAGGCGCCGGGGAGCGCACCTTCCCCTCGCAGCGCTGAAACACCTCCCCTTCCTGCCCACCTTCTTGCCCATTCCTCCGCACCGGGCGACTCTGCCGGAAGCGGTGACGATTCCCCGAAGTTTGACGGTTACGCCGACGATAACACCTCTGCCGTCGCTGCGCCCAAGTGCACGCGAGTCGGACGCAGCGTCGGGGGGCACTGCGTCGGGATCGGTCCGTCGGCTTCGACGGGCGAACCCCTTGGGCGCAGCGGCAGCTTTTTTCGTCATCGCAATCCTCAACGCCCGTACGCCGGACCCCCACCGTGCCAAACCTCCTGCTGCGTCGAGCCTGGGTGGTCATGACGAGCCTCACGCTCGTGGCCAGCGGTTGCGCCCCGCGGCAGCCGTTCTACTTCTTCGAGGACGGCGACCTCTCGCACTACGTCGGCGCCATCCAGAAGATCGAGTACCCCGACACGGTTCATCAGCCTCTCGACGAGGCAGCCGGCACGATCGAGCCGCTCACGCTCTCCAACGCCAACTTCGATCAAGTCTGGGAGCTCTCGCTCGAGGACTCCATCCGGACGGCGCTCGAGAACGGCAAGGTACTCAGGAGCCTCGGAGGACGCTTTCAGAGCTTCGGCGGCCCGCGGCCGCAGGCCGGCGAGCCGGCGGTGTCGCTCCTCACCAACCCGGCCGCCTACCCCACCGTCTACGATCCGGCGATCAGCGAGACCGACCCCTTCCGCGGCGTCGAAAGCGCGCTGGCGTCGTTCGATGCCCAGCTCTCCAGCTCGCTCACCTGGGCCCGGCAAAACCGGCCGCAAAACGTCGGCGGGATCGGAACGCAGATCTTCCAGCAGCAACTCCTCGGCGACACCGGCACCTGGACAACCGGCATCAGCAAGGTGTCGGCCACCGGCAGTACGTTCGGGATCCAAAACCAGACCGTCTACGACAACAACAACTCCCCGATCCGCCAGAAGGGGGTGCCGTCGACGTTCCTCACCAACTACGACTTCACCTTCAACCAGCCCCTCCTCCAGGGTGCGGGGCTGACCTACAACCGAATCGCCGGCCCCGACGCCTTCAACAACATCAACGGCCGCCCCAACTTCCGCGGCGTCCTCATTGCCCGCGTGCTCGCCGATCAGTCGCTGGCCGACTTCGAGATCGGCGTCCGCAACATGGTCAGTGACACCGAGCAGGCCTACTGGGAGCTCTACTTCGCCTACCGCAATCTCGAGGCGCGCAAGGCCGGCCGCGACAGCGCCCTCGAGGCTTGGCGGAAGGTTCATGCGCTCTACGTCGAGCAGTCGCGCGGCGGTGAGGCCGACAAAGAGGCCCAGGCCCGCGAGCAGTATTTCTTCTTCCGCAGCGACGTCGAGAACGCGCTCACCGACGTCTACCGGAGCGAGAACCGGCTCCGCTACATGATGGGGCTCTCGGCCTCCGACGGCCGGCTCATCCGCCCCTCCGACGAGCCGACGACGGCCCGAGTCACCTTCGACTGGCAGCAGTCGCTCGTCGAATCTCTCTCTCGGTCGGCCGAACTCCGCCGGCAGAAGTGGGTCATCAAGCAGAAGGAGCTCGAGCTCCTCGCGTCGAAGAACCTGCTGATGCCGCGGCTCGACCTCAACGGCTATTACCGGTTCCTCGGCATGGGCCAGGAACTCATCAACCAGAATTACGGCCCGTACTACGCCAACGGTCTCGACCCGCTCAAAGGCACCGATGCCTACTCGACGCTCTCTAGCGGCCAGTTCCAGGAATGGCAGGCCGGGGCGCAGTTCCTCATGCCGATCGGGTTCCGTCGCGAGCTCTCAACCGTCCGCAACTACCAACTCCAACTCGCCCGTGAACGCTCCCGGCTCCAAGACGAGGAGATGGAGGTGTCGCACGCCCTCGTCGAGGCGGTGCGGAACGTCGACACGAACTTCGCTCTCTCGCAGACAAACTTCAACCGCCGCGTCGCCTCCGAGCGCCAGGTTGAGGCGGTCCAAGCGGCCTACGATGCCGGCACCGTGACCCTCGATCAGCTCCTCGACGCCCAACGCCGTCGGGCCGACGCCGAGAGCGCCTACTACCGCTCGGTCGTCGATTACAACCGCTCGATCGCCCAACTCCATTTCCGCAAAGGCTCGCTCCTGGAATACAACGGCGTGTTCCTCGCGGAAGGCCCGTGGCCCGGCAAGGCCTACTTCGATTCCTACCGCCGTGCCCGGCAGCGGGACGCGAGCCTGTTCCTCGACTACGGCCACTCCCGCCCCGGCGTCTTCAGCCGCGGTCCGATCACGCAGGACTTCGACGGGATCGGTGCCGGCACCGAGGCCCGGCAACTCCCTCCCCGTGATCCGGCTACGAACGAGGAGACGTCGCCCCCCGCCTCCAAGCCGGCGGGTGACGGCAAGGCTCCGGCCGGTGGCAATCCGCTCGAGGAGATTCCGACGCCCGCTCCGCTGCCGAATCCGGCCAAGGCCGCCAGCCCCGCAGCCGCCGCGTTCCTCCCGCCGGCCGTGCCGTCGGTGCTCATGCCCGTCTCGCAGACCACGACGGAATCGGCAAAGCCCTGGGGCAACGTCCTCACCGGCTGGAAAGCGGAGAGCGCTCCGTCGGGACGGGTCATCAGCACCCCCGCCGATGCCGCAGCGACGCAGGGCCGATAACCCGTCGTCGGGGAAACGCTTCCTCGGCCAAGGCCATGGCGGCCTTCAGCGTCCCAAGGGGAGGTCCGCCGCCGCTCGGGCGGCGGCCAAGCCCGCCGGATCGTCTCGGCCGATCCGGGCGAGGTGATCCCGGGCCGCAGCCGACGGGCAGGCAACGAGATACCCGGCGACGGCACGACGGATGAGCGGATCGTCAGCGGCCGCATCCCACCACGCGGCCACCGCATCGACCTCTTCCCAGGCCTCCGCGCGGGCCAGATCGATGATCGCTAGGGCAGCCACCGCCGGGCTCTGTGCCAGACGGGCCGTCGCCGCGGAGATCCTTCCGGGGGGAATCTTCCCGGTGAGGTACTCACGGGCGAAACGGAGGGCCGCGAGGAACTGGCGCTGATCGACCGGCCGGTCGGGCCCGGCCCGATCGACAAGCCAATCGAGCCCCTCGACGCCCTCGGCGACGAGGATCCCCGCCATCAGCCCGTCAGCCCCGGCGCGGAAGTCGCCGCCGGCGGCATCGAGCGCCGTGCGGAGAGGCGCCGTTGACAGCCTCTTCCCGCCGGAAGATCCCTCCGCCAAGACGATCCCCAAAGCCAGGCCGTAAAACCCGCGGCGTCGTTGGTCGGTGGCGGGATCGGCCACCCAGGCCTGCAGTGGCCGCGCCGCGAGTGCCGCCGCCGCCTCGCGGACGGCGGGGAAGGGGGCCACGGCAAACTCCGCGAAGGCATCGTCGGCGATCGCCGGCTCGGGATGCTCGAGGCGGGCGGCAAACCATGCGAGCCGTTCGCCGACAGGCTCCGTGATCGCAGGCGCCGTGACGACATGCCCGAGGAGCGTCTCGTCCGCCGCCACCGCCGTCCAGCGTGGCGGGGAATCGGTCGATCCGAACAACACGGCCGTTCCCTCCACCGGCGCCGCCACCCGGGCGGTGACGAGCGCGGGGGGCTCGCCGGCGACGCGGCCGGGAGTGTCGGGGAGCACTTGGATCACCCGGAACGCGCCGGCGAGGAGGCCGGTGGAATCGGGGTGGGCCCGATCCGCAGCCTCCGCGATGCAGACGAAGCCCGCCGTGTCGCGGCGCCGAGCCAGCGAATCACCGACCGGCCCACAGAACGGACAGGCCTCGCTCGAGATCGCCGGGAGGACGAGGAGCACTGCAGCAAGCCCGAGCAGACCCAACAGCCTGTGGATAGCGTGCCGGCCCGGCAGGTGGTCGACGCCACGCATGTCAGCCGTACGCGAGCGAGTCGGCTTCCTTCGACTTCTGCAATCGCTGCCGCCAGTAGGGGACGGCACAGAGGAACAGCCGCCCCGTCCCCTCGTAGACACACGATAGCTTCTGCCCGGAGAGCCAGTGGCTGAAAAAGGAGCGGGCGGGGCGTTTCATCCGCATCGTGATCCCGCTGGTCCGGGCCACCGCGAATCCCCCGTCGAGCACGATCCGTTCGTTGTCGAGCTCGATCTCCTCGATCGGGCCATCGACGCTCAGGACCACCTTCCCATCGCCAACCAGCGCCGTCTTGTACCAGAGCAGTCCCTCGCCGGCCCAGTACGACGTCCAGATCCTCTCGCGGTGGATCGCGAGCTTCACCTCCCCCTCGGAGGCCCAGAAGCAGCGATGTTCGAGAATCCAACGCTCCCCCTGCCGGACGTCGAAGATGTGGTAGCCGCCGAACGTCGAATCGAGATAGATCTCCCCCGTTCCCACGTACCGCGGACGGACCACCGATTCGTCGGAGAACATCGACACCCACATCCCCCGCAGCGACGGCAACGGCACGTCCATCTCGATGTCGCCGCTCATCCGGTAGAGCGCGCCGCGCTCGGTGCGGACGTCATCGTCGTCGAGGATGACCTTCAGCCAGCGGCAGCCTTCTGAGACTTCGATGTCGAACTCAACCATCGATCGACACCTCCGGGCCGCGCTGCAGCCCTCCCTTCGTCCAATCGCACTTCCAACCGGGGAACGCGATCTGCGGATAGGGGTCGGGAGCGAGCGGACCATCCGACGACACGACCACGTCGCAAAGCCGATCGGGGCGCACCCGGCCGAGCCGGAAATGTTTCGTGGCGTGTTGGGTGGCGGGATCGATCGTCATCCGTCCCCCCGGACCATCGAACCCGATCCCCGTCGCAAACACCTGCCGAACCGCCTCGGTGGCAAACGAGCCCGCCTGCTCGACCGCCACCTTCCAGAGGTTGATCAGGCACCAGGCGGCCTCCATCGAATCACCGAAAACGCGATCCGCGCCGAACTCACTGCGGAAGCCGGCCATCCAGGCGGCGTTGGCGGGCGTGTCGACGGTCTGGAAATAGCTCGACAGGACCCAATGGCCAGCCACATGGGCAGCCGGCATGCTCCGCAGGTCATCCTCCGAGAGGCTCGTCGATACGAGGGGCACCTTCGCCGGATCGTTCCCGGCCTCCGCCAGCGCCGCAAACAGCGCGATGTTTCCGGCGCCGTTGACCGTATTGAGGATGCAGTCGGCCCCGCTCTCGCGGATGCGGTCGACCACCGCGGCGAAGTCGAGTTGGTCGAGCGGCACGTATTCCTCGCCGACGATTTCCGCATCGGTGCCGGCGAGCCACTTCCGCACGATGAAGTTCGTCGTCCGCGGGTAGATGTAATCCGATCCGAGGAGGAAGAACTTCTTTCGTTCCCCCCCCGGCCCGCTCCGCAGCCATTCGAGCGCCGGGAGGACCTGCTGGTTGGGTACCTGCCCGCCGTAGATGACGTTCCGCGAGCCTTCGTTCCCCTCGTACTGGACCGGATAGAAGAGCAGGCTGTCGCGCTCCTCGAGAAGCGGGAGCACCGCCTTGCGGCTGGCGCTCGACCAGCAACCGAACAGTGCCACCGCGCCGTCATCGAGGAGAGTGGCGGCCCGCTTGGGAAACAGGTCGGTGCGCGAACGGGGATCAGGGGCCCGTGGATCGATCGAGTATCCGAGGATCCCGCCGGCGGCGTTGAAGCGTTCCACGGCGTCGAGTTCGACGTCGCGCAGCGACGTCGATCCGATTGCCAGCGGCCCGGTCTGCGAATGGAGCAGCCCGATCCTCACCGTCGGTGCCCGCGGCGGGATGCCGAGCGAACAGCCGACAAACAGCGACGGGGCCAGCACCCGCGAGGCGGCCAGCGTGGCGGCAACCCCGGACCGGAGCGCTCCGCGCCGGGAGACGGCACCGCGGTTGGTGGGGAGGTTGTCGGGGGGGACCGGCATGTCAGTCCTCGAGCATCCGCTTGTAGAGCATTTCGAACGCCTCCGGCGAGACACTCACCTCGCCGCGGAAGGGCTGATTCATGTCGACGATGAGGTACATCATCAAGCCCAAGTAGGCGGCGAGGATCCCACCGAGAACGAGTTGGGTGAGGAAGCGCGTGTCGAACATCCAGCAGAGGAGAATGTTGAAAAACGCCCCGACAAACATCACGATCCACATCGCCCGCGGCAATCCGGCCCGAATGGAGTGGAGGCGGAGCCTGCGGCACTCGAGGAAATGATTGATCTGCCGCAGCGCCTCGGCGTGGAGGATCTCCTCGCCGGGGGTGCTGGGCTGGAAATCGAGGAGCCGGTCGAAGAGCGCCTCGGCGCGGATTGTCCCCTCTTCCGGGATGATTCCCTGTTGCTGCAACGGCCAAGCATATTTGATGACGTAGCGCGTGTAATCGCGGATCAGCCAACGGAGATTCTGGCCGTGGGGCTCGGGATAGCGGGAGACGTCCTCGTAGAGCGCCGACAGGGCCGCGGCCTCGCGGGTGACGTTTTGCTCCGCTGACTCGACGTTCTGATAGGCCGTGACGGCGATCAGGCCGAGGAGGAGGCCGTAGAACACGCAGAAGCAGGAGAGGATGTAGCCGATGAGATCGTTGAGCCCCGGCGCCCGGCGGACGAACATCCGCAGGATCGGCCGCACGATCACCGCCCCTGCCCAGTAGAAGGCGACGAACGCCGCCACCATGAGCAGCGCCGCCCGGGCCGTCGGGATGTCGTAAAACCAGGTGAAGTCGAAGGGCATGGCGGGCGTTGGGACGGCAAGCGGTGCGAAAACTCGAGTCGATGGTAACAGACGCCCGGCAGCGGTTCACGGCGGCCCGGCAGGGATCACTCGACGGCGTCGCCGTCGATGGCGTAGACGGCCAGATGCTTGCCGTCGGGGCCTTTGAGCTCCTCGATCCGGAACGATCCCGCCACGGCCACCGGGCGGATCGAGAAATCGGCCGACTTGCCCGGCCGCATCCGCACGACGACACAGTCATGGAGGAGCGCGCCGGGACCGAAACAGCATTCCATGTTGTCGCGGACGAGAACGAACTGGGTGATCCCGCGCTGCTGGAAACTGGGGAGGATATAGCCGCGGATCCTCACCTGCTGCCCCTGGAGGGCGTCGACCGCCGGCGGAAGGATCGCCCGATCGAACGGCTCCCCCTTCTCCAGTGGCAGCTTCAGATCGTCGAACGTGATCTCCCGCACCTTGCCATCGCCCGCGGCAACGACCGCGGGCTTCGCGGGGACACTCGTCGCCGCGTCTTCCTGCGCCCGATCGCCCGCCGCGCCTGATCCAGTCTCCGTGGCCGCGGTGGCCGGGCGCTGCGGTGAAGCGACCCGCGATTCCGCCGGCGCACAGCCGATCGCGGCGGCGATCAGCGGCAAAGCGAGGGCCCACGACCGGCGGGCGTGTCGGTCAGCGGACACTGGCGTCCTCCAGGTGATAGAACACGCCGCCGTCGACATCGACGGCCCCGGCAGGACGGATCGAGAACCGGCCGGCGAGCTTCCGCAGGCGCGGCGTGTATTCGATCGTCTGCTTGTCGGCCATCTGCACGAGCACCCGGTCGGTGATCTTCGGATTGCCACCGAAGCAACAATCCCCCTGGTCGCGAACGAGGAGGAACTGGCGGATGCCGCGCTGCTGTTTCCCGGGATACATATACCCCTTGAGGAGCACGTCGCGGCCGTTCATCTTCACCGCCGACTCCGGAATCATGTTCGCCGGCTCTCCCTCCCCCGGCTGCAGGGCCGCGTAATTGAGGCGCTCGAATCCCGGCGGCAGCTCGCGGGCGTAGACCGTCGCCTGATACCACAGTCCGCCGGCGAACAAGAGGCTGCCGACGACCATCGAGCCGATCGCCAGCACCTTGCCGGTGAGGACGTCGGGGCGGGCGAGGATGTCACGCCAGCCGACGAGCCCGAGGACGGCCGCCAGCACCGGCACCGTCAGGAGCCACCAGTCGACGAAGCCGAGGGGGGAGAGGAGCGCGAGCACGGTCGCGGCGATCGTCACCCCTCCGAAGGCACGATAGCCATCGTCGATCGGAGGAAGGTCACTCGTGTCGGACGACTCGGGCGTTTCGAACAGACCGGCAGCCATGGAAACTTCCCAGGGAAAAGGGACTGATCGCACGGAACGGGGAGGGCCTTTTCCCAAGGCCCGGCGCCCGGTCACGCGGCGCCGGAGGAACGCATCGCCAGCCGCGACAACACCGCCACGGCCACCAGAAGGAAGGCCACGCCGCACCAGCGTCCCAAGGTCGACACCCACGGATTGGCGGCCGGCGGAGATCCACCGGCAACCGGAGCCGGCGCCATCGGGGCAGCCTTCGGTTCGCGTCCGGCTTCGACGCGGGCAGGATCGATCGCCACGGTTTCGTCCGTGGCATCCTCGTCGCCGAGCACCGGCGGGATGCGAGCGGCCAGCGCCGCTTCGGCCGCGGAAGCTTCGGTGGCCGGGGGGCTCGTCACCGCGGGGGGCTCGCCGCCGGGCTGTGAGGACGGGTCGCCGGGATCGCCATCGGGCTCGGTCGCCGAGGCGGCCGCCTCAGACGGCTTCGGTGTCGAAAGCGCCGCCGCAAAGCCGGCCAGCGTCGCCGCCCGTCGGACCGCCTCGGGATCGAGTTTCTCGAGCTTCGCAAGGACCTCGGCGGCGTGGGGTTCGGGGCAGGCCTTGAGGTAGTTCACCACCGGCTCACGGACGAAGAGGTTGTCGGCGTCGGCCTTCTCGAAGAGTTCGCCGAGCCGATCGACGACCGACCAATCCTCCCAGCGGGCGAGATCGGCGATGACAAGATCGGCGAGCTTCGGCTCCCCGAGGAGGATCCGCAACGACTGGAGGACTCGCTCCCGCGGCACCACCGTCGATTCCTCGCCGAGGAACCGCAGCGCCATCACGGCTGCGTAGGTCTCGGTGAAGGGGACATTCCGCCCCTTGCGGTCGAGGAACTGCGTGTCGACCATATCGAGCCCCTCGGGCCCCTTGAGGGTGACGTAGCAGGCAATGAGGGCGTCGAGGCCCGAGCGCACCTCGGCGCTGGCCGGATCGGGTTCGGTGTTGGCGAGAATCGCCCCGATGCGATCGGCATCCGCCTTGGTGCCGCAAACCCCGAGCATCGTGGCGTAGAGACGGCGCCGGTTGGCGGGCACTTTGGGATTCTCGATCCAGGCGAGCAGTTGCGTCGGGTCCATCCGGCTCTCGAGGCCGCGGACATCGTCGTAGGGGGCAACCGCAAACTCGTCGTAGGCGTCGCGCGCCAGGGTGTCGTCGGCATCCTCGAGATACTTTTGGAAGAACGCCAGTCGGTCAGCCCCCTTGGCCGGGAGATCGGCGAGTTTCTTGAGATAGTCGATCCCGCGTTCACTGACCGGGATCGGGCTCGACCAGACGAGCTTCGGAGGCTCGACGGCCATGAGGAGATAGGTCGTGCCGGCGGGCTTGACCTCGAGCATGATCGTCTCGATCTGGCGGACGCCATCGACGTCGAGGAGTTCGGCCCCCTCGAGAAGATCGCCCCCCTTGAGCGCTTCGACGACCACGAACCGCCCCTTGGGGAGCGGGCCATCGGCCCGGGGCGACAGCGACGCCGAGGTCGGTGGCTCGACGAGCCGGGCAATCACGGCGACCTGACTCTGCGCGATCTCCTGGGAGAACGTCAGCGACACGGCCGAGCAGAACGGGCAGGCTGACGCGACAGGCATCCGGCCGGCGAGGAGCACGGCGAGGAGAGCGAGCAGGAGGCCGGAAAAACGCGCGGAGCGTGAGTTGGGTTTCATGGCCCGATTTTAGCAGGCCCAGGAACGCCGGGGGAAATCCGCTTCGCTCCGGCCGGCCCCTTTTTCCCCCCCACCCCTCGCCCCCGGGGCGGTGGGCCGGGAGCGGTCAGCCAGGGCCCTGGAGCCACCGGGAGACATCGGTCCGGTACGCGGCCAGCGCGGGGAGGAGCGCCGCGAGGATCGCCAGGAGGACGAGGAACGGGACGAGGAGGGCCTCGGCCTCGGGCGCCGATGAGAAAAACCCGGCCCTCACCCCCGCACTGGCGGCAATCCAGGGCCCGATCGCCGCCACGATTGCATGCCCGAGCACCCAACCGACCAGCCCCCCTCCGACAGCCAGGAGCACCGCCTCGATGAGGACCGTCGCCAGGACGTGGCCGCGGCGTGCCCCGAGGGCGCGCATGATCGCCACATCGCGGCTCCGCTCGAGCGACGAGCCGACCATGCTGATGAGGATGCCGAGCGCCGACACGAGCACGACCAACGCCG
This sequence comes from Planctomycetaceae bacterium, assembly GCA_947453375.1. Taxonomy (GTDB): domain Bacteria; phylum Planctomycetota; class Planctomycetia; order Pirellulales; family UBA1268; genus QWOP01. The sequence goes on from CANGGT010000002.1 coordinate 43,885, forward strand.
TGACCATGAGGAGGACGAGTTCGAGGGGGCGCACGAAGAGATCGAGGAGCTGGCGGATCTCCGCCACCGGGAGTGCCGCCTGGGCGTCGCGCCCCTCGTTGATCGCCGTCCTCAGGCCCATCGCCGTCAGTTCCGGTGGCAATCCCGGCAGCGATGCCGTCTCGAGGAGGATCGCCGTCACCTCCCGCTGCGCTGCCGGCAGCGGCGCCGGCCCCTCCCCGGCCGGGGCTCGAGGCGCCTCCGGCTCGACGCCGTCAGGCATCGGCTTGGCATGGCCATCCTGGAGATAAAAGCCCTCCATGTTGACGAACACGCCGCGGTCGATCGGCGTCCAGGTGCGCTCGAGGATCCCCACGACGTGGAACGGATCGTGCACCTTGCCGTCATCGGCGCCGTGGGTGGGAGCGAACGGATCCCCGACTTTGAGGCCGAGACTGTCCGCGACGCTCGCGCCGATCACGCCGGCGAAGAAGTCGTCGTCGCGGAAGTTTTCCCCCGACGAGAACTTGAATGGCTCGCCGTCTCCGCGCGTGAGCCGGCCGAAGAAGTCGGAGTTCGTACCGATGACACGGAAGCTGCGGTAGTAGTCCCCCATGCAGGTCGGGACGGCCACGCCGGTACTCGCGGCGTACTTCCCGTCGACCCCGTCGGCGCGCCGTGCCGCCGGGAGGAACTCCTCGTAGAAGTCCCAGCCGACGTTCTCGATCGGCTTGCTGATGAAGTAGACGGTGTTGAGGACGAGCTGGAGCGGGCTCCCCTTCGCCCCCACGATCATGTTGTAGCCGAGCCCCGCCCCCGACTCGAAGGCCCGCTGGACGATGGCCCCGGTGACGAGCGTCGCCACGACCAGCGCCACGCCGAGCGCCAGCGACACCGCCGTCAGGGCGCTGGTGAAGGGGCGTTGGCGGATGTTGCGCCAGGCGATGCCGAGGAGGTTCATGGGAAGTGACCCGCGGAAGAGAAACGGTCAGCGCTTGTGGGCGGCGGCGGCGCGGTTGAAGTCCTCGAGACGGAGGCGGCGGGGGAACTGTGCCGACACCTCCGGGGCATGCGTGACGACGACGAGGGCCACGCCGTGATCGGTGCACGTCGTCCGCAGGAGGTCGATCACCTGCTGCTGGTGGGCGGCGTCGATGCTGGCGGTCGGCTCATCGGCAAGGACGACCCGCGGCCGGTTGGCGAGGGCCCGGGCCACCGCCACGCGCTGCTGCTGGCCGGTGGAGAGTTCCGCGGGGCGATGGTGGAGCCGGTGCCCGAGGTCGACCGCGCCGAGGAGCTCCATGGCCCGCGACCGGTCGGGGCGCCCCGACCCGAAGGCCATCGCCACGAGGACATTCTCCAGGGCGGTGAACCCGGGAAGGAGGTTGAACGACTGGAACACCATCCCGAGCTTGTCGGCCCGCACCCTGTCTCGGCGGGCCTCGTCGAGCCGGGCCAGATCGATGCCGTCGATGACCACCCTCCCTGCGTCGGGGCGGGTGATCCCGGAGATGACATTGAGGAGCGTCGACTTTCCCGACCCGCTCTGCCCCTCGAGGGCGAGGTGCTCACCGGGGGCGACGGCGAAGGCCTCGATATCGAGGACGTCGACCCGGCCCCCCCCAGGCATCGCGAATGACTTCCGCACCTTCTCGAGCTGGATGACGGGGGTCGACATGGCATCTCGGCAAGCGGCGGACGGGGCCACGGGGAAGGCCCCGCAGTATTCCCGATCGCCACCCGGCGGGAAAGAGCGGGAAAGAGCGACGCCGGGGGGGGCGTCTCGGCAGCCACCGATCCCGGCGGAAAGCGGAGCGCGGCGGGACGGGCCTCGGGATGTTTGAGCGGCCCCGGCGAGCGGGTGTATATTTGCTCGCGCGTCCACCGCGGCCACCGTTCCTGCAATCGTCGCAGGAGGCCGTTCCCACCCCCGGCGCCCCGCCCTCCCCGGCGCCACGCCCCAGGAGTCTGCCAGTGTCCATCCGCGTCGGCATCAACGGTTTCGGCCGCATCGGTCGCCTCACCTACCGGGCCATCTACGAGAAGTTCGGCCTCGACGGCGACGTTCAGGTCGTCGCCCTCAACGACCTCACCGACGCCAAGACGAACGCCCACCTCCTCGAGTTCGACTCCAACTACGGTCCGTTCAAGGGAACCGTCGGCTACGAGGGGAACGACCTCGTCGTCGACGGCCGCAAGATCAAGGTCTTCGCCGAGAAGGATCCCGGGGCGATCGATTGGTCGAGCCAGGGTGTTCAGGTGGTCGTCGAGAGCACCGGCTTTTTCACCGATGCCACCAAGGCGGTCGCCCACAAGCGTGGGAGCGTGAAGAAGGTCGTGATCTCGGCCCCGGCCAAGAACGAGGACCTGACGATCGTCCTCGGGGTCAACAACGACATGTACGACCCCGCCAAGCACCACGTCATCTCCAACGCCTCCTGCACGACCAACGGCCTCGCCCCGGTCGCCAAGGTGCTCCACGAGACCTACGGCATCGACCGTGGCCTGCTGACGACGGTCCACGCCTATACCAACTCGCAGAAGACGGTCGACACCGCCGCCAAGGATCTCCGTGATGCCCGGGCTGCGGCCCTCAACATCGTCCCCTCGAGCACCGGTGCGGCACGGGCCGTCGGCCTCGTCATCCCGGCCCTCCAGGGGAAGTTCACCGGCATGGCCTTCCGCGTGCCGACGCCGACGGTGAGCGTCGTCGACTTCACGGCGATCCTCAACAAGGAAGCCTCCCCGGCTGACATCAACGCGGTGATGAAGAAGGCGGCCGAGGGCCCCCTCAAGGGAATCCTCCGCTACACCGACAAGGAGCTGGTCTCCACCGACCTCAAGGGGGATCCGCACAGCTCGATCTTCTCGGCCGTCGACACGATCGGCTTGGGCAACTTCGTCAAGGTCGTCAGCTGGTACGACAACGAATGGGGCTACTCCAACCGCGTCGCCGACCTCCTCAACTTCCTCGAGGACCGCGGCCTCTGATTTCAGATTCTGGTTCCTGAGCCTGGTCTCGCCTCGGCGAGCCCCCAGGCCAAAGCCAGTTCGAGGTCCAGTTCCAGGTCCGCCGCATGGCGGCATCGAATCCCAGGCGGGGCGTCGCACGAGCGGCGCCCCGCTTTTTTCATCGCTTCATGCCCCCCGGAGGTACGAAGCTACGGACGAAGCCGGGGGAAACCGTCAGTCAGCGGCGTGCGCTCGAATGGCGCCGGAAGAGTGCACCGACACCGGCACGTCGACCCGGTGGACGCTGCCGTCGAACGTCGTCATCACGACATGAACGTGGACCGTCGACGACTGGGGCGCTGCCCCTGGCCAGCGGAGGAGAAAGTGGAGCCCGCGGGCCCGTGACGTGCGGCGGAAATGCCCCTGGGCTTCGGCCTCGGGGATATCCCAGCGGGCGATGCAGCCCCCCTCGCCAGGATCGGTCGGCTCCGCCGGCACCACGCCCCCGCCCGGCGGCACGGCGGGGTCGTTGACGAACACGACGACGTCTCCGGCGGCCGTCACGAGGCGCTCGTCGGCGTCGCGCGGCTCGACGACGAGCGCGAGCCCCTCGGCCACCCCGTCACCGTCGGCATCAAAGCATTCTGTCCGCGCCGGATTGACGACGAGATGGCTGATCCGCCCCTCACCGGCGAGGCTCTCCTCGAACGACAGCCGCCGCACGGCGGGCGCCATTCCGGCGCTGGGGAGCGGGGGAACTCCGTCGAGCTTCGGCGGCACCATTCCCCCCGGCGGGACCGACGGCGATGCCGGCGGCGGCGTGAGGGGAGGCGGGAGCGTGGGAGTCGAGGAGGGCGTACCCCCGGGCCCGAAGCGGAGGCCCCTCGGCGCGGCACTGGAGCCCCCGGGCGCCGTCAGCCCCGGCACGGACACGCTGGGCAGCGGGGGAGGGGGAACGAACGTCGGCGCCGACGAGGGCCGTCCCTGGGACGACGATCCGTCGCCGATCCCCAATTGCCTCCGCAGGCTCGCGTTCTCCCCCGCTGTCCGCTCGAGCCTCGCACTCTTCGACAGGAGTTGGTCCTGGAGGTGGTAGATCTGGTCTTCCTGCATCCGCAGCTCCCGCTCGAGGAGTTGCTGATTGAGGTCGGTCTTGCAGCCGGCGAGCACCAGCAGGGCGCAGCCCACGACGGCAGCGGGGAACGCCGCTCCCCGGCGAGATGCGCGGATCGGTCGCGCCCCTCGCGGGGCACGGGTGCTCCCTGCGGACCTGTGCATGATGCGCCTCCTGCGCCTCAGACGGTCTAATTCACGACGATCTCCCGGTCCTCCGGACCGGCAAGTCGCTGTCAGGCGACGCTCTTGACCGTCGGCATCCGGTCGATGACCTCGTCGATGAGTCCGTATTCGCGGGCCTTCTCGGCAGCCATGAAGTTGTCACGGTCGGTGTGCTTCTCGATCTCGTCGAGCGGCTGGCCGGTGTGCTTTTGGAGGATCATGTTGAGCCGCTGCTTGATGTAGCGGAACTCCTTGGCGTGGATCATGATCTCCTCCGCCGTCCCCTCCATTCCGGCCAGCGGCTGGTGGATCATGATCCGGGAGTTCGGCAAAGCACGCCGCTTCCCCTTGGCGCCGGCCGTGAGGAGCACGGCGCCCATCGAGGCACACTGACCGATGCAGTAGGTGGCGACGTCGCAGGTCACGAACTGCATCGTGTCGTAGATCGCCAGCCCGGCGGTGACACTGCCACCCGGGCTGTTGATGTAGAGGTGGATGTCGGACTTCGGGTCGTCGGATTGCAGGAAGAGCATCTGCGCAACGATGGCGTTGGCGACCTCGTCGTTGACCTGACTGCCAAGGAAGATGATTCGGTCCTTGAGCAGGCGACTGTAGATGTCCATCGCCCGCTCTTCGCGGCCGCTCTTCTCGATGACGTAAGGGATGAGGGGCATCGGTCAGTCCTTGTCCTTGTCGTCGCCGGTCATGGGGGGCTTGGTGAGGATCTCGTCGACGAGGCCGTATTCCTTCGCCTCGGCGGCCGAGAGATAGCGGTCGCGGTCGGTGTCCCTGGCAATCCGCTCGAGCGGCTGCCCGGTGTGGTCCGCCAGAATCTCGTTGAGAACCGCACGTGTCTTGAGGATCTCGTCGGCTTGGATCTCGATGTCGCTCACCTGCCCGCCGACCTGGCCGTAGGGCTGGTGGATCATCACCTTGGCGTGCGGCAGGGCGAATCGCTTCCCCTTGGCACCGCCGGCGAGGAGCACGGCCCCACCGCTGGCAGCGATCCCCACGCAGTAGGTCGCCACAGGGCAGGAGAGAATCTGCATCGTGTCGTAGATGGCCATCGTCGCCGTGACGCTGCCGCCGGGCGAGTTGATGTAGAAGTGGATGTCCTTGCGCCGGTTGTCGCTCTGGAGATAGAGCAGCTTCATCACCAGCTCGTTGGCGTTCCCGTCGTAAATCTCCCCCTGAAGGAGGATGATCCGATTCTCGAGGAGCAGATCGCCGAGCGTCATCTGCCGCTGCCGCTGGTAGTCGCGGGAAGCGCTGGAGGCGCTGGACGAGCGCGGATCGAAGGAACGGTCGTGCATGGTGGGGGCCCGTGAGGGAACGCTGGACGGACGGGGATCCGGGAACGTGGGGATGGGGTCTAGCGCCGCGGGGCACGCACCGCGGAGGCCTCGGCGTGGTTGGCGGTCGGAATCGCGTCATCGCCCACGACCTCACCGCAAACCGCATGATCGACGGCATCGGCGTCGGGCTTGGGGAACTCAAACGGGGTGTCGGCGAAGGTGGCGCTGGTCGTGATCAGATCGAGGGTCTTCCGCTCGATGATCTGATTGCGGAGAACGTCCATCAAGCCCCGCTTCTCGAGGCTGGCACGCACGCGCCGGGGGGACTCGCCCGACTGCGCGGCGATGGCGCGAATCTCCTCGTCGTAGTCGGCCCCCGTCTCGGCGATCGATTCCTCCTCGGCGATCCGCTCGAGGATGAAGTGCTCCTTGAGCGCCTTGGCGGTGCTCGCCATCACCGACTGGCGCAGTTCGTTGACATGGCGGCGGATCGAGTCGTCGTCGAAGCCGCTGCGGCGCAGTTCGAGGATCGCCCGCTCCAGCTCGCGCTGGCTCTGGCGGCGGAGGAGATCCGGCGGGAGATCCCAGTTCGCCGAGGCCGTCAGGGCACTGGCGACCTGCTTGCGGACCTCACGGCGCTGGTGCCAAGCGAGCTGTCCGTCGAGTTGCCCACGGATGGCAGCGCGAAGGGCGTCGGCATCGGCAAAGGGGCCGAGTTCCCCGAGGACCTCCTCGGAGAGCTCAGGCAACTCGAGCTTCTTCACCTCGACGACGGTCAGCTCCAGCGTGACTTCCTTGCCACGGAGCGCCTCGACGGCTGCCTCGCCCGAGACGGTCACCGGGACCGTCACCGGCTTGCCCGGCTTCGCCTTGGCGACGAGCTTGGCGAATCCTGGCACTTCGGCATCCGCCAGTGAGAGCTTCTCCCGGACGACGATCTCGACTTCGTTGGCCTCGGAGAGGACGGTGTCGCCATCGAGGAAACGGAGGTTGGCCACGACGAGATCCCCCTCGGCAGGGGAGCCGTCGTGGGGCACGAGGCGACTGCGATCACGGAGGACATTGGCAAGGGCGTCGTCGACGTCCTTCTCGGAAATCTCGCGGGTCGGCCGCTTGATCGAGAGCCCCTTCCACTGCGGCATCTCGAACTCGGGGCGGACCTCGATCGAAAACTCGAACGTCATCGGCCCGTCTTCGGGGAGGACGATCGCCCCGACGTCGAGTTCCGGTTCGCTGATCGGCGACAGCTTTTCCGTCTCCGAAACCTGGGTCATGGCGTCGGCGAGGAGCTTCGAGCGGATCTGCTCGGAAAGCTCTGTCTTGAAGCGGCTGCCGACGAGGGCCTTCGGGGCGCGACCGGGGCGGAAACCGGGCAGATGGGCCGTCGGCACCATCTCACCGATGCATTCGGCGTGGTAGCGGGCGATGTCCTCGCGCGGAATCGAAACTCGCACCTTCCGCTGGCAGGTCGACACTTTGTCGATGGCAACGTCGAGTTTCAGCGGAGGCCGCTCTCCCGGGAGGGGGGCGGCGGACGTGGCGGAATCGAGCGCGGCGGTATCAGACATGGACGCTTCCGGGACGGAGAGGACGTGGAGGGGAATCGGGACGGCAATCTGACGAGGAGCGACGCAGCGAACGACGGGAATCGTACGGAGGCCGGCCACGAAGGGCGAGGTGCACCACCCTCCCCGCGGTTGATCGGCCGCCGGCTTGCGTCCCCGCCCACATCTGAAAGCAGCGGGGGAGGGGTGAGCTGGTCGGGAGGGCGACAGCCCCCCGAAGGGAGCCAAGCCCCCTGGAAGGTTGCCCTTCCGCGGACGGTTCAAACGGACCGGAAAGGGCAACAAGAGCGGGTGATGGGATTCGAACCCACGACAACCACGTTGGCAACGTGGTGCTCTACCAACTGAGCTACACCCGCACTGAAACGGACCGAAAACAAACGCCAGAACAACCGCGACCAGTTCCGGCTCGCCGGAAACTGGGAGCAATCCTCCTGGGGAGGCTCGACATCTTACCGCGCCGGGAGGCGTCGATCACGACCGAATCCCGAAAGAGACAAAATCCCGCCAGGGCTGCCTTTCCGGACCGGGTCGAAATCGACGCTCCCCGACGGGCCAACCGCCTGGAACCGAGGGATTCTAGGAAGGCTCAGGGGTGGCCGCAAGGTCAGCGCCCGAGAGGATGGGCATTTCGGGTTGAGGAGGAAAGCGGATCGCCGAATCGCCTACAATTGCCCCTGATTCGGGCTTCCCGGGGACGGCAGGGGGGGGCCGGTGGCGGTTGGGGTGGGAGTGCCCATTGAGGGTGGGGATCATGATCGTCCGCTTCTTGGTCGTCGAGCCGGAATCGAAGAAGGGGTGCCACACCGTCCGCCTGCCACTCCTGGTGGGGAGGAGTCGGGAGGCAAAGTTCCGCATCCAGCAGGAGCGCGTCAGCCGCCGCCACTGCCAGTTCACCGTCGAGGATGGCGTCGTGTTCGTTCGCGACCTCGGGTCGACCAACGGCACCCATCTGGAGGGGACGGTAGTTCCGGTCGACCATCCGCTCCGTGTTCCTCCCGGGGCGCTGGTGCGGGTCGGCAGCATCGGCTTTCTCGTCGAGTACGACCGCTTCGCCGAGACGCCGACGGTGGAACTCCGCGCTCATGATCTGGCCGGCTCAGAAACGCTCGGGCCCGGAGGCGACGTCCACTCCGACGTCGACATCCGGTTTGAGGACGACGGCCCGCCGGCAGCCCACGACGCGGCATCGGTCGATCCTCCCCCAGGCGGCCTCGCTCCCCCTCCCGGTGTCGCGCCATCGGCCGACGAGGTGTCCAGCGACGACGACGATGACGAACTCCGCCGGCTCCTCGAGGGACTGCGCTGACGTCTACGGCGTCGCGGCCGGGCGACGCCCCTTTCCCTTGGCCGGAGGGGGCATGAGGGGATTGGTGAGGGTCACTTTGATCGACGAGGCGATCAACTGCCCCTTCTGGAGATACTCGCCATCGAGTTCGACTTCGTCACCGACAGCTGCGACCGCGATGTTCGCCGTCGCGACTTCGAGCTCGGCATCGGCTGCGACCGGGATCTCGAAGCGGTCACGACCGATCTGAACGGTGATCTCGTCCCCTTCGACCGACTTGATGAATCCACTCACGAGGTAGGTTCCGGCCGGCCGTTTCCCGGGCGCCCGCTTCGCCTTCGGATCGGTGGGCCCCGACGCGTTCCCCGTGACACCGGGCGTCCCCCCACCAGGAAAGATCACCTTGGCAACCGGCTGCGTTACCTTGCCGAACTCATCGAGCTCGACGGAGCACTCGACAAACTGCTTCGGCATGAGCATCTCGCGCGCGGCGGTACCGGTGACCTCGACGGTGGCACCGGGGGCGGCAGCCACGACCCAGAGATCCCCGGTGTTCTTGAGCCGGACCTGGAGTCGGCCGGGGGCGAGCGCCATCACCGTCCCCACCCGATCCGCCCGATCGAGTCGCTGCGGCCCGGCGGGCTGGGCGAGCGCCGCACCTGCGCCGACCACGATCCACACGAAGGCGGCCAGAGCGATCGCCCAGCCGGTGGCCACTGCCGGGGAGGCCCGCAGCGCACCACCAAGCGCGACCGATCCGGCATCGCCGAATCCCGAAGGGCCCGAAAACCCGCAGCGACCGTCCATTTGGTGATTGCTCCCCTGCCAGACCACACTGGACTCCCCAGGCACACTATACCGCTCGGCCGCGACCCGCGGCCATTGCGTCCTCCGGCCCCTCAACCCCACCTCATCCCCTCATCCGCGCACCATGTCGAACGCCCCCCGCCGCGCCACCATCCTCGACCTTGCGGCCGCAAAGCGCGACCACCGTCCCTTGAGCATGATCACCGCCTACGATTGGACGACGGCGAAACTCGTCGATGGCGCCGGCGTCGACTGCATCCTCGTCGGCGACAGCGTGGCGATGGTCGTGGCGGGGCGCGACTCGACGATCCCGGCCACCCTCGATCAGATGATCTACCACGGCGAGATCGTCACCCGAGCCAGCGCCCGGGCAATGGTGGTCGTCGACCTTCCCTTCCCCTACCAGCATCTCGGCGTCCGCTCGGCCGTCGAGGCCTGCGCCCGGATTCTCAAAGAGACCGGTTGCCAGGGGGTGAAGCTCGAGGGGACGGCCGGGCAGGCTGACGTCATTGCCGGCATCGCTGCCGCCGGCATCCCCGTCATGGGGCATGTCGGCTTGCGGCCCCAAGCCGTTCACCAACTCGGCGGCTACCGGATGCAGCGGGACGCCGAGCGACTGATGGCCGACGCCCGTGCCGCAGCCGACGCCGGAGCGTTCGCCGTGGTCCTCGAGTGCGTTCCGCAGGAGATCGCGCGAACGATCTCGGCTGCCCTCGAGATTCCGACGTTCGGAATCGGAGCCGGCCCCCACTGCGACGGCCAGGTGCTCGTGTTCCACGATCTCGTCGGGCTGTCGCTGGAGCGGGTGCCGAAGTTCGTCCGTGGCTACGCCGACACGAAGTCGACGATCGCCGCGGCGCTCGGCCGCTGGCGGCAGGACGTCGAAGCGCACGACTTCCCCGGTCCTGCTGAAAGCCGCGACTGAGCAGGCGCCGAACGTCCGGCCGGCGGTCCCCCCCGACAGTCTGGACGAGGGGAAAAACGTTTTCCTACCATGCTGCCGCAGAGGGCTGGCAGGCCCTCGAATCCCCGGCCCCCCCCGCTTCCTCCGAGGAGCGGCCAACACCCTCAGGAGCCCTGCCGTGATCTACACGGGCACCCTCAACGGCCTGCTCATCATCGGCGGAGGCGTGATCCTGTCGCTCCTCCTGGTGATCCTCGTCCGCTCCCGTTTCAACCCGGAGCAACTCACCCGCGCCCATGATGCCACCGGGAACCTGCTCGCCGTCGTGGGAACCCTCTACGCGGTGATGCTTGGCCTGATCGTCGTCGACGCGATGGTCCGCTTCGAGAAGGCGATCGACGTCGTCCAGGCCGAATCGACCTGCCTGGCCGACATCTACGTCCTCGCGCAACGGCTCCCGGAAACCCAGCGAACTCGCGTCCACGATGCCTGCCGCGCGTACGCAGTCGCGGTCGTCGAGAAGGAATGGCCGCTCATGGCCCAGGGATTGGTGAGCATCGACGCCCGCAAGGCCGGCCTCCGCATCCTCCGCTCGCTCGACGACTTCGAGCCGACGACCGAAGCCGAGAAGGCGATCTTCCCGCTCATCCTCCAGGCGATGCAGGCCACCTGGGACAACCGGCGCGAGCGGGTCGGCACGGCCGAGTACGGGATCCCGGCGGTGGAATGGGTGGCGCTCCTCCTGGGAGCCGTGGTGACGGTCGTCTTTGCCGGGCTCTTCCATGTGGAGAACTTCCGGCTCCAGATGCTGATCACGGCCATGGCGGCGCTCGTGATCGGCCTCAATCTCTATCTCGTGTCCCTCTTCGGCTATCCCTTCGCTGGCGACCTCAGCGTCTCGAACCGGCCATTCCAAGTCGACATCGGCATGTTCGACGGGCTGTTCGACGAAGCCCCGATCCACGACCGCGAACCGGCCCCCGCGGGCTGAGCGGTCACGGCAGGACAACCTCGTCGGAGATCACCACCGGACGACTCGTGCTCACCGCCGACACCGGCGTGGGGATGCCGGCGCTCGGCACCGGGCCGGGCGCTCCGCCGGGCCCTGAGGGCAGGATCGGCGCTCCGGCGCCCCCCGGCAGGGTCGTGCCCCCCTGATGGATCGTCGAACTTCCGGGGACGATCGTCGTGCCGGCGGGGAGACCTCCCTCGATCATGCCGCCCTGCACGCCCCCCTGGCAGGAATTGCAGTTCTCCCCCCCCATCGAAACCACCTCGCCACCGGCACACGGAGCGGCCTGGGCGCAGTTGCCCCCCTGACCGCAGACACGGGGTGCAGCAGGGGCCGCGGCGGCCTGCGCCATCGCACCGGGGGGAACGAATCCGGGAGGGAGGTGGCCGAAGCACCGCTCGTACTTCCACACCTCCAGCGCGATGTATCGCTCGTTGAGGGTCTTGCAGCCCGTCGACGAGAGAGCGATCGCCACCGCACTCAACCCCAGCAATTGGGGCATCCATCCCTGCACGCGCATCGACAGGCCTCCAGGCGGGTTGCCGCGACGCGTCGTCGCGCGGCGGCCGCTCCGCGATGCCTCGCACCGCGGAACCAGGCAACCCTACCCCACGGGGTGGGCGCGGCAAGGAAATCGCGAGGCACGGTTTTGGCCTGGGCCCGTGGAGGCGCTGCAACCCTGCGGATCGTGCGGCGCGTGCGTGGCAGGGGCCGGTGAGCGACGCCCCGACGAGCAGGCTATGGACAAAGTGCCTGCCCGACCGGACGCGATGGTCGCGAGTGCGGCGCACTTGCGACACCCGGAGGTTTTCCGAGTGGAAAACCGTCACGGACGACTTTTTCCACCGGCAGCCACGGACGCTGAATCAGTGGTCGCGGGCAGACCGGCCCCACGGAGCGACCAGCGAACGAACCGCGATCCCGGCCGGCGGCCCGGAATCGGCACCCCAGATACGGCAGATCAGCAACGACACCAGACGACGGAAACCCGTGGTCAACCCTTGCGGTGGCGGATACGGGCCCGCATACGGCGCTTCTTTTGACCGAGTTTGCGCCGACCCTTGCCCGTCTTCTTGACACCCATGCTCTTCTCCAGGCTGATCTGACCGGGAGGAACTTCCCGGGCCCACCGTTGTAGAATGACGTCCCGACCGCATGCAAGCGGTCCTCCGTCTCCGGCAGATAGGGCGATATCCCACCCCTTTCCCCCCCCCAGTTCCGCCCCCGGACGATCCTGTCCCCCCACCCCCTCCAGACCGGCCGTGCCGTCCGGCCCCCCCCGCATCGGGCCAACCATGATCGTCCTTTTCCCCACCTACGCCCGTCGGATCGCCGGGGGCACCCGTTGGCGGGCGACGGTGGCGGGCATGGTCGTCCGGCCGCTGCCGGTGACAAGCAGGCGCCGCGTTCTGGCGATGGCGGTGTTCCGACGGCTCTTCGACCTCGACGAGGAGCAGTTGCGCCAGGACGTCTTCCGGCGCCGCTCCGACGCCTTCCTCTTCCGACGCATCCCAGGGGCGGCTGTCGCGGTGTCGATCGGCGGGAGGGTCATCGAGGCCGGGCCGACCGACCGGGTGGGCCACTTCCACCTCGAGATCGACCTCGACGATCCGCCGGGCCCCCTCGCCGCACCGCGAACCGTGGCGTACGACGCCTGGGCCACCGAGCCGGCCGGCGACGACGGTGGAGAGACGGTGTCACGCGGGTCTGGTCGGGTGCATCTGGTCGACGACGAGGGGCTGTCAGTGATCTCCGACATCGACGACACGGTCAAGGTGACCGCTGTCGGCAATCGCCGAGAACTGCTCGCCAACACCCTCCTCCGTGAGTTTCGCGCCGTTCCCGGCATGCCCGAGGTCTACCGTGGGTGGGAAACCGACGGGGCAGCGTTCCACTACGTCTCGGCGAGTCCCTGGCAACTCGCCTCGTGCCTCGATGGATTCTTCACCGAGTGCGGCCTCCCATCAGGCTCGATGCACCTGAAGCTCTTCCGCCTCAAAGACTCAACGCCACTGGGGAGGTTTCCCTCGCGGAAGAAATCGAAGCGGCGCGTGATCGAGCAGATCATGGCCGACTTCCCCCGCCGTCGCTTCCTCCTCATCGGCGACTCCGGCGAGCGCGACCCCGACGTTTACACGGCGGTGGCCCGGCGCAAGCCGTCCCAGGTGGCCGGCGTCGTAATCCGCCGGGTCGATGGCCATGGGCCCGCCTGGAAGATCGACCGCCGTCTCGATCGTCTTGCCCGCCGGCTCCCCCGCGGGCTCTTTCAGGTATTCGACGAGCCCGACTCGATCCGCGATCTCGGCCCCGGCCGGGCCCCGGCTTGAGTGGAGTTGGAGCGGCCCCGTCTCAGCCGATCATTCGCCGCCAGCTTCAGGGGCGTCGTCCCCCTTCTCGTTCGGCCCGCGCCGATTGGGACGCCGGGCATCGTGGCGGCGGAAGACGGCCACGACATCCTCGATCGGCACGACGTAGAGGAGGTTGTCCTGCTCGAAATCAACCGGGATCGAGTTCTTCGGGTGGAAGAGGACCTTGTCGTATTTCTCGATCGGGAAATCGGCGTCCCGCTCCACCTGGAGGCTCACCTCGACGACGCGCCCTGTGATCGTGGGGATCTCCGCCTGGTCGGGGAGAACGATCCCCCCGCGCGTCTTGTGGCGGCTCTCATCCTTGCGAATCAGAACCCGCATCCCCAGCGGCTCGACAAAATCATCCACGCTCACCTCCGCCCCCGATTGCCGTCGGGGCTCCTCGATCGAGGGCCCTCAGACACCCCAACCGACGGGCGGGGGATGCCGTGATCGATGTTGTACGTCCCTCTCCGGCGGCAAGCCACTCCCGGGCAGATCGCCCGCCCGGGAGGGGACAACGATTCACGGGCTCCCAGACTCACGGGCTCTCGAAGGCGTTCTCGAAGTGCTCGACGATCGGGGCCTCGCCGTCGGCCGCGAAGATCACCGTGACCACATCGATCCGCACCTGGCAATCCTGGAGACGGTGCCGGCGGATGTAGGCGTTGGCGAGCTCCGCGATCCGCCGCTGCTTCACCGGCCCGACCGTCTCTGCCGGATGGCCGTGGCGCGTGTCGGAGCGACTGCGGACCTCGACGAATACGACCGTGCGGCCGTCGAGGGCGACGATGTCGATGTCTCCCCGGAGCACCCGCTCGCGGCGGCCGACGATCCGATAGCCGAGTCGCTGGAGGTGCTTCGCAGCTAGATCCTCCCCCTTCCGACCGAGCGCATCGCGGTCGTCGGGGCCGTCACGGCGATGCTCGGGGTCGCGCCGGTCCATCGGCCCTCCCCACCAAGCGATGCGGGACGGTGTCCACGAAATCCACGGATGAAGAGGGGCGACGCCCCGATCAGGCCTTGGCGGCCTTCTTCGCAGCGGCCTTCTTCGCAGCGCCAGCCGCCAGAGCGACCTCGTCGCGCTTCTCGCGGAGACGCACGGCCTTGCCGACGCGATCACGGAGATAGTAGAGCTTGGCACGGCGCGAAACGCCCGACCGCTTCACCTCGACCTTGGCGATCTTCGGTGAGTGGAGGGGAAACTTGCGTTCCACCCCCTCGCCGCCGACGATCCGGCGGACGGTGAACATCTCACGGCTGCCGGTGCCGCTGCGAGCGATGACGACGCCATTGAAAATCTGAACCCGCTCCTTCTCGCCTTCGAGAATGCGGGTGTGGACGTCGACGGTGTCGCCAATGGCGAACTTGGGGACTTCCGACTTGAGGCTCGAGGCCTCGACGAGGGAGAGGGTCTTCTGGCTCACGGCACGCTCCTTGGTGTGGTTTCGATGGCCCGGGCAGTCAGCTCCGGAACCTTCTTGGTCGGGACTGGGGATTGGTTTGTGGATGGCTCGCCGGAGCGGTCCGACGGGCCGGCTTCACGGCGGCGGGTGGCAACGATCGCCTGCTCGTAACGCCACTTCGCGATCTTGCCGTGATCCCCAGACAGTAACACGTCGGGCACGGCCATGCCGCGAAACTCCCGCGGGCGTGTGTACTGGGGCCCTTCGACGAGCCGACCCGGGTTTGAGAAGGAATCCTGGCGGGCGCTCTCCTCGTCGCCGAGCACACCGGGCACGAGGCGGCAGACGGCGTCGACGACGACCATCGCCGCGACTTCCCCCCCGGAGAGGACGAAATCTCCGATGGAGAGTTCTTCAGCCCCCAGCGCCGTGCGGACGCGGGCATCGAAGCCCTCATAGCGACCACAGACGAGGATCAGCCGTTCCCGGCGGGAAAGTTCCTCGACTACTTCCTGGGTGAGCCGACGCCCCCCGGGGGTGAGGAGGATAACGGGCGATTCGCCCCCTTCGGCCGGGACAAGAGCCTGTTCCGTGGAGGCCGCCGGCAGGCCATCGCCAACCACGTGCTCGGCACAGGCGACCACGGGGCCGGGCATGAGGAGCATCCCCGGACCGCCACCGAAGGGACGGTCGTCAACCTGTCGGTGAATCCCCTCGGCGAAGTCGCGGATGTTCGTCACCCGGATGTCGAGGAGGCCGGAGGCGCGGGCGGCCCCGAGCAGACTTCCGTCGAGGAAGCCGGTGAACATCTCGGGAAAGAGGGTAAGGATGTCGATGCGCATGACGAAAACTCGTGCCCGCGTGACGGCACCACCGGGAGGGCTCCCGGAAAGGACCGCCGGTAGACGGTACCGCCACGCCCTTCATCGTCCCCCGCAGCCCCGGAAGTGGAGGCTCTGCAGAGAGATGCTGGGTGCGAACGGACCATCCACGGTGCTCCCGCGGTGGATCAGCCTTCTGCGGCGGGGGCCTCGGCAGCCGGTTCGGCGGCAACCTCGGCGGCGGGAGCCTCGGCTGCGGCCGGGGCCTTCACTTCGGGAACGAACACCGGGGCTCCGGCATCGGGGACGATCCGCGGGAGCTTGAGCTTGGCGCGGGCCAGCTCCATCTCCTTCACGCGGGTTCCCTTGGCGCCGTACTTCTTGATCAGCACCCGGACGGCATCGCTCGGCTTGGCGCCGACCGACAGCCAGTACTCGAGCCGGGCGTTGTCGAGCGTGACCCGGGCATCCGTGTCGGGCACGGAGGTGTCGTACGTGCCGAGTTCCTCAATCACGCGGCCGTCGCGCGGGCTGCGCCTGTCGGTCGCGCAAATCCGATAATAGGCGCGGTTCTTCCGACCCATCCGCTTCATCCGAATCGCCACTGCCACGGTCGCAATCTCCGTTGGATCTGAATTCTTCCGGGCCTTGCAGTGTATCGCGGCGCCGCCGGAACCCAAGACCATCTCTCCACGGGGCTGTTTTCCGGCAAATTTCACCCTTTCCCGCTCCGCCCAGCTCCCCCATCCCCCCCTGCACCCCGTCCCCGGCGGGCCATCGGCTCCCCACGGCGGGCCGGTCGGGGCTAGGATCGGCCCGGCATCCCTTTCCCTCACCCGTCGGGGCCCATGCCGATGACTGGCCTCGTTTCCGACCCCGCCGCGCTCCTCCATGACACCGGCCCCGGGCACCCGGAGTGTCCCCGACGGGTGACGGCAATCCTCGATCGGCTCGAGGCCGACGGCCTCCTTGGGCGCTGCGTCGCGCTCGGGTCGCGACCGATCACTGACGCCGAGCTCCTTCGCGTCCACACGCCG
>CANGGT010000003.1 GCA_947453375.1 Planctomycetaceae bacterium
GCCGCGGGCGGGCATTCCTCGGGGCCGGCTCGAGCTCGGGAGCGTCTGGGGTGGACTTCGGCCCAGGAGCGCCTGGCGGCGGCGCCCGCGCCGGTCATGCCCGTCAGCCCCGGCATCGACTCCACCAAGGCCCGGAAAAAAAAGGGCCCGACCATCGCGCGATGGCCGGGCCCCCTGGATGTTTCACAGCCAGCCTGCGGTCAGTTGGCGTCGGCCGTGACTCCCTTGAAGTCGTCGGTGCGGAACGGCGTCAGCGGCAGGCCAGCACCGGAGTACATGTTGCACTTCGGGTTGTCGGCCCAGCCGTAGCGGACGGCGACGGGGTCGGCCACGCCCTCGGCCGACACCTCGATCCGGCCGTCGGGGAGGATCGTCCCCTTGGCGTGGACGAACTTCTGATCGGCGCCGGCGATCGTGAAGCCGACCGGCTCGTTGACATCGAACGGCCGCCAGCCGCCATCGACATGCTCGAAGGCGACGACGATCTTGTTCCCCTGCTTCTCCATCCCCTTGTAGAGCGGGCTGCGGGCCGGGATCCCCGCCACCTTGTAGGTGTCGGCGAGGGCCCAGCGGGCGAGCCGCTTGCCGACATCTTGCTTGTTCTTCGGGTGGATGTCCTTCCCCTCGCCGATGTCGATGATCACCGCCTCGCCGGTGTTCGGCAGGGCCTTCATCGTCATCGTCTGCGCCTCACGCAATTCGGCCCAACTGCTGTCGCCGGGCTGGGGCTGCTCGGCGTTGAAGTCGGCCAGCTGTACCCAATAGAAGGGGAAGTCGCCCACGCCCCACTCCTCGCGCCACGACTTGATCATGAACGGGAACAGGGCGCGGTACTGGTAGGCGCGGCCGGCGTTCGATTCCCCCTGATACCAGATCGCGCCGCGGATGCCGTAGCCGATCGAGGGGGTGAGGACGCCGGAGTGGATGTTGCCCGGGCGGTGGTTGCCGAACATGTTGCCATCGGGATTGCCCGGCTGGCCCGGGGCCGGCTTCCCTTCGGCTTTCGCCTTCTCGGCCGCCGCCTTCCATTCGACCATCGCCTTGTCGTAGGCCGCCTTCTGCGCCGGATAGTCGGCCTCGACCTTCTCCCACCGCTCGAGCAGCGGCTTGAAGCGGGCATCGGCGGCAAGCGAGCTCCGCTTCACCCACGCCTCGGCGGCACTCCCGCCCCAGGCGTTGTTGATCAGCCCCACCGGCACGTCGAGGGTTTGGTGGAGCTGGCGGCCGAAGAAATAGCCGACCGCCGAAAAGTTGCCGACCGTCTCGGGGGTGCAGGCCTGCCACGAGCCGTTGAAGTTCCACTGCGGATCTTGCGTGCCGACCTGCGGCACCGAGATCAGACGGATCTGCGGGAACTTCGCCGCCGCGCGCTCGAGATCGGGATCGGTCGAGGCGTTCACGCTCCACTGCATGTTCGACTGCCCGGCACAGACCCACACCTCGCCGATGAGCACGTCGTGGAACGTGACGGTGTTGTTCCCCTTCACGGTCAGTTCGTGCGGGCCGCCGTATTCCTTGATCGGATCGAGCATCACCTGCCAGGCGCCGTCGGCGCCGGCCTTCGTCTCGTGCTTCTGCCCACCGAGGGTGACGGTGACGGCTTCGCCCGGCGCGGCCTTCCCCCACACCTTGTTGTGGATCCCCTGTTGGAGAACCATGTGATCGCCGAACATGTTGTTGAGCGACACGTCGGCGTGGGGCGTGGTGCCCGGCACGACGGCGAGGGCGGCGAGGAGGAGGAGGGTCGACAGCGGACGGCGCATCGGAAGACTCCGGCGGTGGAAGGGCGCTTGAGGCGCGCGAACCGATCGCACGATCCCCCTGCCCAGGCCAGAGAGGATAGCAGGCTCGAGGACGGCCTGTCGTGGCGGCAGGGGCAACGCTTGCCGGTCGCGGGAGCGGCCGGGATGATGGGCGGCTCTTCGTCCAGTGAAGCGGTCGCCCCCGAGGAGAGATCACGATGACACGGTCGCCCACGAAAGGTTCGTTCCCCACCGGCACGGTGGCCCTCCTCGGCCTCGGCCTGGCCGGAATCGGCCTGTGGTACTTCGCGGCGCTTCAGCCGGTGGCCGTCACGGAGATCCCCCCGACCGCTGTCGTGGAGACAGTCGAGCCGCGCGGCTTCGAGGGAATGCAGCGTTTCGACATGCCGCAGGCTGCCGCGCCTCCGGCGGCGGAAGCAGCCCCGCCCCCGGCGGCAGTGCCCGATGCAGGGCGCTGGGAAGAAGAGGTGGCTCGCTACGAGGTGGCCGCCCGCGCGACGCCCCCGGCCGCCGGCGCCGTGATCCTCCTCGGGGCCTCGAACATCCGCATGTGGGAGACGCTTGCCGCCGATTTTCCCGGCTTGGAGGTCGTCAACCGGGGCGTGGGGGGATGCAAGCTCACGGAACTGGCCGGCTTCGCCCCGCGTCTCCTCGCCGCTGCCAAGCCGGGGGCCGTGGTGATCTCCGCCGGGAGCAACGATGTCCATGGGGGAGCCGACGCCGAGGCCGTGCTGAAGGCGTGGCGCGACGTCATCGCCACGATCCGACGCGACCATCCCACCGTGCCGATCCTCGTGATGGGCATTCTCCCGGCAAAGTCGCGCTGGGAGGAGCGGGAGACACAGACGGCCGCCAACGGCCTGATCGAAGACGCGATCGCGGTGGCCGGCGGCTCGATCGATGGAGGGCCGGTGGAATACCTCGATGTCTGGGGGGATTTCGTCGGGCCCGACGGCACCCCCGATGCAGAGGCCTTTCTCGACGACGACCTGCATCCGAGCGCCATCGGCAACGCCCGTCGCGCGGCGCGGATGCGCCCGGTCCTCGATCGGCTGCTGACCGCGAAACCGTGACGGGCTTCGGGATGGCCGTGCCCCGGCGCTTACGCCGCTTGAGCGCCCTCCATGCCGCGTCGGGGCCGCGCCCCGATAGGATGGCTTCGGGGGGCTCGGCAGGCTGTCGGAGCCCCGTTGGCCACCGGGAGTTTTCTCGATGAGTGCTGAAGAACCATCGCCTGATTCCGCCATGGCGAGTCAGGCTCCGGCCGCGGTCGCTGCGGCAACTCCTGCCGCTGTCGCAGATGGCGGCTTCGATTTCTTTGCGGCCCTGTGGAGCGGCGTTTGGCTGCAGTTCCTGCCTGAGAGCCTCCGTGAGCCGACCGCGCGGCTGGTGGTGTTGGGGGCCTTGGCCCTCGTCTCGATGTTCCTCTTCGCCCCTGCTGCCGACGAGCGTGGCGAGGCCTACATCGAATCGACCTTCGCCCGGACGCTCGCGGCGCTGGCGGCCACGCGCGGTCTCGACAGCGCGATCTCGCTGGCTCAGAGTTCCGAGGTGAGCTTCAGCTTCGGGCCCGGCGGGAGCCTCGGCATCGGGCAGGCGCTCGATCCTGTCAACGACCTCGTCGAGCAATATGGCAGCCTGTTGCTGACGAGCACCACGGCGCTCGGCACGCAGCGCGTGGCGATGCAGATCGGGCGGGCGCTGGGATGGTGGTTGTTCGTCCCGTCGCTGGCGGCGATCGCCGGTTCGTCCGTCGTCGGAGGACGATCGCGGCGCTCGCTGATGGGCTGGGGAACGCGGCTGTTCGGGCTCGCGCTGTTTGCCCGCCTGGCGATCCCGACGACGGCGTGGATCGATTCGGTCGTCGCCGAGCAGTTCCTCGAAAGTGGCTATCAACAGGCGGCCGCGGCGGTCACCGCCACGACGGCGGAGATCGAGCAGGTCGAACAGGCCGAAGAGATGGCGGCCAAGAACAAGGGCTGGCTCGACCGCTTCAATCCCGTCGACTACGTCGGCGAGCGGGCCCGCCGCCTCTACGACACGCTCGCGCAGGTCGGCGAATCGATCGTCAATCTCGCCATCTACTTCACGATCTCCACGATCATTCTCCCCCTCGGCACGCTGTGGGTGCTCTCCAGGCTCTCCTCGGCGCTGTTCTCCAACCGCAGCCCCTGATCCGCAGCCCCTGATTGGAGCCAACGACTGGCGGCGGTCGCCGCCGTCCCCGTGACGGGGGGGCTGATCGCGGTGAGCGGACTGTGGCCCGATTCACGGCTGGCCCACGCCCTGCAGAATCTCCGACTCAACGGCGCCAGGCGTCACTCGCAAGAGCCGCAAGCCGCTCCGAAGGGGGGGTGTTCTTTCGGGTTTGGGGCCGCTCGGGGCATGAACTGGGACCCGGGATCCGCTGACTCACCGGCCGGCGGGGTGATCCGGCCGCCGGGACCGTCGTCCCTCGGCCACCCAAGAAAGCCCTGAAACGGCCGGAAAACAGGGTTTTGGAGTCGATCGATCGGGGGATGAGCACCCTCCACGGAGTCCGGTTTGAAAAATCGTGGCCCGTCCCTTGAACGGCGGTCAAGTCAACGTAATCTATCCAGCTTATCAGGCGGCCGAGCTGTTTCGGTCGTCAGAAGAGAGGGGTCTCTTCGACCGACCGCCAGTTCGGGCCGGCTCGAGAAAAATCCTGCTCGGTCCCACTGGTTTCTTGTTCCTTTCCGGAGGTGTCAGTGATTCGTAAATTCGTGTTTCGAATCCTCCCCGCCTTTGCCGTTGTCGTGACGTGTGCGAGCACGTTTGCCGATGACTGTGGCAACTGCGGTGGCGGGTGTGAGGGTGGCTGCGGCAGCGCCGTGGCTTCCGAAGGTGGCGTTGTCGAAGGTGGCTCGGTCGTGGCCGACGGTGGCTGCGCTCCGGCGACCAAGACGGTGTACCAGCGTCAGTACGTGACGGAGATGAAGACCGTCACGTCGACCGAGTACACCACGGAGCAGCGCGAGCGGACCTACACGGTCAACAAGCGCGTTCCGCGGACCGAAGAGAAGTCCCGCACGGTCACCGTGCAGGTCCCCGAGACCCGGAGCCGCACGGTCAACTACACGGTCAACAAGCCCGTGACGGAGACCAAGACGTCCGAGTACACGGTCCAGGTTCCCTACACCGAGTCGGTCGAGCAGACCTACACGGTGAACGTGCCGGTTCAGGAGGAGAAGACCTCCACCTACACCGTCATGGTTCCGAAGACCGAAGAGAAGACTTCGACCTACACGGTCCAGGTCCCCTACACGGAGTCGGTTGAGCAGTCCTACACGGTGATGGTCCCCACCACCGAAGAGAAGACCTCGACCTACACCGAGCAGGTTGCCTACACCGAGCCGGTCGAGCAGTCCTACACGGTCAACGTCCCGGTTTCGGAGGAGAAGGTCTCGACCTACACGGTCCAGGTCCCCTACACCGAATCCGTCGAGCAGGCCTACACGGTCATGGTGCCGAAGTCCGAGGAGAAGGTTTCGACCTACTCGGTCCAGGTTCCCTACACCGAGTCGGTCGAGCAGTCCTACACGGTGAACGTGCCGGTGTCGGAGGAGAAGACCTCCACCTACACCGTCCAGGTTCCCTACACCGAGTCGGTCGAGCAGTCCTACACGGTCAACGTGCCGGTTCAGGAGGAGAAGACCTCCACCTACACCGTCATGGTGCCCTACACCGAAGAGAAGGTCTCGACCTACACGGTTCAGGTCCCCTACACCGAGCAGGTCGAGCAGACCTACACGGTGAACGTTCCCTACACCGAGCAGATGACCGGCTCGCGCACCGTGCAGAAGCGGGTCGCGGTCCAGGGCACGAAGACGGTGCAGGTCCGTGGTGGCCACTGGGAGACCCAGCAGGTCCAGGTCGGTGGCGGCGTTGACGCCAACGGCTGCGAGTGCGCTCCGAAGATGTGCTGCAAGCGCGTCTGGGTGCCGACTTGCGAGACGAAGGAAGTTCCGACCTGCACCTACCAGTGCACGACGGAAGAGGTTCCCTACACCTACTCGGTGCAGAAGTGCCGGCAGGAGCAGCGGAGCAAGATGGTGAACGTGACCCGGACCCGCAGCGAAGAGCGGACTCGCACCTACACGGTGACGAACTGCCGCCCTGAAGAGCGGACCCGTTCCTACACGGTCACCAAGTACGTCCCCGAGACGAAGACCCGTTCGGTCAACGTCACGAAGTATCGTCCGGAAGAGCGGACCCGCTCCTACACCGTGACGAAGATGGTGCCCGAGACGAAGACCCGTTCGGTCAACGTCACGAAGTACCGTTCGGAAGAGCGGACCCGGACCTACACCGTCACCACCCAGGTGGCGGAGCAGCGTACGCGTTCGGTCAACGTGACGAAGTACCGTTCGGAAGAGCGTCAGAAGTCCTACACGGTCACGAAGATGGTCCCCGAGACGAAGACCCGCACGGTCAACGTCACGAAGTACCGTCCCGAGGAGCGCACCCGCTCCTACACCGTGACGAAGATGGTGCCCGAGACGAAGACCCGTTCGGTCAACGTCACGAAGTACCGTTCGGAAGAGCGGACCCGCAACTACACCGTCACGGTCAACGTGCCGGAAGAGCGGACCCGCAGCTACACCGTCACGAAGTACGTGCCGGAGCAGAAGTCCCGCAGCGTCAACGTCACCAAGTACCGCACGGAAACCAAGACCCGTGAGTACCAGGTCACGAAGATGGTGCCCGAGACCATGAGCCGTGAAGAGTCCTACACGGTGATGGTCCCGCAGCAGAAGACCGAGAGCTACTCGGTCACGGTGTACGACTGCGTGCCCGAGACGAAGACGCAGACCTACTCGGTCCGCGTTCCTCACACGGTCACGAAGGAAGTCCCCGTCCAGAAGTGTGTCTCCGTCGCCGTCGAGGTGCCGGTTGAGAACGCTTGTGGTGGCTGTGGTTCGGCTGGTGCCGGCGACGCCGGTTCGGCTGGCTCGGCTGGTGGCTGTGCCTCGGGTGACTGCGGCGGTGCCTCGGCCGGTTCGGCTTCGGCCGGCGGCTGCGGTGAGTCGGCTGCCTGTGGCAGCTGTGGCTCGGCCGGCAGCTGCGGCAAGGCCTGTGCCAAGAAGGGTTGTGGCCGTCGCCACCGTTGCAGCCGCTGCGGCTGAACGGTGACCTCCGGCTCACAAGGCCGGATGTGACCAAACCTGATGTCAACAAGAGGGGGCCGGACGCCCATCGTCCGGCCCCCTCCGTTTTGATCGCGAGCTTTGTCTTCGCGCTCGCTCGGGCGAGCTTTATCGCGAGCTTAGTCTTCGCGCTCGCTCGGGCGGGCTTTATCGCGAGCTTTCTCTTCGCGCTCGCTCGAGATTGATCGTCCGTTGAGCGCGGCCGCGGGTTTCTCGCGAGCCTGTCGCTCCCCGCGTATCCCCGTCAGGCCGTTCAGCCCCGGGCCTTGAGGAGATCGCGGATCTCCGTGAGGAGCTTCTCCTCCGTCGAAGGTTCCGGGGCCGCCGGAGCGGCGCCGGCGGCCTTCGATTTCATCAACCAGCCGAGAAACTTCACGATGAAGAGGAACAGCGCGGCGGCGAGGATCACGAAGCTGACGACGTCCGCCAGGAAGAGCCCCACCGGCACGCCGTCGCCGATCGGCAACTTCCAATCCTTGTAGCTCTGGTCGCCCGGCATGACGGCGCCGAGGAGCGGCATGATCACGTTTTCGACGAGACTCGTGACGATCTTGCCGAACTGCGCTCCGATGATCACGCCGACGGCGAGATCGACGACGTTGCCCTTGAAGGCAAAGTTCTTGAACTCCTCGAGGAGCGAGAAGGCCTGTTTCGTGGGGATGGAATCGGGAATCTCCATGCGTGGGCTCCTGGGAAAAGCTTGAAAAATAAGGGTTGGGGCGTCGGCGCGGTCGCGTCGTGGGCCCCTCGGGGCCGGCCAGCGGACGACCTGTCAGCGGCAGGCTACGCGGAGCCGAGCCGCGGGTGCAATCGAGCCTTGGTGTGGGTGTCTCTGCGGAGGTTGCCGCTTGCCTCGTTGGCGCCCGGGGCGACCTGCGCCGTCGGAGGCGCAGGATGCTTGCAGAACTGGAGAGAAGATGGTGTGTTATGAGGTGAGAGGGGGCAGTGCCCCCTTGCGACGCACACTTCCACTTCTCACTCCACGGCATTTTCAGGGGGATCGCATGGACGGTACGGCGGGTCGCCGGTTTGCGGCGGCGGGATCGATGGCGATGTCGGCGGCTTGGGCGCCGAGTATGGCCTTGGCCTCTGCCCTGGGCTGGACGCTTCTCGGCGGGCCCGCGGTGGCCTGGCAGGGAGCGGCTCCGGCTGTGGCGCCCGCAACTCCCGCGGCCGCGGCGCCGGCCGCAGGAGGCGCTGCGCCCGCCGAGGGGGCTGTTGTCGAGGTCGATGTCGTCGAAGTGGCTGTCATCGAGGCCCCGCCGGCGCCGCCGGAGCTCGTCGAGGCGGTGAAGAAGGCGGAGCTTGCCACGATCGAAGCCTTCAACAAAGGGGACGCCGAGGCCCTCGCCGCGCTCTTCGCCGAGAAGGGGGAGCTCGTCGACGAGAATGGCAACGTCTTTGCCGGCCGCGAGCAAATCACCGGCCTTTTCAAGGCCTTTTTCGAGCGATTCCCCAAGGCCCAGCTCCAAATGGAGGTGACGGGGGTGCGGACCGTCGGCGAGAGCCTCGCGATCGAGGAGGGGGTGCGGTTGATCACCGTTCCCGACACCGACGTCGCCGCGCAGGTCCGGTATGCGGCTGTCCGCGACAAGGTGGGGGATTCGTGGCCGATCGCCTCCTACAGCGAGTTTGCCGACGATCCGCCGCCGACGCCGGCCGAGATGCTCTCCGCCGTGTCGTTCCTCGTCGGCGACTGGATCGACGAGAGCCCCGAGGGGAAGACCACGATCAGCTACCGCTGGGAGGATGAAGGAAATTTCCTCCTCGGCGACTACACCCTCGCCGTTGCCGGCATGCCCGAATCGCGGAGCCATCAGCGGATCGGCTGGGATCCGCTCGAGGGAGTGATCCGCAGTTGGACGTTCGACTCCGACGGCGGCTACAGCACTGGCGAATGGGTACCGACGGAAGCCGGCTGGGTGATCAAGTCGGACGCCACGATGCCCGATGGCACGACCGGCTCGGCCACCGTGACGGTGACCCCGACCGACGGCGATCACTTCATCGTCCGCTCGAGCGACCGGATCATCGGCGGCGTCGACGAGCCGGAGTTTGAATTGACCGTGGCCCGCCGGCCGCCGCAGCCCGAAGCAGCGCTTCCGGGCAGCGAAGCGAAGCCAGCGGCTCCCCCGGCCGCTGAAGCGCCGAAGGCAAGTCCGGCGCCGGCAGTGCCCCCAGCCGCTGCGAAGCCGGCCGCTGGGCCCGCAACCCCGGCTGTCAAGATCGTGCCGGCCGCGCCGGCAGCCCCGGCCGCCGGCGTCAGGCCCGCGGTTCCCGGTGTGCCCGCCGTGCCGGCGACGCCGGTCGTCCCCGGCAAGCCGCTGGCGAAGTAAGTCGTTGCCCGTGTGGCGTGGCCGGTGACCGTCGGTCGCCGGCTACGCCACGAGGTCGGCTCGAGGGAAGTGATTCGGCGCGACCGAACCAAATCCCCGCGAGTCACGAAGAGTTTCCCCGCTTGTCGCGTGGCCCTGCCGAGGGCTCCCGCGGCGCAACTTCCCCCGAATCATCCCGGGATTTCATCCCAACTTCAAAGGTGCCTTTCGAATGCGCGCGATGCTTGCGTGTGCCTGTGCGGTGCTCCTCGTGGCGGCGATCCCGCTCGTGGTCGAAGGCGGGCCGCCGATGGGGAGAGTGGGGGGGGGCGGTGCCCGTTCGGCCGCTCCCGCGGGCCGGCCGCAGATGTCGCGGCCTGCTCCGCAGATGCAGCGGCCGCAGATGAACATGCAGCGACCCAACATGGGCCAGCAGATGTCGCGGCCTGCTCCGCAGATGCAGCGGCCACAGATGAACATGCAGCGGCCCAACATGGGGCAGCAGATGTCGCGGCCTGCTCCGCAGATGCAGCGGCCACAGATGCCGCAGATGTCGCGGCCGAGCCCGCAGATGAACATGCAGCGGCCGAACATGGGGCAGGCGATGAATCGCCCGGCCCCCGGCGGCATGCAGGGCATGCAAGGGATGCAGCGCCCCGCCGCGCAGCCCAACTTCCAACGCCCTGGCATGGGGACGAACATGGCCCGCCCCTCGTTTCCGAGCGCCGCCAACCGTCCGGCCCCGCAGATCGGCCAACTCGGTGGCGGGGTCAGCCGGCCTGGCATGGGCGGCGTCGGCGGCGCCGGCATGACGCGGCCTTCCCCGCAGCCGGGGAATCTCGGCGGCCTCACGCGCCCCTCGCCCCAGCCTGGGAATCTCGGCGGCGGGAATCGGCCCGGTGGTCTGGGTGGGGGCGCTTCCGGATTGCCGGGCCAGCTCGGTGGGCGCCCGGGTGGGCTTGGCGGTGCGACGACGCTTCCCGGCCAGCTTGGCGGCGGCTCGGCGAGCCGTCCCGGTGGCGGCTTTGCCAATCGGCCCGCTCCGTCGTTCCGCCCCGGCCAGATCGGTGGCGCCGGGCAAGGAGCCGGTGGCCTGGGGGGCAATCGACCCGGTGGGCTCGGCGGAGCGACGACGCTGCCTGGGCAGATCGGCCCTGGGGCCGGTGGGAATCGTCCCGGCGGACTCGGCGGTGGGAATGGCCCCGGCGGCGCGACAACCCTTCCAGGGCAGATCGGTGGCGGCAATCGTCCCGGTGGGATTGGCGGCGGTGGTCTCGGCGGGGGCAATCGGCCGAGCCTGGGGGGGATCTCGACGAAGCCCTCTTTCCCGCAGCCCGGCGGCGGCGTTGGCCCCAATCGACCCGGTCCCGGTGGCGCGACGACGCTCCCCGGCCAGATCGGTGGCGGTGGGAATCGCCCTGGCGGAATCGGCGGCGGCAATCGTCCAACCGGCCCCGGCGGCGCGACGACGCTTCCCGGCCAGATCGGCGGCGGCAATCGACCCGGCGGAATTGGCGGCGGCAATCGTCCGACCGGCCCCGGCGGTGTGACGACGCTCCCCGGTCAGGTCGGTGGTGGTGGGAATCGCCCTGGCGGAATCGGCGGCGGCAATCGTCCGGGGATCGGCGGCAATCGTCCCGGTGAAGGAGGCTTGGGTGGCGGCGGGAATCGCCCCGGCATCGGTGGCGGCAATCGCCCGAACGATCCGAACCAGATTGGCACCACCAAGCCCTGGCCACCCGGTGGCCGGCCCGGCGAAGGGGGCTGGAATCAGGGGGGGCGTCCCGGCATCGGTGGCAACCGGCCAGGTGGCTGGAATGGCAACCGGCCTGGGGAGTGGAATGGGAATCGGCCCGGCGAGTGGAACGGCAACCGGCCGAACTGGAACAACCGCCCCGGCTACAACGGCAACAACAACAACATCGGGAACAACGTCAACAACAACAACTTCAACAACTACGGCGGTGGTGGTTGGGGGGGCGGCTACGGCGGCGGCTACTACGGTGGTGGCTACAACAACGGTTGGAACAACGGCTGGAGCAACTGGGGCGCGTTTGGCGTCGGCGCCGGCGTCGGGGCCCTGGCCGGATGGGGCCTTGGCAATTCGTGGGGCTATGGTGGCTACGGCGGATACGGCGGTGGCTACGGCGGCTATGCCAACGCCTGGAACACCGGCTACGTCAATCCCTACTACGACAACTGGTACAACGGCTGCTGGGGAAATGGGTGGGCCTCGCCGGTCGCTTTCGGCGCGGCGACGCTCGGGATGTCGTCGATGGTCAGCTCGTGGGGGCTGGGCTCGAGTTCACTCGGGTATGCCACCACCTACGCCAATCCCTATTACGCCGCCGAGACGGCGACGGTGGCGTCGGCCTCCCCCTACGACTACTCCCAGCCGATCGTCGTGAACAACTACATCACGAGCGACGGCGGGAATGCCACGAACTCCGCGCAAGGGGGCGACGGTCAAGGGGGCGACGGCGGGGCCGGCACGGCCGCGGCCCAGGTCACCCCGGCTCAGGCCGCGGCCAATAAGGCCCTCGACGAGGCGCTTGGGAAGTTCAAGCAGGGGGATTATCCAGGCTCCCTTGCGAGCATCGATTCTGCGGTGAAGTCATCGCCCAGCGACACCGTGCTCCATGAGGTGCGGGCGCTTGCGCTCTTTGCGCTCGGGCGCTACACGGAAGCGGCGGCGACGCTCAATGCGATTCTCGCCGTGGCGCCGGGGATGGACTGGACGACGATGAGCGGGCTCTATGGCTCCGTCGACACCTACACCGGTCAGCTGCGGAAGCTCGAAGACTTCTGCCGCTCGAATCCCGGCAGTGCTGCTGGGCACTTTGTCTTGGCCTATCACTACCTCGTCGGCGGCCATGCCGATCTTGCTGCGGAAGCGCTGAAGGTGGTGGTGGCGAAGCAGCCGGGCGACGTCGTCTCCAAGCGATTGCTTGAATCGCTCGAGCCGCCGGCGGCGCCGAAGGCGGAGGAGCTTGCCGCTCCGGCGGAGGCTCCCAAGCCGGCCGCCGTGCCGGCTGCGAATCAGCCAGCGGCTCAACCGCCTGCCGAGGCACCTGCCGAGGCCGAGCCGGCCGGCCCGGAGACTGATCTCGTCGGCACCTGGAAGGCCACCGAAGGGAAAAACTCCGTCACCCTCACGATCGGCGAGGATTCGTCTTTCACCTGGAAGGCAGAGCCGGAAGGAAAGCCGGCGATCGAGCTGAAGGGAACGCTCGACAGCAACGCCGATCAGATTGCCCTCCAGACGGAGGCCCAGGGAACGATGGTCGCCAACGTGCAGTCGAAGGGACCGGATGCTTTCAACTTCCTCGTCGAAGGGGCCCCGAAGGACGCCAAGCCGCTCCAGTTCGCCAGGCAGAAATAAACAGGGGGCACCTCCAGTCCCAACCGGCCCTCAAAGCCCCTGCCGGATCACTCTAAATGGGGGTGTCGGCAGGGGTTTTTGGTAGGCCGGGAGGCTTGGGATGTTTGGGTGACCTTGGGCCCCGGGACGGGAAATCAAGATTCTGTGAGTTTAAGGCGAACTGTTTGACACGTCCGGCGATCTCGCATACTTTGCTCCATGTCAGGGCAGGTTTCTGTTGATAGTTTTGATGGAACAAATCTGATTCCAGCGTTTTTTCACCCCAAAAGGGATTTTGCATGAAACTCAAGTTCGCTTTTGCACGGAAGGTTGCAGTCGGCCTCATCGCCGTCGGCTCCCTTGCGTGCCTCGCGACTGACACGTTTGCGGCCAACCGCACGTGGACGTCGTCGAGCATTTCGGCCTCTTCTTACCGGCAAAAGTGGGGCACCGCCTTCACCAGCAACTGGGCTGGCAACACGGTTCCCACGACTGCAGACGTCGCCACCTTTGGCACGAACGCCTTCAATCAGTACGGCGTTCAGGTTCAGGCTGGCACGCAGGTTGGTGGTGTCCGGTTCAACAACACCGGAACCAACAGCTACGTCATCAGTGCGTCCACCCTTGGCCTCGGTGCCCAGGGCATCAACAACCAGTCTGGCAGGCAGCAGACGTTTGGTGCGGCTCTCAGCCTCCTTGCCAACCAGACTTGGTCTGGCGGGTCGGGTGCGAGGATCGTGACCAACAACGTTGAGCTCAATGGAACTCAACTCACGACGTCGACCGACATTGTCATCAACACGCTTCAGAACACCCCCAGCACCCTCTCGACGGTCACCGTTGCCGGTGGCAATCTTGATGTTGTCGGTGGTGGTCCCAATGAGTACATCAATTTCGCCGTGACCTCGGGAAACCTCACGACCTCCGATCCGGGCCAGGGTGCCGGGTTTGATTCGTCGGCGAGCAACCTCGCTGTGAGTGGCTCGGGCACCTTCAACAATTCCAAGGTTGGTGGCCCCGTCGGGGATACCAACTGGAACTTGGTGACGATGTCCGGCGGTACGATCGACCTGCAGGGTGCCGGTGCCAACCTGATCACCAACGGCTACACGCAGACCGGTGGTATGATCAAGCAGTACGTCGGTTACGACGCAGGCGGCGGTGGTGCCTTCAGTTCGGCCGTTCAGGCCACGAACGGTGCTGGCGCTGCGACTGGACCGCTGTCGTACGATGGCACGCTCGATATCGATTTCTCGGGCGCTGGCTCGAACTCCTTCGCCTTCGGCACGACCTGGAGTCTCTTCCAGGGCGTGAACGCCGGCGGGGCAGCTGCGTCGAACTTCTCGACGGCGCTGCTTGATAACGTCGATCCCTCTAGCCCCTACTACGGGCTGAGCTTCACTCGTTACGGCACGGAGTGGTTCACCGGCCCTGCCACCGACGGCACGTGGCTCGTGTTCCAGGCCCAGACCGGCAACCTCGTCGTGGTGCCCGAGCCCTCGACGATCGTCTTCGCCGGCCTCGGCGTTGCGATGTCTGGCTGGACGATGTGGAAGAAGCGTCGCCTCAGCAAGCTCCTTGCTGCCAAGGTTGGCTGATTCCATTCCCTTTTGGGTGAATAATCTGGCCTGACACCAGACGAGTGTTTTCAAAATCCTGCGGCGGGCGCTTCGGTGCCCGCCGCAGGTTTTTTTATGCGCGGTTGGCAGCGGCCGCGTGGGAGACGGGTGTGGCGCAGCCACTGGGAGGCAGAGCCAGGCTCTGATTCCTCGACGCTGCATCTCGATCCCGCCTGCGGGCCTGGAGCAGAGCTTCAGGAGGCGGCGTGGCGGTGGAGCAACTCCGCCGGGATGACGTCGAGGGCCGATTCGTGCGTGGCTGCAAGGACCACCGGCGGGGCATGGCCCGCGCGGGCGGCTTCGAGCCAGCGGAGGGCGCAGAGGCACCAGCGATCGCCGACAACGAGCCCAGGGAAGCCCCACTGCGGCTGCGGCGTGACGAGATCATTGCCGACCGAGACCGTGAAGGCGAGGAAGTCGGCGGTCATCACGGCGCAGACGGTGTGGGCCCCCGGGTCGGAGGCGACCGATCGGCAGCAGCCGTCGCGGAGGAAGCCCGTCAGCGGCGCGTGGGAGCAGGCCACGAGCGCCTCCCCGAGAACGTTGCGATCGGGGGAGCGTTCGGCGGCGGCCGGAGGGCGGTCGAAGGCGATCATCGGTGGCGAGGCCAAAGGGGGCTCGGGCGCGGGGCGTTCCATCGGCGATGGAGCGCCCGTCAGGGCTATGATGCACCCAAAGCCTGCCGGCGGGCAAGCCGCGGGAGTTGGCGTGGGATCGCAGCGGGATAAATGGCTTCGGCCGGAGGTTAGCGATGCTTTCTTTGGAGGAGCCGACATCGAAACGCTGGCTGGCGCAGGTGGAGGGGCATCTCGGCGAGCTCCTCATCGATCACGCCCACTGCGAGAAGAAGGCAGCTGGCGTGGCGATGAATCTCCTCTTCTCGTATGTCGATTGCGTGCCTGTGGCGCGGGCGATGACGGAGATCGTCGAGGAGGAGCTGCAACACTTTCGGATGGTGCTCGATCTCCTCGATCGCCGTGGGATTCCCTTCCGCAAGCTCTCCCCCTCGGGCTACGGCGCCAGGCTCCATGCGCTCGTGCGCCGGGAGGAGCCGGCTCGGGCCGTCGATCGGCTCCTCGTGGCGGGGCTCATTGAGGCCCGCAGCTGCGAGCGTTTTGCCCTCCTCCGCGACCATGTCGCCGATACCGAGCTCCGCGACTTCTGGGGAGGCTTGTTTGAGTCGGAGGCCCGCCATCACGCCACCTATGTGCGCTTGGCGAAGGAATTCATGGGGGAAGCGGAGGTGGTGGCCCGGCTGCGGGAGCTTGCCGCCGCCGAGGCGGCCATCGTGGCCGAGGGAGAATCGCAGCCGCGGATGCACTCCTGAGAAAGTACGATGTCGTCAGGCAAACAAGAAGCGAGCGCTCGCCGGGGGCAGACGCCCGTTTCAAGTGCCACGTCGACCGAAGAGAGGCCCAAAGCGATGACGAGCGCCTCCCCGAACGCCGCCGTCGCCGGCGCGAAGCCCCCTCCCGCCAGCGCTGCTGCCGGGCCCTTTCCGATCAACGAGGCGATCGCCATCGGCGTGCTCGGGGCTCTTGCGATCCATGGGCTCCTCCGCTTGTCAGGCGCGGTCGGAGAGCTGCCGAGCTTGGGGGCGCTGTGGGAACTGCTCCCGGCCTGGCGGCCGCTCCCGCCGACGGTTGCCGATCTCCCTCTCGTGGCGATGCTCCTGATCGGCGGAGCGATCCTCGTCGCTGGGCTTCTCGGGCAGGTGATGGCGGGGGTTTTCGGGGCCGATCTCCTCGCCGGCGTGGCGATCCTCACGAGTCTCTTCCTCGGCGAGTGGCTGGCGGGGGTGCTCGTCGTCCTCATGCTCTCCGGGGGGAAGGCGCTCGAGGCCCGGGCGGTGAGCCGGGCGGGAAGCGTGCTTGCGGCGCTCGCCCGACGGATGCCGACGCTTGCCCATCGCCGCGAAGGAGGGGGAATGGTCGATGTGCCGCTTGCCGAGGTGGCCGTGGGGGATGTCGTCGTTGTCCTTCCCCACGAGATCTGCCCGGTCGACGGCGAGGTGGTGGCCGGGCACGGGACGATGGACGAGAGCTATCTCACCGGCGAGCCTTGGCAGATGCAGAAGGCGCCGGGGGTGGCGGTGCTGTCTGGAGCGATCAATGGCCAGGGGGCGCTCGAGGTCCGCGCCGCACACGTGGCGGGCGACAGCCGCTATGCCAGGATCGTCGATGTCCTCCGCTCGAGCGAGGAGCACCGCCCCCGCCTCCGCCGGCTCGCCGACTCCCTCGGGGCGATGTACACGCCGCTGGCGCTCGCCGTGGCCGGCGCAGCGTGGTGGGCCAGCGGCGATGCGACCAGGTTTCTCGCCGTGCTCGTCGTTGCCACCCCCTGCCCGCTCCTGATCGGGATCCCGGTGGCGATCATCGGTGCGGTGTCGCTGGCGGCCCGGCGCGGGATCGTCGTTCGCGATCCGGCGATCCTCGAGCGGCTCGCCACCTGCCGGACGGGGATCTTCGACAAGACCGGCACGCTCACCTACGGCACGCCCCACCTCACCGAGGTCGTCGCGCTCGGGGGAATCGACCGCGACGAGATCCTCCGGCTCGCCGCGGCCCTCGAGGCCTATTCAAAGCATCCACTCGCTGCGGCGGTGACGGCGGCCGCGGCCGATCTCGGCGCGGCGCTTCCGGTGGAGGAGGTGTCGGAGCGGCCGGGGCAGGGGCTCACGGGGCGCGTGGGCCCCGCGGGGGCGACCCGCGAGGTGGCGATCACGAGCCGGATGAAGCTTGCCGCGGTCGCGGGGGGTGCCGACGCGCTGCCGGCCGCCGCCGGGGGGCTCGAGTGTGTCGTCGTCGTCGACGGCCGGCCGGTCGGCCTGCTCCGCTTCCGCGACCGCCCGCGGAAGGATGGCGCTACGTTCGTCGAGCATCTCGGGCCGGCTCACGGGCTCAAACGCGTGATGCTCGTGTCGGGCGACCGCGAGAGCGAGGTGAAGTGGCTCGCGGAGCACGTCGGGATCACGGAGGTCCACGCCGGCATCTCACCGGAGGGGAAGCTACGGATCGTGGAGGAGGCGACCAGGGAAGCGCCGACGCTGTTTGTCGGCGATGGGATCAACGACGCACCGGCGCTCGCGGCGGCCACCGTCGGGATCGCGATGGGGACAGCCAACGACGTGACCGGTGAGGCCGCCGGCGCCGTCGTCATGGATTCGGCGCTCGAACGTGTCGATGAGCTCTTCCACATCGGCAAGCGCCTCCGCTCAATCGCGCTGCAAAGCGCCGTCGGCGGCATGGCCGCGAGCCTCGTGGGGATGGGATTCGCAGCCGCTGGGCTCCTCTCGCCGGCGGCCGGGGCGCTCGTCCAGGAGGCGATCGATGTCATCGCCGTCCTCAATGCCCTCCGCGTGGCGAGCGACAACGGAAAGCTCACCGACTACGGCGACGGTCCAGGCCGCCGCGGCGACTGACGCGCGGCGTCAGTCAATCCGCTGCCCGGCCTTGGCATCGCGGAACGGCGTGCCTGGCCGGAGGGCCCGCTCGGCGACCACCGCCGCCGCCGATCCGCCGAGCCACAGCGCCGCGCCGGCGAGTGCGCCGGTCACGATAGCCGCAGGCCCCGCGGCGGCGGTGGCCGCGGCACAGACCGCGGCGCTCGTCGCCAGCCCTGCCGATTCGCCCGCCCGGCGGCTCCGTTCGGGGGAGTGGCCTGCCTGATGGGCGCTCCACTCGGCGACCATCGCTGCCCCCTCGGCGACAAGGGTGGCGGGAAGGAGCGTGCGGAGGCCGAAGCGGACGGTCGTGCCGAGCACCGTGCGGATTGCCACCCGTTCGGCGGCCCCGGCTGCGGCCCGGGCGGCCACCACGGCCGCCACTCGGGCTGCGGCACTCCCGACCCGCGATGCGAGGAGATCGACCTGCCGGCTCCCGCGCTCGCCGGTGGCGCACCAGGTGGCGAAGTGCTCGCAGTTCTCCACCACGGGGCAATAGCCGTCGCGGCCCACCAGCGACAGCGCCCGCGTGGCGATCTCGTCGGGGGAGAAGCGGGGGGGCGGATCGGTGATCACGCGGATCGGGGCGCCGGCGGCAAACTCCGCTGCACTTGTCCGGGCGATCCTGCCGCCGTCGAAGATCCGCTCCGGATCATCGGGCCGGCCGTGAACGACGGTGCCGTCGCCCAGATCGATGCCGTGGTGGGTGTAGGTGACCGTCGAGCCGGCGAACCGGCGTTCTGCTGCGAGTCTGTCGCCCCGTGCCATCCGATCCTCCCGTGAGATTGCCGAAAGGCTGCTGCCGGCCGGAGGGGCGTTTGCGACGCATCTCGGGCCTGGGAAAGTCTACGGCTCCGGCCTCGGGCCGGTTCGGGGAGAGGCATTTTCCGGCAGTGCGGGCGCCGTTTTACCGGACGGGCAGCCGGTGTCAGTCGGCCCGCATTCGCTGGCGGAAGTACTTCAGCCCCGGGAAGAAGAAGCAGGCGGCGCTCACCAGCCCGAAGACGATGTGAGCATGGACGGGGAACTTGCACATCACCAGGGCCGTCGCGAACAGCGCCGCGGCCTGGACATAAAACGCCCCGGAGAGAATCCCGGCCTTCGCGAAGAACGCCAGCCCTGCCACGAGCGCCAGCACCGGCGAGAGCGTGAGGACCGGAAGATGCATGAGATCCTCGACCCAAAAAAGGAGCACACTGCAGATCACGCTCCCTCCCCAGATGTGGGCGATCTGCCGCTCGACCGCCGTGACCGGCCCGTTGCGGTGCCGCAGCGCCCAGAAGATCGGCGCCCACAGCGCGAGGCCGCCGGCCCAGAGGACGAGGTAGGGCCAGCGCGTCGTCACCCCCTGCCAAGCGAGGACGTCGGTGGTCACGGAGAGGGCGAGGAGGACGACCGAATGCCACATCCAGAGGAGGCCCCAGTTCTCGAGGACGACCGCGTGGTGTGTTTCGCGGAAGAGGCGAGAGACGACGTCGGCGAGCCCGCCACGGCGGGCGGCGACCGGCTCGCCGGCGAGATACGCGCGGAGGTCGGCGGCGAGGTCGCCGGCCGAGGCGTAGCGGAGGTCGGCCGGCTTCTGGAGAGTCTTCAGGGCGATCAATTCGAGGTCGCGATCGACGCGCCGATCGATCGAGCGTGGCACCGGCGGATCGGATTCGAGCACCGCAAGGAGCGTGTCCATCGGGCTCGAGCCCTGGAACGGCGGGCGGCCGGTGAGCATCTGGTAGAGGATCGCGCCGAGGCTCCAGACGTCGCTTGCCGGGCCGACATCGCCGCGGCTGCCGGCCGCCTGTTCCGGCGACATGTAGCAGGGGGTGCCGAGGATGGCGCCAGTATGGGTGACCGAGGCGTCGGCCTCGAGCCGCTTGGCGAGCCCGAAGTCGGAGACGCGCGGAAAGCCGTCGAGATCGATGAGGATGTTCGAGGGCTTGAGGTCGCGGTGGAGGACGCCGCGCGAATGGGCCATCTGGACGGCTTCCGCGACCTGCGCCAGGAGCGTCGCGGTCTCGCGTGCGGGGATCGGCCCGGCGGCGAGACGGCGGGCGAGCGTCGTCCCCTCGACATATTGCATCGAGTAGAAGGGAAGGCCGTCGTGCTGCCCGACCTCGAACACCGACACGATGCCGGGATGGTCGAGACGGGCTGCGGCCTCTGCCTCGCTGCGGAAGCGGGCGAGATCGGCGGCAGAGGCGAGCTCGCGGCGGAGGAGCATCTTCACCGCCACGATCCGCCCGAGGCTCAGCTGCCGCGCCCGGTAAACGACCCCCATCCCGCCGCGGCCGATCTCCTCGAGAAGCTCGTAATCGCCAAACAGGGCCGGCAGCGCCATCGCCCCCGGTGTCACGGCGTCGTCGGAAGCCGGTGGGGTGGGGGCGACGCTCGGAAAGCTCGTGCGGGTGGGGCCGGCGCCGCGATCGATTGGCGGGGTGAAGATCGCCGACTCCCGGGCTACCGCATCGGTGACCATCATCGCCGCAAACAGCTCACGGAGCTGGGGGGCGAGATCGGGGTGGGAACGGACGAGGGAGTCGAGCCGGCCGGGATCGTCGCCATGGTCGGCCAGTTCGTCGAGGAGTTCGGCGAGCCGGGTCTCCTGGGCGGCGGTGAGGGGCTCCTCAACGGCGCGGCGCCGCCCATGAAGGCGATCCTGGCGGATCGCCCCCCCCGCCCTCCCACGTTCCCCGCGTGCCGTCATCGTCGTGTTCCGTCGCTGGTGGTGCGAGTGTGAATCTTGGCCCGTGCGGCCCTGCATCGTAGGGGGGCTGGCCGGGCTGGCCATGGCCGCCGGCTCAATCCCCGTCAACCGGAGCGTCGTCCCCGCCGTCGAGCAGCACCCGGAGCCGGCGCATGGCGCGGAGGTAGCGCATCCCGGCTGCGGGCTTGGAGAGCCCCAGCACATCGGCCGCCTCGGCGGTGGAGAGGTGCTCGAAGTGCCGCAACAGGACGATCCGCCGATCGCCGTCGTCGAGTTGCTCGACGGCAGCGGCGAAACGGCGTTCGAGCTCGTGCCACGTCGCCGCGGCGGCGGGGGTCAGTTCGCGGTCGGCCAGGCCTGCGACCCCGTCGGGGGAGGAGTGGTCGTTGTCCGGAGGACCGGCAAGCGAGACCTCCCGATCGAGGCTCCGCGACGCGGCGACGCGATGGCGGCGGTGGGCGTCGATGAGGCGGTCGCGGGCCATGTGCCGCAGCCAAAGTTGGAACGGCATCGTCGGGTTGGCGAGGTAGTCGCCCAGCCGGCGGTTGGCCTCGAGCATGACGTCCTGAACGATGTCGCTGGCATCGACGCGCCGCTGCATGACCCGATCCATTCGCCGATCGACCATCCGCCGGATGGCGTCACGGTGGCGGGCGAGGAGGCCGTTGACGGCGTCGTCGTCGCCATCGCGGACGCGGTCGAGGAGGATCTGGGTGGGGGGGCCATCCCGCCACGGCGCGGCGGCGGGTGGAAGGGTCGGCGGCGCCCCGTCATGGACTCCGTCGGCCCCGCGGCCCGCGGCGGCATCCTCGTCGTCCGGCTTTCGGCCGGGATTGCCTGACGGCACGTTCATGCGGTTCCTCTGGTCCGCTTCATTGTACCCATGTGTCGGGAGGGCGGAGGCTGCGGAACGCTGCGGGTTTTTTTGACCGTGTGGTTTCCGTGATCCATAATCGCCGGCGGTTCAAGGACAGACCGCTGCCTGCCGCCACCGGACGCGGCAATCCGTCAACGGACTGTTATTCGTGGACGTCGCCCCGTTCAAGGCATGTTCGACCAGCGCTCCGGAGCCTCGTTGCCCCGGAGCCCGCCCCTCCTCAACGGGGCGTGGTTGGTCGGTGTTTGCCGGTTGCGGTGACTTTTCCGCGGCGGGCCCCGTTCGCGATCGCACTGGCCGTCGCCCCGGTCGGCTCAGCCTTCTCGCCGCGATGCTCGCCGTGCTGGCGGTTGCTCCGGCGATGTCGATGGCGCAGGTCGCGCCGGTGATCGTGCCGGTTTACGGTCAGGATGACGCCGAAGCGGCGATCGCGCCCGAGCCCGATCCCTCCATGCTCCCGGCGGTCGTACCAGCGCCGGTGGCCCCGGCCGGTGTGTCGCCCCGGGGCCGATCTGGCGCGGCGCCGGTGCGGCCGACCGTCGCCCTCCCCACGATCCCTGCGACACAGGCCGCCCCGGCCTCCCTGCCGGTCGCTCCCGAGGTTGCCCTGCCGAGCAGCGCGGACGAACTCTCCGGCCGGCTGGCGGTGCTCGAGGGGCAGCAGCGTTGGGGAGACATCGTCGCCGCCTGCGAGCCGCATGTCCGTCAGGGAACCCTGCCGACGGCTGTTGCTGACCGGTACGATCTGGCTCGGATCCACTGTGATCTCGTCCGGCGGCACTCCGAGGCAGCTTTCCGTCAGCGGCTCACCGGCCTTTCCGAGGCCGAGGGGC
The DNA here is from genome assembly GCA_947453375.1 of Planctomycetaceae bacterium. Lineage (GTDB taxonomy): Bacteria > Planctomycetota > Planctomycetia > Pirellulales > UBA1268 > QWOP01. The sequence goes on from CANGGT010000003.1 coordinate 22,077, forward strand.
GGCGTCTCCACGCCGAGGTGCTCTCGCGGATCCGCAGCCACCACGTCGACGCCCCCGACTTCCACCGCCTCACGCTCCGGGGCTTGAGGGCGATGGAAGTGGCGATCGACCATCCGGTGTTCACGTCGTGGTATGCCCCCCATGCCACCGCGGAACGCCGTGCCGCGTACCGTGAACAGGTGGCTCGCCTCGTCGGGGGGCGGATGGTCAATTCGCAGGCCGATGCCGAGACGGTGGTGGCGTGGGTCGCCCGGATCGGTCATTCGACCCTCGGCATCCCCCCGTCAGTCACGCTGCTGGAGATGACGGCCGCGTCGATGGGGGGCCTCGACGAATATTCCGCCTTTCTCACCAACGGCCAGCTCGACGACCTCTACGCGCAGATCGAGGGCAACTTCGTCGGGCTCGGTGTCGAGCTGAAGACGGCCCCCGACGGCCTTCTCCTCGTCCATGTCATCGCCGGAAGTCCGGCCGAGCGGGGCGGCCTTCTCGACGGCGACCACATCGTTGCCATCGACGGTCGGTCGATCGCAGGGATGTCGGTCGACGAATCGGCCCAACTTCTCCAAGGGCCGGAGGGGTCCGCGGTCAGCCTCGACGTCGTCCGTGGCAAGGCCGCTGCGGGCCGAGTGTCGTTGCGGCGCGAGCATGTCGAGGTACCGAGCGTCGAGGATGTGCGGATGGTCGATGCGGCAGCGGGCGTCGGCCACCTCAAGATCTCCTCCTTCCAGAAGACGACGGCTGCCGATCTGGAATCGGCCCTCCGCCGGCTCGATGCCGCGGGGATGCGGTCGCTCGTCATCGATCTTCGTGGCAACCCCGGTGGCCTCCTCTCCGCCGCCGTCGATGTCGCCGACCTGTTCCTCGAGCGGGGCCTCGTCGTGGCGACCCGGGGGCGCAGCCCGGAGGAAGATTTCAACTACTCCGCGACCCGGCCCGGCACGTGGCGGATGCCGCTGGTGGTGATCATCGACGGCGACTCGGCCAGCTCCAGCGAGATCTTCGCCGGGGCGATCCGCGATCACGGACGTGGCACGATCGTCGGCAGCCGGAGTTTCGGAAAGGGCTCGATCCAGGGGATCTTCCCGCTCGAGATCGGCGGGGTCGGCCTCCGGCTCACCACCGCCAAGTTCTTCTCCCCCAAGGGGAAGCCGTACAGCCGGGTCGGGGTCGAGCCCGATCTCGCCGTCCACTCCAGCGCCCGCGTCCAGGATGGGGGCGAGGCTGTTCCGACGACCGGCGATGCCGCGCTCGAGGCGGCCCTCGCCGCGGCACGGCGGGCCACCGTCCGCCAATCGACCCGCCCTGCCCCCCGCTCCCAGGCCTCGAGGTAGTGTGGTTCGGGGGGGCGGCGCAGCTTGAAAGTCACCCTCCCGCGGGCTAGGCTGCCTCACGCTCGAGTCATGTCCTCCGCAGATTTCTTCTTCTGACTGCGAGGAGCTGACGGGCGTGTCGGTCGGTCGGTTGGCGGGAGTTCGCGCACGTTGTGCCCAGGCACGACGGTCGGGCATGGCGGTGCCCGGTCGGAGTGCCGGCGTGTCGATCCCCCACCGGAGTCCGCTCACCGTCTGCCCATGGCCGAGCCCCGTGTTGCCCCGCCACCTCCCTTCCCAAGGGGCCGGTGACGGGTCGTTCCTGTCCTGTTTCGGTCCGCCTGCTCCGAGCCCCTTCGCTGTGCCGTGTCGGCTTGTCCGTCGCGGAGCATGGCTGGGAATGCGAGCGTATCGTTCACTCCCCTGTCTCCCGTAGCCCGCCATCACGAAGAAGGATCCATTCATGACTTCCGCCCGTGCCAGCGCGATCGCCGCCATCAACAACTACAAGTCGAATGGCCAGGCTTGGAACTTCCGCGAGACGCCCACCAGCGAGATCTTCGGAGCGAACGTCTTCGGCGACTCGGTGATGAAGGACCGGCTCCCGAAGAGCGTCTACAAGGCGCTCCAGGCGACGATCAAGCAGGGCAAGCCGCTCGATCCGACGATCGCCGACGCCGTCGCCCTGGCGATGAAGGATTGGGCGATCGAGAAGGGGGCCACCCACTACGCGCACGTCTTCTATCCGCTCACCGGGCTGACCGCCGAGAAGCACGACAGCTTTCTTTCGCCGACCGGCGACGGCGAAGCGATCTTCGAGTTCTCCGGGAAGGAACTGATCCAGGGTGAGCCCGATGCCTCGAGCTTCCCCTCCGGCGGCCTGCGGGCGACGTTCGAGGCCCGCGGTTACACCGCCTGGGATCCGACAAGCCCGGCCTACATCCTCGACAACCCCAACGGCACGACCCTCTGCATCCCCACCGCTTTCTGCTCGTGGACGGGCGAGGCCCTCGACAAGAAGACCCCACTCCTCCGCTCGATGCAGGCCCTCGACAAGCAGGCTCGCCGCGTCCTCGCCCTCTTCGGCCACAAGGATGTCGGGCAGGTCTCCGCGTCGTGTGGTCCGGAGCAGGAATACTTTCTCATCGACCGTAACTTCTACTTCGCCCGTCCCGACCTCGTGATGGCCGGGCGAACGCTGTTCGGCGCCAAGCCGCCGAAGGGGCAGGAGTTCGAGGACCAGTACTTCGGGGCGATCCCGGAGCGCGTCCTGGCGTTCATGCTCGAGGTGGAGCGGGAGCTCTACAAGCTCGGCGTGCCGGTGAAGACCCGTCACAACGAGGTGGCCCCGGGGCAATACGAGATCGCCCCGGTGTACGAGAATGCCAACATCGCCACCGACCACCAGCAGTCGATCATGCAGACGCTGACCCGCGTCGCGCAGAAGTACGGCATGTCGTGCCTCCTCCACGAGAAGCCGTTTGCCGGCATCAACGGCTCGGGCAAGCACGTCAATTGGTCGATGGGCTGCAAGCTCGGCAACCTCCTCGAGCCGGGTGAGACGCCCCACGCCAACATGCAGTTCCTCGTGTTCTGTGCGGCGGTGATTCGGGCCGTTCATCTCCACGGGGATCTCCTCCGGGCGGTCGTGGCCCACAGCGGCAACGATCACCGCCTCGGTGCCAACGAGGCCCCGCCGGCGATCATCTCGATCTTCCTCGGCGAGCAGCTCGCCGACGTGTTCGAGCAGATCGAGAAGGGGAAGGCGACCAGCTCGAAGTCGAGTGGCACCCTGACCGTCGGCGTCCACACGCTGCCCGCCCTGCCGCAGCACGCCGGCGATCGCAATCGGACGAGCCCGTTCGCCTTCACCGGCAACAAGTTCGAGTTCCGTGCGGTCGGTTCGGCGCAGTCGATCGCCGGGCCGCTGGTGGCGCTCAACACGATCGTCGCCGAGAGCCTCGACTACATCGCCACCGAGCTCGAGAAGGCCACCGGTGGCGACACCGCGAAGCTGCCCCAGGCCGTTGAGAAGCTCCTCCAGCAGATCGTCTCCGAGCACAAGGCGGTGATCTTCAACGGCAACGGCTACTCGCAGGAGTGGCATGACGAGGCGAAGAAGCGTGGTCTGCCGAATCTCAAGGCCACGCCCGACGCCCTCGCCGTGCTCGCTTCGCCGACGAACGTGGCGCTGTTCGAGAAGTACGGGGTGCTCTCAGAGCGGGAGCTTCGCAGCCGCTACGAGATCTACATGGAGCGGTACTGCAAGGACATCAACACCGAAGCCCAGTCGGCGATCCAGATCGCCAAGACGATGATCCTCCCGGCGGCGTATCGCTACCAGGGCGAGCTCGTGGGCACCGCCCACAAGCTCAAGGAGATCGGCAAGAGCGTTCACATGGGGACGCTCGACAAGCTCACCACGCTCGTCGGCGAGCTGGAAGCGGGCATCGGTGCCCTCGAGAAGGCTGCCGGCCATCACGGCGGCGGCGACATCTCGGCCGAAGTGGCGCACTTCCACGGTAAGGTCATTCCGGCGATGGTCTCGCTCCGTGAGACGGCCGATCAGATCGAGTCGATCCTCCCCGACGATCTCTGGCCGCTGCCGACCTACCGGGAAATGCTGTTCATCAAGTGAGCAGCACAAACTCAGGCAACCCCGACGGGGAGTCACTCCCCGTCGGGCCCCTCGATCCTTCGGCCCTCGCCCCGGCCATCCGGGCGGAGTGTGAGCGTCTGTCGCTCGCGCTCCCGCCCGGGGTCGAGGAGGGACTGGCGGCCTACGCAACGCGTCTTTGGGCGTGGAACGAACGGCTCAACCTCACCCGCCACACCGATGTCGAGCGCTTCGTGTCGCGCGATGTCGCCGATGCGGTGGCTGTCGCTGGCCATCTCGCCGCCGGGGAGCGGGTCCTCGATGTTGGCACCGGCGGAGGCGTTCCGGGCGTGCTCCTGGCGATCCTCCGCCCCGATCTCCGCGTCGAACTCTCGGACAGCGTGGCGAAGAAGGCGAAGGCCGTGCGGGCGATCGTGGCCGAGGCGGGGCTGTCGATCCCCGTTCACGAAGGGGCCGCGCAGGAGCTTGTGAGCCGGCGCGGCGAGAAGGACCGCTTTGACGCCCTCGTCATCCGCGCGGTGGCCCCGTTGATCAAGCTGCTCACCTGGTTTGAGCCTCTCGCCGACCACTATGGGCGGATGTTGATCATCAAGGGACCGCGCTGGGAGGAGGAGAAGGGGGAGGCAAGGCACCGCGGCTGGGTCAAGAAAGTGACCGTGCGCCGCGTGGCGGCCTGGCCGATCCGCGGCAGCGACAACGAGAGCGTCCTCCTCGAGGTCCGCCGGCGGGAAACCCGCGACGAAGCCCAGCAACCTGCCCCGCCAACTCGCCCGAAACGCTGACTCCGCCCGTCTGGCGTCTTGTTTGGGGCGGGCCTTTTGGCGCTTGGGGGTACCGGGGGGTTCGTGCGGAAGTCGGAAGGGCCCAGGGCTCCGCGGAAGGTTAGAATGGAGGCATGGCCAGCTCCCCTGCCCGCTTCCTGATCCCCATCCTGGCGTTGGTCGCGCCGACCGTGAACCGATCGGCCGTGGCCGACGATCACCCCGGCGCGGCGATCTACCGCGAGCACTGCCTCCGCTGCCATGGCGACAACGGCGTCGGCACGCCGGCGGCCCCGGCGCCGCTCGTCGGCGACCGTTCGGTCGGGCAGTTGGCCCGGTATGTCGCCGACACCATGCCGGAGGACGATCCGACCGCGGTCACTGGCGACGCGGCCGCGGCGGTGGCCGAATGGATCCACGGTCGCTTTTATTCGACGCTGGCCCGTGACCGCCATCGACCGGCCCGGGTCGAACTGGCCCGGCTCACCGTCGGCCAGCACCAAAACGCCATCGCCGATCTCGTGGGGGGATTTCTCGAGCCGCTTCCCCCCGTGAGCCCGGAGCGGGGGCTCCGCGGCGAGTATTTCCAGGGGCGAAATTTCGACCCCGCCCGCCGGGTCTTCAAGCGGCTCGATCCGGGAGTCGGCTTCGACTTCGGCGTCGAGGGGCCCGATCCGGAGCGTTTCGAGCCGGGGCGGTTCGCGATCCGTTGGCACGGCTCGATCGTGCCGGTGGAGTCGGGGGTGCATGAGTTCGTCGTCCGCACCGAACACGCCGTCCGGCTCCTCGTCAATCACCCCGACTGGGATGGCCCGCCGCTCATCGATGCCTGGGTGAAGTCGGGTCACGACACGGAATACCGCGGCACGATCCATCTTCTCGCCGGTCGGCCCCATCCGCTGCGGCTGGAGTTCTCGAAGGCCAGTCAGGGGGTCGACAATCCGGTTCACGAGAAGCCGAGGCGTGCCTCGATCGAGCTCCTCTGGCGGCAGCCGCATGGGATTCTCGAGCGGGTGCCCTCGCGGAATCTCATCCCGCAACCCTCGCCGGCGACGTTCGTCGTCACGACTCCCTTCCCTCCGGACGATCGCAGCATCGGCTACGAGCGCGGCAGCACCGTCTCGAAGGAGTGGCTGGAGGCGGTCGAGGCGGCGGCCATCGAGAGCGCCGCGGCAGTCCGTGCCCGCGCCGGGCGACTGGCTGGCGTCAACCTCGATGCCCCGGACCGAGCCGAACGACTGAAGGCTTTCGCCGTCACCTTCGCCGAACGGGCCTTCTGTCGGCCCCTCGACGCCCCGGCCCGGGCGCTCGTCGAGCATCCCTTCGACGCGGCGGCCGACGTCGACGCGGCGCTCGAGCGATCGCTCCTCCTGATCCTCTCCTCCCCTCGATTCCTGTTCCGCGAGCCTCCGCTCCCGCCGGATCCCGCTCTTGCTTCGTGGGACACCGCAGCCCGGCTCTCCTTCGGCCTCTGGGACTCGATCCCCGACGAGGCCCTCCGCACCGCGGCGGCCCGGGGTGAACTCGAGACGCCCGAACAGGTCGAGGTCGAGGTGCGGCGGATGTCAGGCGATCGGCGGGCGCTTTCCAAGCTCCAGGCGTTTCTCCTGACCTGGCTCCGTGTCGATCGTGCGCCGGAGATCGTCAAGGATCCCGTCCGCCACCCGGGCTTCGATCCTGCCGTGATCAGCGACCTGCGGACGAGCCTCCGGTTGCTCCTCGACGACATCGTGGCCCCCGCCGCCGGGCCGGCCGACTACCGGCGTCTGTTCACCGTTGACGAGGTGCCGATCAACGGCCGGCTGGCTCCGTTCTACGGCGTCGAGCTCCCCGCCCGGGCAGACTTCGTCCCCGTCCGTCTCGACGACGGGCAGCGGGCCGGCGTCCTCACCCATCCCTACCTCCTCAGCGTCCTCGCCTACGCCGGCGAGAGTTCCCCGATCCACCGCGGGGTGTTCCTGACGCGGGGAGTCCTCGGCAACGTCCTCAAGCCGCCGGCCGAGGCGGTGGCGCCGCTCGCCCCTGACCTCCATCCCGGGCTTTCCAACCGCCAGCGCGTCATCCTTCAGACGAGCCCTGCCGCCTGCCAGGGCTGCCACGCCGTCATCAATCCGCTCGGATTCTCCCTCGAGGGCTTCGACGCCGTCGGCCGTTTTCGGGGGGGGAGCGCGGGCGAGACCGACGGGAGCTACCTGCCGCGGGAGGGCCCTGAGGTCCACTTCGAGGGGGCCGACGGCTTGGCGGCCTATCTCGCCACGAGCGCCGACGCCGAGGAGGCCTTCCTCCAGGCGCTCTTCCATGCACTCGTCAAGCAGCCGATCCGGGCCTGGGGGCCCGACACGCTCCCCCGGCTGCGGCGGTCGTTTGCCGCCAAGGGCTTCGATATCCGCGAAGCCGTGGTCGATATCATGAAGGTGGCGGCGTTTCCGCCCGTTCCCTCTCCAGCCTCCCCGGAGCCGACTGATGATCACGCGCCGTGAACTGCTGCGGAAACTCGGGGTCGGTGCGGCGGTGGCGCCGTTCCTCGGCAATCTCCCCAGCTTCGCAAGCGCTGCCGGAGCGCGGCAAAGGCTCGTCATCGTCTTCAGCCCCGACGGCACCGTTCGCGAGAACTTCTGGCCGACGTCCGCCGGGTCGTTCACCGCGCCGGCCGAAGACGGCACGGCGGCGGTGGAGCTGCGGCCGATCCTCGCCCCTCTGGCCCCCTTCAAGGATCGGCTCCTCACGCTCAAAGGGGTCGGCAACAAGATTCGCGGCGACGGCGACGGCCACATGCGTGGCATCGGCTGCCTGCTGACCGGCGTCGAACTTTTCCCCGGCAACATTCAGGGGGGGAGCGACACGCCGGCGGGCTGGTCGAGTGGGCTGTCGATCGATCAGGAGATCGCCGGCTTCCTCCAAGCGCGCCCGGAAACCGCCACCCGGTTCGGCTCGCTCGAGTTCGGCGTCCTCGTCCCCGACCGGGCCGACACCTGGACGCGGATGGTCTACGCGGGGCCCAACAAGCCGGTGGCACCGATCGACGATCCGTATCAGATGTTCTCCCGCCTCTACGGGAGCGTGAAGCACCGCGAGAGCCTGCGGAGCGTGCTCGACGAGCTTCACGAGGATCTCGCCCGCGTCTCGGCGGCGCTACCGGCCGAGGATCGGAGGCTTCTCGAAGAGCACGCCGACCTCGTCCGCGGCTTCGAGCGGGAATTGGCAGCCGAGCGTAACGTCTCCAGCCATGCCGTGCCCGTCCTCGAGCCGGGCATCCTCGAGGCCAACGACCGGATGCCGACGATCAGCCGCATGCAGATCGATCTGCTCGTCGCGGCGCTCGCGGCCGATTTCACGCGCGTCGTCACGCTCCAGTACACGAACTCCGTCGGCCAGCCCCACATGAAGTGGCTGGGGGTCGACGAGGGCCAGCACGATCTCTCCCACGAGCCCAACAGCAACGTCGACGCGCAGGAGAAGCTCACCCGGATCAACACCTGGTATGCCGGCGAAGTGGCCCATCTCGCCGCCCGTCTCGCGGCGACGCCCGAACCGGGGGGGGATGGGTCGATGCTCGACCACACCACAATCCTGTGGACGAACGAACTCGGCGAGGGCAATTCCCACACGCGCGAGGACATCCCCTGGGTGATGATCGGCGGGGGCTTGGGCTTCCGCACCGGTCGGGCTGTCGAGTTCCCGGCGGTGCCCCACAACCGCCTCCTCCTCAGCCTCGCCCACGCCTTTGGCCACACCGGCCTCGACCGCTTCGGCAATCCCGACTTCTGCGGCGACGGCCCGCTCGCCCTAGGGTGATCGGGGCGGCGCCGCGGGCCTTCAGCCGAGCCGCGGAAACATCCGCTCCGCCTCGTGGAGGACGACGAGGCTTTCGGCCCGGTGGGCGAGCCGTTCGACCGCTTCCGGGGTTGCGGCATGGCCGAATTCGAGCTCCTCGACGAGGCCCTGATCGAGATCGGAGAGGAGAACGAGGCGGCGGTCGCCGAGGGCCTGCGCGAAGAACCTCGTTGTCGCGGCGTCGGTGATGAGGCTCTGGTCGCCCGAGGCGAGGGCCTCCTCGACCAGGGGCTTGAGCGCCACGCCCTGACGCCAGCGATGGAACACCGGGCCGGGCGGGCTGGCCAATCGACTCGCGATGCAGATCGTTCCCTCGGGATGGGTCGTCCGAGCTGCGGCCGCGACGGCGCGGACGAGCTCCGCCATCCCCGGCTCGGGTGTCTCAATCGCGGCGATTGTCAGCCGTGGCGACCCCGGCAGCCGCGGCCGCCAGAGTTCGGCGTGCCGCCGGGCCGCGCGGTCGGCGGTGAGGGGCGTGCCGAACTCGATGGCATGGACCGCGCCTCCGCGTCCCGGCACGACCCGGAGCGTGGCCATCGTGCCGAGTTGCCAGCCAATGTCACGGGAGCGTTCGCGGAGCGTTGCCACTCCCTTCCGGCCGCTCCGCGCCAGGCGAGAGCGAACATCGGCCCGGGCCGCGGCTGGTGCGAAGGCGGGCCAGAGGTCGCCGTCGAGCGCGGACCCACCGAGCGCCGCATCCCAGGTGAAGACGCCGACGGTGACGACGACGTCGGCATCGACGAGGGTCCGGGCGATGTGGAACGGCGTCCCTTCCGCATCGGGACCGAGATAGGCCGAGCCCGATTCCTGGGAAGGATCGAAGACGTATTCCCCCGCCGGCAGCGCCGGCGCGACGGCGGCGCTGGCCGGTGTCAGCGGCGGGGCATGGAGGATGGCGAGGTCGTCGGCGGCAATCCCCGCTGACTCCAGCCGGGCACGGATCGTGGCAACGATCGGGCCGGTCGCGGGGATCGGGCCGGCGAGGGCGACGGCAACGCGGTCCCCGGGCACGACATGGGCCACGAGGGGGGGACCGTTTCCTGGGGCGTCGATGGCCGTCGCCACGAGGGCCGCCGCCGCGTCTCCCTTGACCCCGGCGGGGCCGCGGGCATCGAAAGCGACGTCGGCGTCGGACGGCTCGAGGACGAGGGGATCAGTGTTGCCGTAGTCGAGGATGATCGGTTTCACGGTGCGGGGCGCTAAAGAGGCAGAGGGGCCAAGGCCCGCCGAGCGGGGGAACGACGATTCTCGCCCACGCCCGGGCTGGCGAACAGCAGCAGGGCTGCCGCTGCGGGAAACCCGACCGTCAGGGATTCCCCCGCCGGCATTCCTTCCCGTACCGGCACGTGCATACCTGGGAGGTGCCACGCTCATCTCCGGTATTCGCGGACGACGATGCACAACCATCATCACACCACCTCCGGGGGCCCCCCGGACCTGTCAGAGGAGACCGCTGCCATGCCGTCACATCCCGTCAAACCCGTCCATCGCTCCCTCGTGGCGCTCCTCGTCGCTGCCGCGGTCGGCGCCACGGCCGGGGCCCAGGAGTCCTACGTCGGCGGGGGGCGCGGCGTGCCGGTGATCGGCGCCCCGGCGAGCTCTGACTGCGAGAGCTGTCGCTCCCAGATGCGCCCGCCGTGGCACGGCAGCGCCGTGTCTGGATACGGACAGCGTCTTCCGACGGGCCACTGCATGAGCGGCGCTTGTGGCCCGAGCCATGCCGCACCGTGCCGGTCGTGTGGCCCGGCGGCCTGTGGCCCCGCTCCCTGCGGCCCCTGTGCCCCGGGGATCTGCGGCGTGACCGGCTTCTGCCATGCCCCCGGCGGGGCCTGGGGCGCCCACTATCCGCTTCCCCCCTGCCTGCCGCGGCTCCATGCCTTCCTTCGCGACGGCATGGTCCTCTCCCCGCAGCCGCTGGTCGTGCCGAAGTGCCACGAGTGCGGAGCGGTGCTGCCGATGGGCTTCTGATCGGGTGACGGTCGTCAACGCGTCCAGACCCAGCCCACGACGAGCATGACCAGCGTGATCACCACCGCTCCGGCGACATCGAGGATCGCCCCGCTGCGGATCATGTCGCGGAGGCGGATCTTGCCCGTGCCATAGACGATGGCGTTGCAGGGCGTGCTGACCGGCATCATGAAGCCGAGGCTCGCCGCGAACGTGGCGGCCAGGGCCGCGGTGAGCGGATCACCGCCGCCGGCCGCCGCCAGGGCCATGGCGACTGGCACGACCATGTTGGCGCTCGCGGTGTTGCTCGTGAACTCGCTGGTGACCACCGCCACGAGCGTCGCGGCCGCGACGAGCGCCACGCTCCCCCCCGGCCCGGTCGGCAGCCAGCCGGTGAGGCTCTTCCCCAGCGCCTCGGCCAGTCCGGTGGAGAAGGAGAGTTCGCCGAGGGCCATGCCGCCGCCGTAGAGAAGGATGATTCCCCAGTCGATCCGCACCGCTTCCTCCCACTCGAGCGCCCTCCGCCCCGGGCCACCGGGGAGGATGAAGAGCAGCACGGCGCCGACGAGCGCCGCGACCCCCTCGGGGACATGGGCCGCAAACCAGGCCGGCAGGGGGTGCTTCGCGCCGAGGAGAAGGCCGAGGACTCCCGGCACGATCCACAGGGCGACGGTGGTGCCGAAGGCGATCGCCGTGCTGACCTGTCCGCGCGACCAGGATCCCAGGCCCGTCTGCTCCCGGGCGACGAGCTCTGCCACGCCGGGGAGCCGGTCGACTCCGGCCGGGAACATCCAGTCGAGGAGGAGCACCGCGAAGAGCGTGAGGATCGCCGCCACCGGCACGCCGATCGCGCACCAGGCGAGAAACGACACCTCGACGCCGAGCTCGTTGCGGATGAAGGCCAGACCGATGAGATTCGGCGGGGTGCCGATCGGGGTCGCCAGGCCGCCGATGCTCGCGGCGAAGGCCACGGCGAGCATCAATCCGGTGGCGAAGCGCGGGTCGAGCTTCGGCCCGGCAGGGGAGCCCTCCCGAGATCCGGCCGGGGGACTGGCATCGTGAATGGCCGCGAGGATCCCGGCCGCGATCGCCGCCATCATCGCCGTCGTGGCCGTGTTGGAGATGAAGGCGCTGATCGTCGCCGAGACGAGCGCCACCGCGGCGAGAATCCGCCCTGGTCGCTCTCCGACCGCCGGGAGTCCGAGGACGGCGAACGCCAGCCGCCGATCGAGGCCGTGGACCCGGATCGCCTCGGCGAGCATGAACGAGCCGAGAAAAAGAAAGACGAGCGGCTCCGAGAAGGGACGGAACACCTCCTTCGCCGGCGCCACGCCCGCCACGACGCAGGCCACCGCCCCGAGCAGCGCCGTCACCGGCAGCGGCAGGGCCTCGGTCACCCACAGCACCACGACCCCCACGAGGATCACGGCCAGACTCTGGGCCTCGGGGGTGAGTGGCATGGGCGTGCGAGAAAAAATCCCCCGGGGGAGCACTGGCTCCCCCGGGGGACATGGTGGTTTCTAAGACCGATCGACCAGTGTCACCAGGTCTTGCCGAGGGCGGCCTGAGCCGCCGCCAGCCGGGCGACCGGCAGGCGGAACGGCGAGCAGCTGACGTAATCCAGACCGAGGTGGTGGCAGAAGAGCACCGAGTGGGGATCGCCACCATGCTCGCCGCAGATGCCGAGCTTGATGTCGGGCCGCGTCTTCCGCCCCTTCTCGACGGCGGTCTGCATGAGCGAGCCGACGCCGGTGGTGTCGATCGAGGCGAACGGGTTCGCCTTGAAGATCCCGAGGTCGGTGTACTTCTGCAGGAAGGAGCCCATGTCGTCGCGGCTCATGCCGAGGCAGGTCTGGGTGAGGTCGTTGGTGCCGAAGCTGAAGAACTCGGCGCTCTCGGCGATCTCGTCGGCCGTGAGGGCGCCGCGCGGGATCTCGATCATCGTGCCGACGAGATACTTCACCTTGATGCCCGTCTCCTTCGCCACCTGAGCCGCCGTGGCGTGGACGATCTCGAGCTGGTTGTCGAGTTCCTTCTTGAAGCCCACGAGCGGGATCATGATCTCCGGCTTCACCTTGATGCCGGCCTTCTGAACCTTCGCGGCCGCCTCGAACACGGCCCGGGCCTGCATCTCGGAGATCTCGGGGTAGCTGACGCCGAGGCGGCAGCCACGGTGGCCGAGCATCGGGTTGAACTCGTGGAGCGCCTCGACGCGGCGGTGGACGACCTCGACGGGAAGCTTGAGCTTCTTCGCCAGATCGGCCTGGGCCTTCTCGTCGTGCGGCACGAACTCATGGAGCGGCGGGTCGAGGAAGCGGATCGTGGCCGGGCGGCCGTCGAGGGCCCGGAAGATCCCCTCGAAATCGTCGCGCTGGTAGGGAAGGAGCTTCGCGAGGGCCGCACGGCGGGCGTCGAGCGACTCGGCGAGGATCATCTCCCGCATCGCGTCGATCCGGTTGCCCTCGAAGAACATGTGCTCCGTCCGCGTCAGGCCGATCCCCTCGGCACCGAAGGCGATCGCGTGCCGGACCTGCTCCGGGGTGTCGGCATTCGTGCGGATGCCGAGCTTCCGGTGCTTGTCGGCAAGCTTCATGATGAAGGCGTAGTACTGGTAGACCTCCGAGTCTTCCGGCTTCATCGTGTTGGTGACGAGCACCTGCTTGAGCTCGCTGTCGGCGGTCTTGATGGCGCCCGCGAACACCTCGCCGGTGCTCCCGTTGATGGAGATGTCCTCTCCCTCCTTGAGCGTCGTCGAGCCGCAGACGAGCGTCCCCTTGGCGTAATCGATGGAGATCGCGCCGGCACCGGCCACGCACACCTTGCCCATCTGCCGGGCGACGAGGGCAGCGTGGCTGGAAACACCACCGCGGCTGGTGAGGATGCCCTCGGCCGCGATCATGCCACGGAGATCCTCTGGGCTCGTCTCGACGCGGGCGAGAACGACCTTCTTCCCCTTCTCGGCGAGCTCCTCGGCCTTGGCGGCCGAGAAGACGAGCTGCCCGGTGGCTGCACCGGGGCCGGCGGCCAGGCCGGTCGTCAGCACGCGGCCCGACTTCTTCGCCTTTTCGTAGTCGGCCCGGTCGAAGATCGGGGCGAGGAGCTGCGAGAGGGCATCCGGATCGGCGCTCTGGATGGCGTGCTCCGGGGTCATGAGCTTCTGCTTGACCATGTCGTGGGCGATCTTCACGTACGCCAGCGCCGTCCGCTTTCCGTGACGGGTCTGGAGCATGTAGAGCTTCTTCTTCTCCACCGTGAACTCGAAGTCCTGGACGTCGCCGAACTTCTTCTCGAGCTTCTCGCGGACCTTCTCGAGCTGCTTGTAGGTGGCGGCGAACTCGGTGTCGTGGGCCATTTCGACGACCGGCTTCGGCGTGCGGACGCCGGCCACGACGTCTTCGCCCTGGGCGTTGACGAGGTATTCGCCGTAGAAGACGTCCTCGCCGGTGGCCGGGTCGCGGGTGAAGGCCACGCCGGTGGCGCAGTCATCGCCCATGTTGCCGAACACCATGCTCTGAACGTTGACGGCGGTGCCCCACTCGTCGGGGATCTTGTACTTGCGACGGTAGATGATCGCCCGCTCGTTCATCCAGCTGCCGAAGACGGCCGTGATGGCTCCGATGAGCTGCTCGAAGGGATCCTGCGGGAAGGTCTTCCCGGTGCGCTCCTTGATGAGCTTCTGGAAGCGGCTGATGAGATCCTTGAGGTGATCCTCGGTGAGGGCGGTGTCTTCCTCGACGTGGGCCTGGTGCTTGACCTTCTCCATCACCTCTTCGAACGGGTCGTGCTCGTTCTCGTGGCGCTTCTGCACGCCCATGACGACGTCGCCATACATCTGGATGAAGCGGCGGTAGGAGTCGAAGGCGAAGCGGCCGTTGCCGGTGGCCTTTTTGAGCCCTTCGACGGTCTTGTCGTTGAGGCCGAGGTTGAGGATCGTGTCCATCATGCCCGGCATGCTGTCGCGGGCACCGGAGCGTACGCTCACCAGGAGTGCGTTGGCCGGGTCGCCGAACTTCTTCCCGGTCTCCTTCTCGAGCATCTTCACGTAGTGGGCGATCTCCTCCTCGAGCCCCTTGGGAAACTTCTTCCCCGAGGTGTAGTAGTCGATGCACATCTGCGTCGTGATCGTGAATCCCGGAGGAACCGGAAGCCCGATCTTCGTCATCTGCGCGAGGTTGGCCCCCTTGCCACCGATGATCGCCTTCATGGTGCCGTCGCCGTCGCACCGGTCGGCGCCGAAGTAATAGATCATCCGCCCTGGCTTGGACGCGGCGGGCTTCTTGGCGGCGGACTTCTTCGCGGACGATTTGGCCATGGGGGCGACGTGACCTTTCGGGGAGGGGGAAACCTGCGGAAAAAAGGGTCTAAGCCGCGTCGAATCTACGTTCACGTTTCCCGGGCGTCAACGCGGCGCCCCGGCGGGATGGCGGCCGGCGGGCGGGAGGGCTTCTGCCGCCGCAAACGGCTCGTTTTCCAGGAGTCGCGGTGGACCCGCGCGAGGGGGGATGGCGGCTTTCCGGGCGGGCGGCCTGCCGGGGCCGTGGCGATTTCCCCGCCGTCGGAGCACCGTCAGCCCCCCTGCCCCGCCGCGTCGGCCCGGCGGATCGCCTCCTCCACCATCCCGGCCGTCACCGGGAACGGCTCGTTGTGCGTCACCTCGCCCGGCTGCACCGCGCGCTCCGCGATCCGGCTGAGCATTGCCCCGTCGATGTCACCGAGACCGATTTGACCGAGCGTCACCGGCAAGCCGACCGATCGGCAGAAGGCGACGACCTCGTCGATCTCTCCGGCCGGCGCATCCTCGAGGCAGAGCTGGGCGAGCGTTCCGAAGGCGACTTTCTCCCCGTGGAGCGCGGCGTGGCAACCGGGGGCGACCGTCAAACCATTGTGGATCCCGTGGGCAGCCGCCAGCCCCGCCGATTCGAAGCCGAGCCCTGAAAGAAGCGTGTTGGCCTCCACGATCCGCGCGAAGGCCCCTCGCGCCTCGGCGTCGAGCGTGCCGGCGCCATCGAGTTGCCCTGCCCGGTGGGCAGCGATCGCCAAAGCGCCATCCGCCCGCAGCGTCGTCCAGCAGAGCTCGGCAAGGGCGAGCGCGGCGCGGGTCGTCGTTCCGCCACGGCTGTGGGTCGCGCCCGATCGGGCGCAGGCCCGAGCCTCGAACCAGGTCGACAGCGCATCCCCCATCCCCGCCACGAGGTAGCGGTCGGGCGCGGCAAGGATGACGTCGGTGTCGACGAGGACGAGGGCGGGGTTTTGCGGATGGAGCCTCACCTCCTCGACAACGCCTGAGTCGCTGTAGACGACGGAGATCGCGCTGGTCGGTGCGTCGGTCGAAGCGATCGTCGGGCAGGAGACGATGTCGAGATCGAGCTCTGCGGCCACCGCGCGGGCCGTGTCGATCGCCTTCCCGCCCCCCGCCCCGACGATCGTCCGCGCCGAGAGGCGCCTCGCCACATCGGCCACCGCGGCGATCTCGCGCCGGGAACATTCGCCGCCGAAGGGATGGATGACAGGGGCGAAGCCGGCGGTCTCGAGCGACTGCTCCCAGATCGCGCCGAGCCTCCGGATTGCCGAGGCACCGGCGAGGACGAGCACCGGCCCTCCGAGGCCGAGCCGCGTCATCTCGTCCCCGAGCGTGGCCGCCACCCCCGGCCCCTGCACGTATCGCGCCGGCGCCGCAAATATCTCGGCCATGGTCAGGCTCCTGAAGGATCGGTCTGTGTCACTCGCCGCCAGCGGCCAAGGTCGCGCTTCAATGTGCCGGGGCGTTTCCCGTGTTGCCCGACATCATTCCGACGTGCCGAGCCAGCGGTCGATGATCGTGTCGATGGCGCCATCCTCCTTCATCGTCAGGATCACAGCGTTGAACCGCTCGCGGAGCGGGCTCCCTGGCGGCACGACGATCCCGAAGTCGAACGACTCAAAGACGGGCCCCACCAGCCGATAGTTCGATCGACCAGGCCGCGAGATCGCATGACGCAGGGTTTGGTTCTCGGCGACGATGGCCTCCACCTCCCCGGCGTCGGCCGCTGCGAACACCTCGTCGAAGGTGCGATATTCCATCGGGATACCGCTGCGGGCGCGGATCGCCGGCCCCGAGACGCCAGTGGCCTGCGTGCCGATCACCCGGCCGGCCATGTCGCGCGGCCCGTGGATCGCTCCCCCGATCCGTTCGGCGGTGAGCGTCGCCGCAAGGCTTCCGGTGAATAGCGCGATGAGCACCGTTCCGACGAGCATCCACGCTGTCGCCAGGATCCGCCCTGGCACCGTGTCGACATGCTTGTCGTCGCAGCCACTGGCGATCAGCGTGCTGATCCCCCACCACGTCCCCTCCCACACGCCCCGCCGCCAGTCGCGGGGAAAACTCTTCTCGTTGACGCCGCGCTCGCACCACCAGAGCACATGCCCCACGAGTACCGTGAGGAGGATGAGCCCGGCAAGCAACTGCAGGGCGTCACGCGTGAACAGGATCGAAAGCGGAGCGAGATAGGGATCGTCGTCGGTCTTCGGCACCGCGATTCTCAAGCCCGAATGGAACACCGAGTGGGTGAAGTCGAACTCAGCCTCCCGCTCGCGCGTCATCGCCACCGGCCCGAGGAACAGATCGGCCTCCCCCCGTCGTAAGGCCTCGAGGCCCTCGGCGAGCGAGTCCTTGATGATGTACTCGGTGGTCACGCCGAGCCGAAGCGTCATGTCGTCCCACATGTCGACCGATGGCCCTGTCGGCTTGCCGTCGGTGATCCCGAGCGTCACTCCCACCGGCGCGACGCCGACCCGAAGCGTTTCAGCAGCGGAGACCGAGTCGCCGTCACCACTGGCCAGACACGCCGCAAACAAGAGCGTGGTTACGGCGGCTCCGCGCCGCCCCCAGGTCGCCGCAGCCACAAGCATTCCTCCGAGAGCGAGCAGTCCAAACGCCGCCGGCAGCACGCCGGCCGGGAGTGTTGTCGAGGCCCCGGTGGCCAGCGCCTCCATGCCCCCCTCGGCCACGCCCCCGCCGGCAAGCGCCAGGAGAAGCAGCGGCATCGTGTTGTGGACGGAGTGGAGCACGATCGCCGGGAGGATGCTTCCCGTGGCGACACGCAGCACGCCAGCCACGATCCCGAGGGAAAAGGTCGCCGGCATCCGCTCCGGGAGGAGATGGGCCGCGGCGAACAAGGCCGCCTGGACAACGACCGCGACCGCGAGCCGCCTCCGCGTCGGCCGTTCGCCGGAGAGCGCCGAGAGGAGCCAGCCACGGAAGAGCAGCTCCTCGGCCACCGGAGGCACAAGTGCCATGAGCGTCCACGACACCCACCAGGGATGCTGCTGGATGAGGCCAATGAGCCGCTCGGAAAGGCTGCGGATCGCCGGCGAGACCTCCGTCCCCTGCAGCGCGAGCATCACCGCAGCGGAGACGATGAACAATCCCGCCCCGAGGCTCGCCGCCCCCAGGGCCGCCGCCACGGCCCGGCCCGCCGAGCAGGGAACGCCAAGGCCGAGCGTTCGCACGACATCAACCCGCTGCCAGGCGAGCATCGCCAGCAGCGGCAGGACCACGGCCACCCCCTGATGGATCGGGATGCCCAAGAGGAGATTTTCCGGCGTGAGGGCTTGGACATACCAAAGGGCCGCCAGCCCCACCACGACCGGAATGATTCCCTGGGGGATGGTCGGGACGATGCGCGGGGCCGGCCGGCTGAGGACCCCGGCAGCGGCATCGGGCCCGCGGAAGAGGATCTCCTCGTCGGTGAGCAAATGCGCGGTGCCGCGGAGCAGCAGCGCCGTCAGGACGGCCGATGAGAGGAGCGTGAGGAGGAGAGGGAGGAGTGCCTGAATGATCCCTCCGCCGCTGTTGTCCGGGGTGCCTGTGAGGATGTCGCGGGCCACCATCACCTGTCCTGTGAACGGCACGAGCGCCAGGGGGCCGTCGCCGCGGAGCCCCGGCACGAGCGCCGTGCCGGCCAGCGCCGCGACGAGGAGGATCACCGGCGTGAGGGTGTTCTGCGCTTCCTTGCCACTCTTCGACGCGGTCGTCACCGCCAGGCAGGTCGCCGCGGCGAGCGCCGCCAGACCGACGAACGCGATCACGGTCACCACGGCCCCGGCCCCCAGCGAGGGGAGATGAGAGGCAGCGCCGGCCGGGAGGAAGCGGAGGCCAACGGCACTGGTCAGGGCGATCGAGAGGCAATTGGCCGCGAGCGTCGCGAGGGTCACGGCGTAGACGGCGAGGAACTTCCCGAACACGATGCTGCCGGTGCTGCACGGGGCCATGAGGAGCGTCTCGATCGTTCCCCGCTCCTTCTCGCCGGCGATCGCGTCGATGGCCGGATAGAAGGCGCCGGTCATCGTCAGAACGGCCAGAAGAACGAGGATCGATGCGGTGAGCGCGGGGAGGATCTTCTCGGTGGCCACCGTCGGGGCACCGGATGTCTCCCCGAGGATCCGAAGGCGGATCGGCCGGAGGACGCTCTCCGGCAACCCGGCCCGGCTCACCCGGCCGGCGCGGATCGTCTCGGCGACGCCGCGGATCACCCCCTCGAACTGCTCCCGCGAGCGCCCGATCGCGCGCCGCGAGGGGAAACGGACGTCGAGGTCGACCGTCCCTTGGGCGTCGAGGGCCGCGACGATTCCTTCCGGGGCATCGACCCAAACGTCGGCGGCTCCGTCCTCGACTGCCGCGATGGCCGTTTCGACGTCGCCGTGGAGGAAGAAGGTGCTCGAAGGCCAGGAAGCGTCTCCGCCACCGGCCGGCTTTCCCCCTTTCACCACTCCATCGATCCTGGCGGCGAGCGCCCCGGCATCCGCGCCGCTCATCGCCACCGTGAGCGGCGTCGGTGCGGCACGGGCCTCGAGATCGGTGACGGCGGTGCGGACGCCGAGGGCACTGGAGAGCGCGACCAGCGGATAGGTGACCATCGGGAGGAGGAGCGTGACAAACAGCGTCCTCCGGTCGCGGATGAACTCCAGCAGGTCGCGCCGGGCGATCGCCACGGCCGCACCGAGCGGGGAGTTCACGGCAGCGTCGGGCATGGAGGAAGGAGCGGTCATTCGGGGCGGGCCTCCCCGATCGCGGCGAAGAACGCCTCCTCGAGTCCGCCCGACTGGCCCACGAACGCCTCGCGCGTCCCTGCGGCGACCACCCGGCCACCATGGATGACGACGAACCGATCGCAGCGGCTTTCGATCTCGTGGAGCCGGTGGCTGGAGAGGAGGATCGCCCGACCGTCGCCGCGGAGATCGGCGAGGAAGGCGAGCAGATCGCGGGCCCCGACGACATCGAGCGCGTTGGTCGGTTCGTCGAGGATCAGGGCCGGCGGATCGTGGACGAGTGCCCTGCCGACGCTGACCCGCTGCCGTTGCCCCGACGAGAGCCGGCCGGCGGGGCGGTCGGCGCACCCGGCGAGGTCGAGGACGTCGATGAGTCGGGCGACCCGGGCCTCGAGGGCTTCACCGCGGAGGCCGTGGAGCGCGCCGAAGGAATGGAGAATCTCGCGGGCCGAGAGGCGGTCGGGGACGCCGGTGGTGGCCGAGACGTAGCCGAGCCGGCGGCGAGCCCCGACGGGGTCGGTGGCGACGTCGCAGCCACCGACACGGGCCGTTCCGGAGGTCGGTGTGAGCAGCGTGGCGAGCATCCGCAGGGTCGTCGTCTTGCCCGCCCCGTTGGCGCCGAGGAGCCCGACCATCTCGCCGGCGTTCACCGCGAACGACACCCCATCGACCGCCCGCACGATCACTCCCGAGGAGGAGCGGTAGTGCTTGACGAGATCCTGCACCTCGATCATCTCAGCTCTCCTCGCTCGGGGGGAACTGCCGCCATTCGAGGATCGCCACGGCGATGGCGAGAAACACGGCCGCGAGGATGAACACAGCGGTCACTTGGGCCCACGGGGGGCGGTCGTCGATGAGGAGCTGGAGTTCCGGGGTGACCGACCCCCGCCAGCCCATCCAGCGGACAAGGAGCGTGTGGAGGCGGAGCGAGACGGTGAGCTGGTTGACCACCGCCGGGATCAGGCCGGCAAGGTATTCCACCACGAGGGCTACCCCGACGCTGGCGACGAGCGACCGCTTGGGGACGATCACCGCCGGGAGCGAAAAGAGCGCGGCCCGGCCGATGCACGACAGGACAACGAGGATCGCGAACGGGCTGAAGAGGCTCAAGCCTCGGTCGATCGCGCCGGTCAACAGGGCGAGGAGCAGGCCGGAGAGCGCCACCGCGCCGGTCCAGAGCACGGCAGCCAGCCATGTCCCCAGGAGCAGCGATCGCCGTCCGCCGGGGCGGACGGCGACATGGACCCAGGTGCCGCGCTCGAGCTCGTCGGCGACCGCCGGGGAGATCGTGACGAGCAGCCCGAGCATGCACACCGCCTCGGGCACGAGCGCGTAAAGGAGGATTGCCCCGAGATCGTGCTCGAGCAAGTCGCCCCGGGCCTTCGCCGCCGCCAGGAGCACGGCGGAGGGAAAGATGACGCCGATCGCCGCCAGGGCGAGCCGGGGGGGCGTGAGGAGCCGATCGATCTGGAAGCGGGCCACCGCCACGATCGCCGCCAGGGCGGGGAGTGGTGGCGATTCGCCCGGTTGTCGATCCGTTGAGCGGCGTTGGTCGGTCATGGCGTCACCCCACGGTGGAGCTGGACGAGCCGACCGAAGATCCCCTCGAGCGACCGGTCGCCCGGAACGAGCTCGCGGACGAGGATCCCCTCGCCGATCGCCGCCTGCCCGATCCTCTCCGCCAGGAGTCGCGGGGCCCGCGTGTCGACGACGAAGGTGTCATGGCCGACGAACCGAACCGCTTCCGCCTCGGGGCATACGCAGGCCAGCTCCGCCAGCCTCCGTGGCGCGGTCGAGACGACGCGCACCTCCGAGGGGAGCGTGTCGATGAGTTGGCGGATCTCGTGGACGGTGCCGCTGGCGACCAATCTCCCGCCGAGGATCACGGCCAGCCCCGCCTGGAGCGCCTCCACTTCATGGAGGAGATGACTGGCCACGAGCAGGCTTCTTGACCGCGCCCAGGTGCGCACGAGCGACACGAGCTCGTGGCGGGCGACCGGATCGAGGCCGTCGAACGGCTCGTCGAGGACGAGGAGATCGGGGTCGTGGGCGATGGCGCCGGCGAGTTTCGCGCGTTGCCGCATTCCCTTCGACAGGGTCGAAAGCGGCCTTCCGGCCGCCTCGCCGAGCCCCACCTGCTCGAGGGTCCTGTTGGCCCGCTTCAGCGCCGCGACGGGGGTGAAGCCCGAGAGCTGGACGAGGTAGGTGACCCATTCCCGCGGCGTGGCGGAGCGTTCCGTGAGGTCGGAGGCAGGGCAGTAGCCGATCCGACGCAGCACCCGGGCGTTGAAGAAGGGGCGCTCCCCGAACACACGGACCTGGCCGATCGAGGGACGGAGCTGGCCGGTGACGAGGCCGAGGAACGTCGTCTTCCCGGCGCCGTTGGGGCCGAGGAGCCCATAGGCGCCCGCGCCGAGCTCGACCGTGACATCGTTGACGCCGATGACGGAGCCGTAAAGCTTGGTGACGTGGGTCAGGGAGATCATGCTGGCGGGGCTTGGGGGGACGCGCGGGCGGGGAGCGGATCAGACGCGGGCGGGGGCGTCGACACGCCACCAGAGGACGAGGGCCGAGACGATCGACACCAGTCCCAGCGAGAGCAGGGGGGGAAAGATCGCCTGCCAGCGACGCTCGATGCCGAACACCCAGGCCTGGATCACGCCGAGGGAATGATAGGGGGAGATCCAGGCCCAGCGATCGATCGTGTCGTCGAGCCCGGTGGCCCGGGAGAGCCAGCGGAACTGCATGACGTTGCGCTGCCGGCCACCTTGCGGCCCGCGCCCCTCGATGAGATCGGCGAGGCTCTCCCCGATCTCCCCCCCCGGCCCCATCGGTCGGACTTTGCTGCGGCGGGAACGTCTGGGGGCATCCTCAACCGAGAACCCACCGTCAGAAGCACGCGAGGGATCGGCGGTTTGAGCGTTCGCGCCCGCGCGGATCTCCTCGTGCGCCTGCTGCATCATGTCGGCGGTGGTCAGTGACGCGTGGGCGATCCAACAGGCGGCCCAGGTGGCAAACCAGGCGAAGCTTGCGATACGGCTCTCGGCGGTGAGCGACGAGTAGGCCAGCGCCATGAAGACCGTGGGAATGGCCAGCGCCAGGCTGGCGACGATGATCCTCACAGGCAGATCCCACGTCGTTACCGCCACCCAGATGCTCGGGCTCACCGCCACCCCCGCCACCCACAGCGCCAGCGCCGGCAGCATCGTGATCGAGGCAACGAGAAGGCCGAGAATGAGGAGTTTTCCGGCGACGTACTCGAACTTCCCCACTGGGCGCGTGAAGTAGATCAGCCAGGCCTTCGCCCGCAGATCGCGCGACACCAGCGCCGGCGCCACCAGCCCTACCACGATCGCCAGGAGGATCGCCTGAGGCGAACGCATGAAGGCGAGCATCAGCCGCGACCAGACGGCCCGGCGCGTCCGGTCGGCCTCCTCCTCGCGGGTCTCATGCGGATCGGCCGGAGCGGCGTCGGTCTGGCCGAGCGCGTCGGCGATCGCCCGTCCGAGGATCCCCACGCCGTCGACGTTGCGGCCGACGCGGGCCCGGTCCTGGATCGACCC
This sequence comes from Planctomycetaceae bacterium, assembly GCA_947453375.1. Lineage (GTDB taxonomy): Bacteria > Planctomycetota > Planctomycetia > Pirellulales > UBA1268 > QWOP01. Next base: position 45,139 of record CANGGT010000003.1, read on the forward strand.
CAGCCGTCCCTCGTCGATCGCCTGCTCGAAGACGAAGAAGCTCCCGGCGAACACCAAGGCCGGGCTCCAGGCGAAGAACACGGCCCGGCGCAGCCAGCGGCTCGTCCACGCCAGCTTGATGCCGGTGGCGGCGATGACGAGGATCGCGGCGAGCGAGCCGGAACGCTTCCCCTGCCAGGGGCGGTAGCCGACGTCATGGAGCGGCATGGAGAGACTCCGGCGGGGGCGCCTGGGCGGCCTGGAGGGCCTCGAGAAACACCTCCTCGAAAGGGCGGCAGGAAGCTTTGAGCGAGCTGACCCGGATGCCGAGTTGGTTCACCTCCGACCACATGCCGGCAAGCGCCTCAGGCGCAGCGAGCTGGAGCAGGACCACCCCCTCGTGCGCCCCGTCCCCCGGCGTCACGGTCTCGACGGTGGCGGAGAATCGGCCGGCCGCTCCGGCCGCGGAGGGGAAGAGATCGAGCGGCCGGGCACGCCGGGCTGGGATCCCGCGGGCGATGAGGCGGCGGACGAACTCGTCGACCGGCCCGGTGACTTCGAGCCGCTCCTCCGGGATCGCCGGCTGGGTCAGCTCCCGGATCGAGCCGGTCAACCGCACCCGGCCTCCGGCGAGGACGATCACGCGCTCGCAGATCGATTGCACGTCGGGGAGGACATGGGTGGAGACGAGGATCGTCTTGCCGTGGTCGCGGGCGAGCGTGGTGAGCCGGCCGAGCATCGCCCGCCGCTCGATCGGATCGAGGCCGTTGGTCGGCTCGTCGAGGATCACCATCCGCGGGTCGTGGACGATTGCCGCGGCAAACGAGATCTTCTGTTTCATCCCCACCGAGAGCGTCTCCACCGGGCGGTAGCGCTCCTGGCCGGCGTCGCACCAATCAAGCACCTCGTGCGCTCGACGGAGCGATTCGATCCCGGGGATCCCGGAGAGTTGAGCCGCGTAGCGCACCATCTCCACCCCGGAGAGCCCCGGCACGGAGCATTCGTCCTCCGGGACGACGCCGACGAACCTGCGCACGGCATGGGGACTGCGGCGCGGATCGAGCCCGAACACGCGCACGCTCCCTTCGGCGAGGCGCACGAGGCCGAGGATCGCTTTGACCAGCGTGCTCTTGCCGGCCCCGTTGGGCCCGACGAGCCCGGTGATGCCCGGGTGGACGGTGAGCGACACGCGGTCGAGGACCGTGCGCTTCCCGTACCGCTTGACGATCCCCGTGGCCTGCACCGGCTCTTCCACGGACGACGATCGGCTCATGCGTGCTGGGTACCCGGGCGAGGTCGACTCGATCCGTCTTTTGAAATCGTCCTGAGCGGGGCTCAGCCGTCCATCACTTCCGCTTCCTTGGTGCGGGCCAGATCCGCCACCTTGGCCTCGTAGGTCTTGGTGAGCTCCTGCACTTCCTCCTTGGTGGAGTCGCAGTCGTCCTCGGTGAGGGTGCCGTCGGTCTTCTCGGTGTCGGCCGCCTTGTTGGCGTCGCGGCGGACGTTGCGGATCGCCACCTTCGCCTCCTCGGCGAGCTCCTTGATCCGCGACGACATCTTTTTGCGGACATCGGTCGACAGGGCGGGGATCGTGATCCGGATCACACGGCCGTCGCTCTGGGGGTTGAAGCCGAGGTCAGAGGCTTGGATAGCCTTCTCGATGTCCTTGATCGTGCCGGGATCGAAGGGGCGGACGACGATCTGGTTCGGTTCGGGGGCGCCGACGCTCGCAAGGGCTTTGATCGGCGTCGGCGATCCGTAGACCTCCACGCGGAGCGAATCGACCAGGCCGGGATTGGCCCGTCCCGTGCGGATGCCGGTGAGTTGGTGGCGGAACACATCGACCGCCTTCTCCATCCGCTCCTCGGCGTCCAAGAGGATCTCGTCGACCGGCATTCGGGCACACTCCTTCGTGGGTCTGTCGTCGGGCTGGCGTCGTGTCGTCGGGCCGGCCGCTGCGGCCTCGTGGGGCGGAATTGTCCCTCTCCCAGACCGACGTCACAATTCTCGCGGGGGTGGAGTTGGCACGCAAGCGGCCGGCGGCTCGCGGCCCCACGGTCCCCGACTTTGATTCCCCGGCGTGACGTCGATCCCCCGGAGTGGGATTCCCGCCCTCCATTTCCCTCACCGAGGTTCACGTGCCCATCCATCGCCCCCGCACTCTCTTCCCCCGCCGCTGGCTGGGCCTGCTCGTCCTCGTCGTTCTTGCCACGGCTGCTGCCACGGAGGCCGGGGCGATCGAGCGGCGGCTCCCCCCAAAGGCGCCTCCGCTCGCGGACCTCGTCGCCAAGCTCGATGACGCGCAGCGCCTCGCCTGGGAACGGGTGCCCGAGCGGCTCGAAGCGGTGCAGCAGCGGATCGAGCGGACTCCCTTCGCCGACGACGGGGTGCGGGCCGAGATCGAAGTCTTCCCCAAGGCGGTGGCCTACGGAATCGAGTGTGGCGAGTGGTGGGAGCCGCAGCACCTCGAGCGGGCGACCTGGGCGCTCGACGAGGCGGAGCGCCGGCTCGACGAGCTCGCAGCGGGGCGGAAGGGCTGGCGCGAGGGGGGATTCGTGCCACTGGCCTACCGCTCCCGGATCGACGGCTCAACGCAGCCCTACGGGATCGTCGTGCCGGAAGGACTCGACCGCTCCAAGCCGGTGCCGGTGTGGATCTGGCTCCATGGCCGGGGCGAGCGTGACACCGATCTCCACTTCCTCTGGCAAAAGGCCCGCAAGACCGGCGAGTTTTTCCCCGACGACGCCGTCGTTCTCCATCCCTTCGGCCGCTACTGCAACGGCTGGAAGGGGCCCGGGGCGGTCGATGTCTTCGAGGCCCTCGACGCCCTCGATCGGATCATCCCGGTCGACCGGGATCGGGTGGTGCTCGCCGGCTTCTCGATGGGGGGAGCCGGGGCGTGGGAGATCGGTGCCCGCCGCACCGACCGATTCTGCGCCGTCCATGGCGGCGCGGGCTTCGTCGACACCTCGCGCTTCATCGGCATCAAGCCGGGCGACGTGCCCCCGTGGGAGTCGCGGCTCTGGCTCCTCACCGACGTCCCTCCAGTGGCCCGCAATCTCCTCAACCTTCCGGTGATCGCCTACTCCGGCGAGAAGGACGGCCAGCGCGCTGCCAGCGAGATCATGGTGGCGACACTCGCCGCCGAGGGCCGCGAGATCCCGCACCAAATTGGCGCCGGGATGGAGCACCGCTACGACGATCCCTCGCGCGCGGCAATCGCCGCCTTCCTCAGGCCGGCGGTCGCCGCCGGCCGGCCGCGCTCCCCCGACACCGTCCACTGGGCCGGCACGACGCTCGCCGATGGCGGGGCTTGGTGGGTCGAGCCGCTCGGCCTCGGCGAGCACTGTGCGCCCGCGCGGATCGACGCGGTCCGCGACTGGAAAAGGGCGAGCGTTTGGGTCGAGACGGCCAACGTCACCGTCGTGCATCTCCGCGACATCCCCGCGCCCTGCCGGATCGAGATCGACGGCACCCCGATCGGGTACCCCGCAAGCCCCGACCCGGAGGGCGACACCGGGGCCGTGGTCCTGGCCCGCGCGGGGCTCGCTCCCGACGGCGCGTGGGGCATCGTCGACTCTGCCACGCTTCCGCTCCATCGCAAGCGGCCCGGGCTCACCGGCCCGATCGACGAGGCCTTCGACGCCCCGTTTGTCGTCGTGCCGCCGGCTGGGCCCGGCCTCTCCCCTGCGGTCGACCGGTTCGTGGCGGAGGAGTTTGCCCACCTGAAGCGCCGCTGGCACGACCTCTACCGGGGCGAATTGCCGGTCGTGGAGGCGAAGGATGTCACCGACGAGATCCTCCGCACGAAGCACCTCGTCCTCTTCGGCGACGAGGCATCCAATCCGCTCATCGCCCGCGCCATGCCGGGATTGCCGTTGCGCTGGACGCCTGAGGGGATCGTGCTCGGTCCGGGCACCGCTGGCGAACGGCGCTTTCCCGGGGCCGGCCACGTGCCGGTCCTCATCCACCCCAATCCGCTTTCGCCTGCCGCCGCGCCGCGGTATGTCGTCCTCAACTCCGGCTTCACCTTCCGCGAGGAGCACGACGTCAACAACGCCCTCCAGAACCGGCGCCTCCCCGACTGGGCGGTGATCGATCTGGCCGTGCCCCCCGACGGCCGCGATCCAGGTCGGATCGTCGCCGCCGATTTCTTCGACGAGGCCTGGGGGGTGAAGCGGCCGGAGTGAACGGGGGCCGCTCAACCCACCGGCTCATCCCACCAGGACCGTCGGCCGCCGCGCCTGGTCGGGGACGGCCTTCTCGACGAGGTCGTAGACGACGTTCGGCACGTCCCCCTGGCCGAAGAGGAGGAACTCGAGCGCGAGCTTGAGGCTGCTCCCCTGGCTCCAGCCGAAGACGACATCGAGCGGCGTCCCCGACTTCGACATCTCGATGGCGATCTGCGCGATCGTGTGGGAGACGCTGACAACGTCGCGGGCGACGATCACGAACCGCTCCCCCTCCTGCTTGGCGGAGAGGATCGGGGCGTTGTGAAACTCGCTCGTGTCGCCGTAATGAACCTCGAGGAACACGATCGGCACCTCGGCGGGGATCCGGTGGCGCTGGCGGATCTCCGCCTCCTTCTCGTCGAGCGAGCGGTGGCCAGGACGGTGCGGCACGAGGACACGGAAGGCCCCCTCCGCGCAGATGTCGGTCCAGAGCATGCGGGCAGAGTCGTCGGCGAAGCGAAACTCCTTGTGACGCAGTTCCTGGCTCCGCCACACGCGCGACACGATCGAAATCACGAGCACCGACGCGATGAACATCGAGGCGATGATGATCCCGTCGGGGCGCTCGGAGATGTTCGTAATGGTCGTGTAGATGAACACCAGCGTGATCAGGGCGAAGGCGATCCGCTTGAGCGGGTGGTGATCGGCGCCTGCCGAAGCCTCGTGTTGCATGTGCACCAGCGACGCGATGCAGGCGCTGGTCATGAGCACGAGCACGCCGGTGGCATAGGCACCTCCCTGGGCCGTGACGTCTGCCTTGAAGGCCCACGTCACGAGGAGGTTGATGACGGTGAACGCGATCACGAGGGGGCGGTAGGCCGACGCCCATTCCGGTGCCATGCCGTAGCGAGGCAGGTAGCGAGGCACCATGTTGAGGAGGCCGGCCATCGCCGAGGCCCCGGCAAACCAGAGGATGAGGATCGTGGAGATGTCGTAGATCGTCCCGAAGATCGGGCCGAACAGCGGGCTGACGGCCAGGGGGCTCTCGCCATGGGCAACGTAAGCCAGGGCGCGATCGAGGGCCTTTCCCTTGAAGAGGATCTCGCCGGCGTCGTCCTTCTCCATCCGCAGTTCGTCGGCCGGGATGATCGTGTTGGTCCCGGTGACGAGCGAAGAACCGATGAGAAAGAACGACATGATCAGGGCGGCCGTCAGCATGAGGCGACGCGTGTTGGTGATCCGCGCCTGCTCGTCGTCGGGATTCTCATCACTGCCGCGGACGAGGTGGATCAGCAGGACGCCGGTCTCGAAGCCGGAGAGGCCGAGTGCCAGTTTCGGGAAGATCAACAGCGAGATTCCCAGGGCCACCCACAGGCCGTGCCCCTCGAGCGGCGCCTCGTGAAGGTGGTAGGAACCGGAGGCGATCTCCGCAAACCACTGCTGGAGGAGCGCGGGGTGGGTGACGAGGTGCCACAGCCCGCTGGCGATGATCAGGAACGAGAGCCCGAGAAAGGCGATGACGAGGACCGTGGCAATGCCCACGACCTCGGAGTAACCCTTGAGGAACATCGCCCCCAGGAGCAGCAGGAGCACCACCGCCATGACGACCTGGTTGTGGGCCCACGGGGGGGCGTTCCCTGCGAAGATCGAGTTGCTGATGAGATGGGCCGCAGCGTCGGCGGCGGAGAGCGTCTTCGTGATCACGAAGTCGGTGGCGGCAAAGCCGATCAGCACGAGGACGCCGATCTTCCCCTTCCAGCCGCTCACGAGCCGCTCGATCATCCCGATCGAGCCGACGCCGTCGGGGGTCTGGCCGGCGACGTAGCTGTAGACCGGATAGGCCCCGAAGAGCGTCACGAGGACGAGGACCAGCGTCGCCAGGGGGGCGAGTGTGCCGGCCCCTTCGAAGGCGATCGACGGTTGGTAGCCGAGCGTGCTGAAGTAGTCGACGCCACACAGACACATGATCAGCCACCACGCGTAGTGGTGGTGCTGACCGTGGGAAGACTCACTCACGGGGGCGCATCGCTCCTGGAGGGGGATCGGACGACGCTCCGCAGTCTACCTGTCACGGCGGGCGTCGTGGCGGCGGCCCCACTCACTGCCATTCCGGGAGATCGACGCCCCGTTTCTTCGACTGGGCCTCGAGGGCCTCGGCGTAGCGGTCGAAGAGTTTGCGGCGGTCGGCGTCCTTCGGGGGCTTCTGGCGGCGGCCTTTCTCTTCTTGCGCCTGCGGCGAGAGGCCGAAGCGGAGCTTCCGGTAGGCGATCGTCCGGTCGATCCCTTCGTCGGCCAGCCGCGGCCGGTCCGACTCCGGGGCGGCCACGAAGGCATCGATCGCCTCGTCACGGCACCGCTTCCATTCCTCGTCGAGGGCCTTGCGGGCGGCCTCGAGTTCGTCTTTCGTCATCTGGTCGGCGTTGCGGATCACTTCGGCGACCGCCTTCTTCCCTTCCGCACCGCGCATTTCGCCGCTGAGCAGCCCCTTTTGGATCGTGGCGGTCGAACCGACGAGATCGGGCCGCCGGCCGAGGGTCATCCAGGCGCCGCCGGCGATCGTTCCCATCCCGATGACGCCGAGGAGGGCGACGATCACGATGCCGCTCCCCTTCGATCCGGGCGTGGGGGACGCCTCCGCAGCCGGCCTGGCCCCTGCGGCCGATCCCTGGCGCGGAGCCGTCTGGGCCTTCTGGCCCGGGGCGGCGGTGGGGGTTGGGAGCGGTTTGCCCTGGGCGACCGCCCGGGCCGCCGCGAGGCGGGCCTGGGCTTCGGGGCTCAACTGACGGGCCATGGTGATCTCCTCCGGGGGCGGATAGGCAGTGGAAACAGCCCTCCTTGGCGGTGTTCCACGGCATGAATCATGGAGACGCCCCCGCCATCACGCGGGTGGCGGGGGCGTCCACGGTCGGAGCCTCGCGTCGAGCGAGGAACCGGGACTCCGGGGCTCGAGGGGGTTGCTGCGTCAGGTTCCCGTGCCCGAAGCGCCGTCGGCCGGCTTGGTCGGGTCGTTGCCGTCGCTGATCGTCGAGTACCACCGGAGGACGTCGAGATCGACGTCGGGGCCGAGGCCCTCGACATGGCCGTCGAGGAACACGAAGTTCACGATGCCACCCGCGTGCTGGCTGCCGAACTTCCGGCTATTCGTGTCCTTTGGCCCGCTGGCCAGCCCCCGGGCCGTGTCGCGAAACAGGCAGTGGGGGGTGTCGGCGGCAAACATCGACGTGTCCCCCTGCCAGTACTGAACCATGTTCTGCGGCCAGGCCGGGTCGACCGGGATCAGATGCCGCTCGCCGATGGCGATCGTCTGGCTCAGCCCGTCGAGGACCCACGACGCTTTGACCGCCGAGAAGGTGAAGATCGGACCAGCCTGTCGACCGTCGACACCAGCACCATTCTCGCTGCTGTAGTTGAAGTAGGTGCCAGCGTTGGCGGAGTAGTCGCCGCCGGCGGCGGCCGCCATAACGACCGGAACGTCGTTGTTGTTGTCGAAGTTCCGGGTGTTGTTCGGGGCCCGGCGACTGGGGCAGAAGAAGGCCGAGACGGCCGTCCGCATCGACTGCGAATTGAGGGTGTCATCGGCACGGGCGGTCGGCACGTAGGCGTTGGCGATCGCCGTCTCCTCCATGTAGGGGAGCATGCGGAAGGCCCAGGAAGTCCCGATCTGTTCGCGGGTGTTTCGGCCGGAAGGGAACGTCTTCTTGGCGTCGTGGTGGAGCGTAACGGCCAAGCCCTGCTGCTTGAGGTTGTTGTTGCAGGCCATCCGATTGGCTGCCTCGCGGGCCGCCTGGACCGCCGGGAGGAGAAGGCCGACGAGGGTGCCGATGATGGCGATCACGACGAGGAGCTCGACGAGCGTGAATCCGCTTCGACGGCTCCCGACGATCGCCCCCGGGACGGCCCCGAGGCGACGACTCTTCCAACTGTTGTCCAGACGACTCTTGAGCGTGCCAACCATGGTGAACTCTCCCGGCCGCAACCCACCCAGAGCCGACGAGGCAGGAGGAAGGAGGTGACCGCCAAAACGGCCATTCTCGAACGGTGGGGAGGGTCAGTCAAGGAAGACTGGGGGCTCAACGTCAGCCCAAAACCCGCAAATCACCGGGCCGTCCCAGCCCCTGGGGGAATCGGTAGCCTGCGTTGGAAAGGGGGGCTGAAGACGAACGGACCGAGAGGTTTTTCTCCGCCAGATGCGGCCTTGAATCTTCCGGTGAGGGCTCTTTAGCGGCCGTGAACCCCCTCACGGGAGTGAGGTTTCGTCAGGAAACGCGGGACACCCGGCTCCCGATCCGCTCCCCTGCGATCGCCCGGACGATGTTCCCCTCCCGGCGGTAGTTGAACACCAGGATCGGCATGTCGTGCTCCATGCACTGGGAGATCGCCGTGGCGTCCATGACGCGGAGATTCTGGTCGCGGACCTGCTGGTAGGAGAGGTCGCGGTAGAGGATCGCGTGGGGGTTCTTCTCCGGGTCGTCGGAATAGACGCCGTCGACCCGAGTCGCCTTCATGAGAACATCCGCCTCGAGTTCCAGGGCCCGCTGGGCGGCGGCGGTGTCGGTGGTCACAAACGGGCTTCCGGTGCCCGCTGCGAGAATCACGATCCGCCCCTTCTCGAGATGGCGGCGGGCGCGACGGCGGATGTAGGGCTCGGCCACACCATCCATGCGGATCGCCGTCATCAGCCGCGTCTGGGCCCCGAGGCTCTCGAGGGCATCCTGGAGGGCCAGGCCGTTGATCACGGTGGCGAGCATCCCCATCGAATGCGCCGTCGCCTCATGGACCCCGGAGTTTCCTGCGGTGAACGATGCCCCGCGGAGGATGTTGCCACCGCCGATCACGATCGCCAGTTCGACCCCGCGAGAGGCGGCGAGGACAACCTGCCGGGCGACGAGCATCACCTCGTCCATCGAGATGCCACGCTCGCCGGGACGCACGAAGCTCTCTCCCGAGAGCTTGAGGAGGACGCGGCGGTAGACCACCGCAGCCCCATCGACAGAGGGGGGTGCGTGGCCCGAGGCTCCCGACGGCCCGCCGTCCGGTCCCTTCACGCCACTCTGCCTGGCCTCCATCGGCGAATCTCCCGCACGAGCGGATATCAGCCGCCGAGCTTCCAGTTCTCGACGCGCTTCACCTCGAGGCCGGCCGACTTGGCCAGTTGGCCGACGGTCTGCTTGTCGTCTTTGACGAACGGCTGCTCGAGAAGGACGCACTGGCTGAAGAAGTTGCGCAGCCGCCCCTCGATCATCTTCGCGATGATGTTCTCGGGCTTCCCTTCGCCGCGGGCCGCCTCGGTGAGGATCTCGCGTTCCTTGGCCACGGCCTCGGGATCGAGATCTTCCTTCGTGATCGCCTGCGGTGCGAGGGCGACGACGTGCATCGAGATGTCCTTGGCGACGGTTGCCGCGTCTGGGCCGGCCGTCTTCCCTGCGATCTCGACGATCGCTGCCTTCGAGCCGTCGTGGTGGGCGTAGCCACCACACGGCGCGTCGATCCGGCAGATGCGGGCGAGGTCGAACACTTCGCGCATCCGGTTGAAGAGATCGTCCTTGATCTCCGCGAGCGTCTTGTCGGGGTGGGCGTGGCTCTTCTGAGCGAGGAGATCGGCAGGGGTCTTCGCGCCAGGGCCGAGGGCGAGGGTCGTGGCGATGTCTTCCGCGAGTGCCTTGAAGTCGGGGCTGTTGGCCACCGGTGCGCTCTCGCACTTCAGCTCAATGATCGTGCCGACGTTCTTCGAGGGATCGGCGTAAACCGCCAGACGCCCGGTCGAGGTTTCACGGTCAGCCCGCATGGCCTGCGTCTTCACGCCCTGCTTGCGGAGCCACTCCACCGCCTGCTCGGTGTTGCCGCCGCACTCCTGGAGGGCCTTCTTGCATTCCATCATTGGCAGTCCGGTCTTGTCCCGGAGTGCCATGACCGCTGCTGCCGTGATCTCTGCCATGGAAAAAGCTCCTTCCAGAAATGGACGTGGAAAAGGGTGCGATTCCGGACCGGTTCATGAGCCATTCGCTCCGACCCGAACCGGAACGGGACGACCGGCGAAGCGCCCTGATCGCGGGGCGCTCCAGCCGGCCGTCGGAGAACACGAAGACTGAGAAGACCTGGCTCCCCGGACATGCCGAGGGAGCCGGCCCGCGGCCGATCAGGTCTTCGGCGGACGGGGAGCGGCCCGCTTGGCGACATTCGAACGGGCCTTCGGCGCCGACTTGCCGTCGACGTCAGCGCCCTCCGCGGCAGCCTGAGCGTCGGCGGAAGTGTTGACCTTCCCCTCGAGGATCGCGTCGGCAAGCCGAGCGGCAACCAGTTCGATCGAGCGGATCGAGTCGTCGTTGCCGGGGATCGGCAGATCGACCAGATCGGGATCGCAGTCGGTGTCGATCAGAGCCACCGTCGTGATGCCCATCTTGCGGGCTTCGCTGACGGCGTTCTTTTCCTTCTTCGGATCGAACACGACGAGGCACTCGGGGAGCCGCGACAGAGTGCGGATGCCACCAAGATTGCGCTCCATCTTGCGGAACTCGCGCCGCAGCGACGACTGCATCTTCTTGGAATAGGCACCGAACTCGTCCGACGGCATGAGCTTCTCGAGTTGCTCCAGACGCGCCAGCCGGTTGCGGATCGTGCGGAAGTTGGTGAGCGTCCCGCCGAGCCAGCGGTCGGAAACGTAAGGCATGCCGCAGCGGGCCGCCTCACGAGCGACAGCC
>CANGGT010000004.1 GCA_947453375.1 Planctomycetaceae bacterium
AAATCGCCGCCGCCGTCACCGCCTTCGGTGGCGAAGCGATCATGACCTCCGAATCCGCCCCCAGCGGCACCGCCCGGATCGTCGAAGCCCTCGGCACCCTCGGCAGCGCCGACGTGATCGTGAACGTGCAGGGCGACGAGCCGGAAATCTCCGCAACCGCCATCGATGCCGCCATCGACCTCCTCCACCGCTGCCCCTCCGCCGGCATCGCCACGCTCGTGACGCCCATCCGCTCGATCGACCTCCTCGACGACCCCTCCGCCGTCAAAGCCGAGCTGACCCCATGGCGCGAGCCGGGCACACACGGCTCCTGGCTCCCCGGCCCGCAATGCGCAACCGCTTGGCGGGCGATCACGTTCAGCCGCTCCCGCCTGCCCGCGGCCCGCGAATGGAACGAGAAGCTCTTGGCTGCCACCCCGCCGCTGTGGTGGCAGCATGTCGGCCTCTACGCCTACAGGCGGAGCGTCCTCGAAAGCTGGGATGCGCTCCCCGAGTCGCGCCTCGCTGCACTCGAAAGCCTCGAGCAACTGCGGCCGCTCGAAGCCGGCATCCCGATCGCCGCCTACGCGATCGACCATGCCGCCAAGGGGATCGATACGCCGCGCGACTACGCCGCCTTCGTGGAACGCTGCCGGCGCGGGTAGCCGTCAGCCCTTCTCGACCGGCACGAGCAACACGCTCGACGGCACGCCCGTGAGGACCGCTTCGGAGGTGCTCCCCAGGAGCCAACGTGTGACCGCGTCGGACGGGGTGCGGCCGAGGATGACGAGATTGTCGCCATGATCGCGGACATGGGCCCGGATCTGGTCGCCCGGATTCCCCTGGGCCACGATCGGGGCCTTCTCACCGAACGCCGCCGGCAACTGCTTCTGAAAGCCATCGAGGGCCTTCGAGAGCGTGCCGACTTCGTCGTCGTGCTCCTGCTGCCAGGCCGATGCGATCGCCTCCGACTGCGGATCACGCACCTTCTTCTCGAGCCACGACGGCAGCGGGCCAGCAAGGAGCGACTCCGCCACGCCGATCACTTCCCCCTTCGTGTCGGCCGGCCAGCGGAGCATGCTCACGACCGCGGAGACGGCCGGGGCACTGGCGGCGAGATGGCAGGCGATCGGCCGGATCGGCTCGCCGGCAGCCGGCGCGTTGCGAACGACGAGCACCGGCAGCGTCGAGCCATGGACCACCGCGCGCGAAACGCTCCCGAGGAGGAAGCGCTCGAGCGACGTGGTGTTGCTCGCGCCGACGACGACGAGATTGGCCTTCCAGCCGATCGCCGCTTCGAGGATCCCCGCCGCCGCCGACTTCGTGCTCACGATCGCCTCGACGGGGCGCGTGAACGGCTGCGGGAGCCGGGCCTCGGCCTCGTCGAAGAGCGCCTTGCTCGCCCCCTCGACGAGCGTCTGTCCCCAGGGGACACGGCGCTGGAGCTCCGCAGGGGAAAAGTAGACCGCCACCTCGTCGGCACGCGGGTCGATGAGCCGGCCAACGAGGGAGACGGCTTCCAGCGAGGAGGGCGACCCGTCGACACCGATGAGGATCTTCATGACTGGCTCCGACTGCCGGAAAGGCACGGTTGCAAAAGGAAACGGGGCGCGACAACGTTCCCCAGGAATCATCTTACCCCAGAATCGATCCCCTCCACCCCGGCAGCCGATCAGGCAATCGTGACTTTCGACGCCTCCCCAGGCACCTCGCGGACCAGCCGCGGCACGCCGTAGCCGGAGAGCTTTTGCCTGAGGCTATCGATGAGCCCGACGGCTTTTTCTTCCGGGACGTCGAAGTGGGCCGTGCCGACGACCCGATCGGGGAGGTGGAGATAGTAGGGGAGAACACCGATGGCGAGGAGCCGCTCGGAGAGCCCGAGGAGGACCGGGAGCGTGTCGTTGACCCCAGCGAGGAGGACCGCCTGATTGAGGAGGATCGCCCGGGACGAGGCCAAGTCGCGGACGGCTGCAGCCTGATCGGGGCCGAGTTCCGCCGGATGGTTGGCATGGATGACGATCACGGCCGGATGGGGGAGATCGGCGAGCAGGGCCACGAGCCGCCGCGTTACCCGCGACGGGAGGACGACCGGCAGACGCGTGTGAATCCGGATCCGGGTCACGGTGGAGATGGCGACGAGCTGGCCGAGAAGGTCGGTAAGGCGGTCGTCGTCGAGGAGGAGCGGATCGCCGCCGGAAAGGATCACCTCGCGGATCGAAGGATCGGCCGCGATCGCAGCCAGCGCCGCGGCCGTACCGGCCGACGAGACCCCGTGGCCGGCGTACGGGAACTCGCGACGGAAGCAGTAGCGGCAGTGGACGGCGCAGGCGCCGGTGGCCAAGAGGAGCGCCCGGCCGTCGTACTTCTTCACCAAGCCAGGGGCTGCAAGCGCCGCGGCTTCCTCGAGCGGATCGGCCACCCAGCCGGGAGGGGAGACAAGCTCCACCCCGAGCGGGAGGACCTGGCGGAGGAGGGGATCGTGGGGATCGCCCGCTGCCATGCGCTCGAGAAACGGACGGGGGACAAGGAGGGGGAAGCCACCGGCAGCCCGGCGGGCCTCCGCGGCGACGGTGGCATCGAGCCCGAGGAGCCGGCAAAGCTCGCCCGGATCGCGGACGGCCTCGGCGAGCTCCACCTGCCAGCGTTCCCGCGGCGCCCCCCGCTCGCGGCGCCCCTCGGCGCTCGGGCCGGCCCCGGGGGCCGAGACCGGCTCGGGCTGCGTCGAATCGAGCGTCATGGGGGGGCGAATTGCCGGGGGCAGGGCGGGGCACGGGCCAATCGGGAGCCGCCGCACTCCCGCGGCGGCTGCGGACGTTGACATCCGGCACGGCTGCGGCCACCCTTGACGGTCTTCCGCAGAGCCCCGGAGAGCCTTTGAAGGATACGACCGGCTGCCCGGAAAGGGAACGCCCGGCGGCCGGGCGGTCCGGAGCGTACGTTCAGGCACCCCGTTTTACGATCAACGTCCAGGAGCATCGAAGCAGTGGCAGGCTACAACACGAGCGAGTTCAAGAAGGGGCTCAAGGTCCAGATCGACGGGGACCCCTACCTGATGATCGAGTGCAATTTCGTGAAGCCGGGGAAGGGGCAGGCGCTCTACAAGTGCAAGCTCCGCAACCTCCTCCGCGGCACGGTGCTCGACCGGACCTACAAGAGCGGCGACTCGCTCGATGCCGCCGACATCGCCACCATCGAGGCACAGTTCCTCTACAAGCAGGGGGAGCAGTTCGTGTTCATGGACAACAGCAGCTATGAGCAGTACGAGCTGACGAAGGAGCAGGTCGACGACTCCTGGAAGTGGATCAAAGAGGGCACCGTCTGTTCGATGCTCCTCTACAACGGCAACCCGATCTCGATGGAGCCGCCGAACCACATGATTCTCAAAGTCGCGTACGCTGAACCGGCCATGCGCGGCAACACGGCGACCAACCTCACCAAGCCCGTGAAGCTCGAGACCGGCGCCGACGTGGTCGTGCCGGCCTTCATCGAGCAGGACGACATGATCAAGATCGACACCCGAACCGGCGACTACCTGGAGCGGGTGCAGAAATAAGGGCTTCGGAGCGGCCGCCGGGAAAAAGGTGCCAGCCACCATTTGCCGGTCGCCGCAGGCGACACGGCCCCGGCCAAAGGCCGGGGTCTCGAGACAAATGGTGGCTGGCACCTTTTTCCCTCCCGGAGCGAACGTCCGGCGACGGGGCACGGTCAGCCCCGAGCGGGTGCCAACGCGAGAAGCAAGCGAAACGACAACGGCCCGCCGGAATCCCCGGCGGGCCGCTTCGTTTTCATGAACCTGAAGGAACGATCGCTCAGTCCCACCACCACTGGCCGGCGGGGAGGTCGAGCTTCTCGCCACGGGCCGAGGCGATCGTGCCCTCTTCGTCGCCGAGGATGTTCGACGGATCGAGGGCCATCTTCGGCTGGACGGTCACGCCACCACCGATCGGGGTGACGAGGCGGTTGCCACGCTGGATGGCGTTGATCGCCGGCTGGACTTCGGTCGGAGCGACGAGCCGCTCGATCGTGCACACCGACTCGTCGCGGAGGCTCTCGGCGCCCCAGGCAGCCCGACCGTAGGCGTCGTGCTCCTGCATCCAGGCAGCCACGATCGAGAGGTCGATGAGGTTGCGGAGCTGGGCGTAGACCGGGTTGCGGGCGGCGATTTCGGGGTACTTCCGGGTGAACGTCTCGGTGAACGTCTTGCTCGCCCGGTCGGGCCGGTCGGCCGACATCCGCTGGCCGTTGGGGAGGACGACCTCGTCGGCACCGACGAGCTTCACACCCCGACCGACGAGCTCGATGCCGAGATCGTCGTCGGTGGCCCGGACGCACTGGTAGTCGGGGGTGAAGTACCAGCGCTGGAGGGCGTTGGTGGCGACGCCGGAATTGGCGTTGAGATCGACCCACGACTTCATGTTCCGAGCCGGGACGCGTTCGAGGCCGATGCCGATGAGCTTCATCCGGTAGTCAGCCTCGACCATCACCTGGGCGAAGTGCGTCATGGGGCTGACGCCGTCGACGCGGACGTCTTGCGGTCCGAGGGCCTGCGACATCCCCATCACGAGCTCTTCGGGGCTAGCCTTGGGATTGATGCGGCCGACGCTCTTGATGAACGCCTGGAGCTGAGCGAGCCCTTCCTGACGCGGATCGATCGAGCAGCCGATCGTGGCGCTCGTCGGCTCGCCCGGCTCAAAGACGCGGATCGCGGCGACGAGATCCTCGAGGAGGACCGTCGGGCTGCCCGACTCGATCCCCACGACGCGGCCGGTGGCGTCGGTGATCCAGCCCTCGGCCGGGCCGGCGATGACGACTTCACCCGGCTTGCCATCCTCGGCCGGATAGACGAACACGTACTGCACGCGGGTGAGGCCGGCGAGCCGGGCGACATCGTCGCCGACGTCGCGGCCTTCGGCGGCGGCCCGGGCCACCTCGGCCTCCAGCCGCGACAGCGCCACCTTGCGGAACGTCGAACGCTTGCGAATGTCGCCGGGCAGTTCGGCGTAGGCCGCGACACGCCGCTGGCGGGAGAGCCCCGCATCGGGGACGAAGTGCGTCCGGAGCACGCCCTGGGCGTCGATGACGACCCCAGCGGCGCCGGCGGCACTGCCAAGACCGCCACCCTGGCCGCCACCGCCCATGCCGCCACCGCCCATGCCACCGCCACCCATGCCACCGCCACCCATACCACCGCCACCCTGGCCACCGCCCATGCCACCACCGCCCATACCGCCGCCACCCATACCACCGCCACCGATGCCACCCTGGGCATGGGCGAATCCGGTGGGCGCGACTGCCACGGCGAGGGCCACGATCGCCGTCGACAACAGCGAGGTGAAACGGTGCACGAGGGTCATCCGGTCAGCGAGGGGCTTGAACATGGGCGTACCCGGCGAAAGAGGAACGGTCTGCCGACGCTTGATTCCCGCAGGGCTCCGGAAACCGGAACCCTCTTGGCAGGGTAGCCCCGGTGGAGGCTGGCGGCAATCGAGCGGCCGACGTGCAGGGAGCCTCCGCGTCGGCGGATCGGCCCCAGCGTCTCTCCTCTCTTCGGCCCGGAGACGACAGCGGCTTTGAGGGGCTTGAGTGAGCAGGGGGGCGATTGTGCGGTTTTCTCGCCCCCAACGTGCACCGGGAAGGGGTCGTGCCGGTTGTGGGGGCAACGGCGCGGCGATGGCTCCGGGATCGACCAGCCTGAGTCACCCCGCCCGGGCAGGAGACCCCTTTCCGGAGAACCGGCGCCCATCCCCCCGGCCGGAATCGTCGCGGCTGCGGCTGCCACCGGTGCGGGGGATCGAAATCCCCGCCCGGATCATGCCGGGGCCGAGGAGGCCCGAGACCTCCGCCTGGAATTGAGGCGTCCAGGCGACGGCGTGGCGATCGGCCTCCATGAGGACGCGGCGGCCGTCGGCGAGATCGAGGACCAGCCGCAGCGGCACGCTCCCCGGATGGCGGCGGAGGATCTCCGCGAGCCGGTCGAGCGTGGTGGAGTCGTGGCCGGGTTCGGCAAAACGGAGCGTGACGTGCTTGACCGGCTTCTGCCAGGCGTCGGCGAGGGGGACGATCTCGTTGACAATCAAGTTCGTCTCCTCGCTCCCAGCCCGGCGATCGATCGAACCGACGACGAGGATCACCGCGTCGGCCTGGATCGCCTCACCGCAGCGGGCATAGTCCTCGGGCCAGCAGATCGAGCGGACGATGCCGTCCATGTCCTCGAGGTCGAACATCCCGTAGCGGGTGTGGGTCGAACCGGGGCGCGGCTGCTTGGTGTTGGAGAGCTTGATGGCGGCCACCATCCCGCCGATCACCACCTCTCCCTTGGGGGGCACCGCAGCGAGGTCGGCAGTGCCGTGGGTGCAGATCGCGGCGAGGAGGTCGGCATACTCCGCCAGCGGATGGCTGTGGACGTAATAGCCGAGCACCTCCTTCTCGTACGACCGCATCTCCTTGTCGGAGAGGGGGGGCACTTCCGGCAGCCCCGGCGGCGGGGCGGTGGGAGCGGCGACGGCCGGGGCTTCGTCGAAGGCGTCGAAGAGGTTTTTCTGGCCACTCTTGCGATCGGCGGCGCGGGAGGCGCCGGCGGCGAGCGCCTTCTCGATGCCGGCCAGGAGCGCGGCCCGCTTCGCCCCCATGGAGCGATCGGGACAGAGCGAATCGAGGGCCCCGGCCTTGGCGAGGCTCTCGACGGCGGTCTTGTTGACGACGCTCGAGTCGAGACGGCCGCAGAAGTCGTCGAGGTCGCGGTAGGGGCCGGCCTTCTTCCGCTCGGCGTCGATCGCGGCGGAGGCCTGGCCGCCACAGCCCTTGATCGCGGAGAGCCCGAAGAGGATCCGCCCATCGGCGACGGTGAAGTCGGCGGCGGAATGGTTCACGTCGGGGGGGGCGACCTCGATCCCCATCCGCCGGCAATCCTCGACATGCTCGACGAGCGCGTCCTTCTTCTTGAAGTTGCGGCCGGTGATGTCTCCGGAGAGGAGCGCCGCCATGAACTCCACCGCATGGTGCGTCTTGAGGTAGGCCGTCTGCCAGGCCAGCAGCGCGTAGGCGGTGGAGTGGCTCTTGTTGAAACCGTAGCCGGCAAACTTCTCGATCAGGCCGAATAGCTCCTGCCCTTCGGCCGATGCCAGCCCCTTCGCCTTCGCCCCGGCGACGAACTTCTCCCGGAAGGCGGCGATGATCTCGAGCTTCTTCTTACTGATCGCCTTGATGCAGGTGTAGGCGCTGGAGAGCTCGATGCCACCGAGGCGCTCGAGGATCCGCATCACCTGTTCCTGGTAGACCATCACGCCGTGCGTTTCCTCGAGCACTTCCTTCATCACCGGATGGGCATACTCGGCCGGCTTGCGGCCGTGCTTGACGGCGACGTAGTCGTCGACCATGCCCCCCTCGAGCGGACCGGGGCGGTAGAGGGCGTTGACGGCGACGATGTCACGGAAGTGGTCGGGCTTCATCCGCTGGAGGAGATCGCGGATGCCGCCGCTCTCGAGCTGGAAGATGCCCTTCGTCTCGCCCCGACACAACAGATCGAACGTCGGCTGGTCTTCGAGCGGGAAGGCGAGCGGATCGGGGCGATTGCCGGTCGTCTCGGCGATGATGTCGATCGTCTTGGCGACGACGGTCAGGTAGCGGAGGCCGAGGAAGTCCATCTTCATCAGGCCGGCGCGTTCGACGTCCCCCATCGCCCACTGGGTGATGACTTCCTCCTTCCCCGTCACCCGCTGGAGCGGGACATATTCGACGAGGGGCCGGTCGGCGATCACCACCGCCGCGGCGTGGGTGCCGACGTTGCGGGCCAGCCCCTCGATCCGGCCGGCGAGATCGACGAGCTCCCGCACCTCGCCGTCGGATTCACAGGCGGCGGCGAGCTGGCTTCCCGGCGCCGAGGCCTCCTCGATCGAGATCCCGAGTTGATCGGGAACGAGGGCCACGATCGAATCGACCCGTGGGATCGCCAGCCCCATCGCCCGGCCGACGTCGCGGATCGCGGCCCGCGCGGCGAGCGTGCCGAAGGTGCCGATCTGGGCGACGTTCGCGGCCCCGTACCTCCGCTTCACATACTCGATGACCTCGCCGCGGCGCTCCTTGCAGAAATCGATATCGATATCGGGCGCCTCCTTGCGGTTGACGTCGAGGAAGCGCTCGAAGAGGAGGTCGTATTCGAGCGGACAGACATGGGAGAGATAGAGCGCGTAGGCGACCAGCGCCCCGACGCCCGAGCCTCTGGCCGCCGCCGGGATGCCGAGATCGCGCGACTCGCGGACGAAGTCCCAAACGATGAGGAAGTAGCTCGAGAAGCCGAGCGTGTCGATGACGCCGAGTTCGCGGTCGAGCCGCTCCATGACCTGCGGGCTGAGGATCGGCTGGCCGTCCTCCCCGTCGATCCAGCGCTTCGCCATCCCGGCGTAGCGGGCATGGAGCCCTTCGAGGCAGAGGCGGCGCAGCTCCTGCGAGGCGGTCAGCCCGCTCGGAACGTCGAATCCGGGGAAGTGACGCTTGCCAAGCTCGAGCTCGATCGCGACGCTGTCGGCGATCTCCTGACTGCGGGCCACCGCCGCCTGAGTCACCTCCCCCGCCACGCCCCCGAAGGCGTTGTGCATCTCCTCGGGGCTCTTGAGGTAGAACTCCGTCGACTCCATCTTCATCCGAGTCGGATCGTTGCGGTAACGGCCGGTGTTGACGCAGAGGAGGATGTCCTGGGCGACGGCGTCCTCGCGATTGACGTAGTGGCAATCGCACGTCGCCACCGGCGGGATCCCCAGCTCGCGCGAGATTTCGAGCGCCGCGAGCGTCACCTGCCGCTGCATCTCCAGGCCGTTGTCCTGGATCTCGAGGAAGTAACGGTCGCCGAACAGCTTGCGGAACCAACCGGCAACCTCGCGTCCCTTGGCCAGCTGCTCGGGCTGATCGGCCCCGACGCCGACGAGCGAACGGCTGAATTCCCCCGACAGGCATCCCGACAGGCAGACGAGCCCGCCGGAATGGGCTTCGAGAAGCTCACGGTCGATCCGCGGTTTGAAGTAGAAGCCCTCGAGGAAGGCCTTCGTCGCCAGTTGGAGGAGGTTGGCGTAGCCCTCGCGATCCTTCGCCAGGAGCGTGAGATGGTAGCTCGATTCCTTCTGGCTGCCGGCCTCTTTGTGGAAGCGGCTCCCGGGGGCGATGTAGGCCTCGTAGCCGATGATCGGATTGATGCCGGCCGACTTCGCCGCGGAATAAAACTCGAGCGCGCCGTGGAGATTGCCGTGGTCGGTGATCGCCAGGGCGTTCATCCCCAGCTCCTTCGTCCGCGAGACCAGCCGGTCGATCGAACTCGCCCCGTCGAGGAGGCTGTAGTGGCTGTGGCAGTGGAGATGGACGAACGAGCGGGCAGTCATCCGTGGCCTCGCGGAAGGGGGCATGAGGAGCCGGCGGGAGGGGCATCGCGGCGCTGCCGGACCACTCCTTCTCCAGGATCGGAGTGTACCGCGCGGGGCCGCCGTTTCCGGCCCACCCCTGCGGCGCGGCCGCGCCCCGCAGTTCAGCGATCGCGCGGATCGGCGATCGAGCGGAGCATCGCCGCGAGCTTCCCCTGGAGATCGAGGATTCCCTGCCAGTGGGCGAAGTCGATCTCGACGCTCTCGGCGCCGGGGCGCACCATCGCCCCTTCGCTCGCCTCGCGGAGCACGGCGAGGACATGGTCGAACAGCTCGACAAACTCGGCCGACTGTGCCGGGCTCATCCGCTCCGGCAGCGGCGGGAGCTGACCGGGGAGGATCGGCGGGGGGAAGTCGGCAAGATCGGGCGGGCCATCGGGGTTGGCGCCGGCGATCTTCCGCAGACGCTGGCCGATATCCCGGGCCCGGGCCTCGTCGCCGGCCGGCAAACGTGACGCGATCTCGGCGATCCGCCGATCGATGTCGGTCTGCGAACCGACCAACAGCAGCGAACGCCCCAGCGCGATCATGTCGCCGTCGCGGACGATCCGCACCTGGATGTCCTCGCCGTTGACCTTCGTGCCGTTGGTGCTCTCGAGATCGGTGAGGACGACCTTGTCGTTGTCTTCCTGAAACTTGAGGTGGTAGCGACTGATCCGTTCGTCGTTGAGCTGGATCGTGTTCCCCTCCTCACGGCCGATTGTGACGGGGGTGGGGAGACGTTCGAACACCTTGCCGCGGTCGGCGCCGTGCAGGACTCTGAGGGTGACATACGCCATCGGCGGGCATCCGGGCGGAAAGCGCTGGATTTGCGGCTCTCCCGGCCGGCCACCATCGCTCCTCCAAGATTATCTGCTCTCGGCCGGCAAAGCCCGAAAAAGACGCTTCTCCCGCGCCACTTCCCCGCTGCGGCCACGCTACGACCCTCTCGACCGACGCAACACCCCCTCCCCGGAGGGAAAAGCCGGCGGCGCTCCGAAACCACATCGCCGGGCCGATGTCCGCGGAAAGGCGATCCACGGTCGGCCAGTTTCACCCCTTCCGGGGCGGTGACCGGGCCTCCCGCGCCATCCAGGCGAGCATTTCGGCGAGCCCTTCGCGGGTCGATTGCGGATGGACGAATCCCGCGGCCACGAGCCGATCGGACGGGAAGTGGCTCGCTGACTGAAGCGCCGCCAGCCTGGCGCTCGACAGCGGCATCTCGCGCCCCGTAACGCACGCAAGGAGATCACCGATCGGCGCGGCGAACCGGGCAAGCGGGAGCGGAATGCTCCGCGGCGGCGGTACCTGGGAAAGCGCGGCGATCGACGTCGCCAGGTCAACCACCGTCGTCGGCTGCGGATCGGAGACCTGATAGAGGGCACAGCCGGCCTTGGGGTCGGCGAGGGCAAACGCGATCGCCGCGGTGAGATTCTTCCGGGAGACGACCGATCGGGGCGTGGCCCCGGTGCCGACAAGGGATCGTCGCCCGGCGATCACCCGACGGGCGAAGGGGAGAAGATTCGACGCGGGGTCGGGGCCGTAGACCGCCGCAGGGCGGAGGATAACTGCCCGTCGCCCCTCCTCGGCCGCCGCCCAGGCGCGGACTTCCCCCTCGGCCCTCGCCTTCGATCCGCCGTAGGTAGGGCCGGTCGCAAGCGGGCTCTCCTCCGTGCCGCATGCGCTCCCTGGCACTGCAGCTTGAATCGAACTGACGAACACGAAGCAGCTCACGCCGTGCCGCGTCGCCCAGTCGAGCCAGGCCCGCGTCCCGCCGACATTGACGCGATCGGCAGCGTCAGGGTCGGCCGCCGAAGGCGTGGGCACCGCCTGCTCGACCTCGAGGTGGACGACAGCGTCGGGCACCGGGCTCGGCGCGAGGGCGAGGCATTCGCCGCGCGTCGATCCCCGCCACCCGGCAGGGAGATCGGTCGGCACCGTCCGGCCAGTGGCTATCCCGACGTGGCCGGCAGCGGCCAGCACCGGGAGGAGACCACGACCGACGAATCCCCGCGCTCCGGTGACGACGCATTCCATGCCGTCACCGGGAGAGCGACTCGAGCCAGCGGGCGAACCGGGGGTAGGTCTGTTCGCGGTCGAAGGCATCCTCGGCGAGTCGGCGGGCCCCTTGGCGGAGTTCGAGGAGGCGACGACGGTCGGCGGCCAGCTCCCCCAGGACCCCGGCCAACGATCCCGGATCGCCGGCCGTGTAGGGGAGGCCGGCACGGTGGCGATCGATGAGGTCGGCGAGTTCACCGGGGAGAGCGTTGACGAGCGCGAGCCCCGCCGCCGCGTAGTCGCATGCCTTGTAGGGCACCGCCACGAGCGACTCAGGCTTCACAGCCACGAGGCCGACGTCGCACTCCGCCAGGAGCGCGGCATACGCTCCGCGCGGCAGCAGCCCATGGACCACGACGCGGGCAGGCCCGGGGATCGTCGCCGCATCGGCCTTGATCTTCGCCTCGAGCTTTCCCGTTCCAGCGACGTGGATGTCGACGGCCGTTCCCGCGGCCGACAGCCGTCGCGCGGCCGCGAGGACGGTGTCAAGATCCTGTCCCTGCTCGAGGCTCCCGGCATAGACGCAGGAAAGCGGCCGCGGGTCGCCGCCGGTGGACGGCACGTCGAGCGGATAGGGGCGCGGCGGCTCGCGATACTCGGCGAGATAGGCGCCGAGATGACAGACATAGGGGGGGCGTTCGGCGGTCACCGCGGGGAGATCGCGGAGGGCGGAGTCGGCATAGGCCCGGGTGGAGGACGAGATGCCATCGGCCGATTCGAGGAGGACGCGGCGGCGGCGTTGCATGCCGCCGAGAAGGAGGGGGCTGAGGAAGCGACGGATCCACGCGGGGCCGGGGAGGAGACGCTCGAACGTCTCCGGCCAGAGATCCATGAGGTCGACAACCAGGACCGCATCGAGACGGCGGGCGAGTCGGGCAGCAGCCTCCGGCCCCTCGAGCGGCGGCAGGCTGGCGAGCACGATGTCGGGCCGTTCGAGCCTTCCGGAGGCGACAGCCTCGGTGGCTTCGCTTTCGAGATTCCGACCGAAGTCGCGGTGACTCCTGAGGCGAGACAGCGAGACGTTCGTACGGTAGGGCCTCACCGGCACCAACCGGATGCCGAAGCCCTCCTCGTCGGCAACGATCCGGGGGACCGGACGGCGCGGCGCCTTGCGCCGGTGGCTCCAATCGGCCGTCCACCAGGTGACGTCATGTCCGCGACCGGCGAGCACCCGGCAGAGCGTCCAGAAACGGAGCGGCGGCAGCCCCTCTCCGGGGATGTCATCGAACGGGTTCACGACCCAGATCGACAGCGGGTGGGGCGTGGGCTCGGATCGACTCATGGACGGGAGCGTAGCACATGCATCGCCCCGGCGAGAGCGGGCCCCCTCAAGTGGCTGAACGACGGGGGGAAACGGGCAAAAGAGCCCGCTTGGCGGTCATTCCCAGTCGCCGAGGGCCTCGACGGAGGCGGCCGACCCGTCCCGCAGCCAGCCGTCGAGTTGGGCGACGTCCTTGAGCTGCTGCCCCCGGAAACGGGGGACGACGAAATACCGGCTCGTGACCTCCGGGAGGGCGGTCATGTCGCCCCACAGTTTCTCGAACTGGGCCACGGGGAAGACGTCCTCCTGCCCGTGCCCCCAGCGCTTCTTGACGTCTTTGAGCGTGACGTACGTCGGCATGCGGGCCGCCACGCCGCGGATGGCGGCCGCAACCCGGGCCGTGGCGCCCCGGTCGCCGTCGGCCGCCGCGACGACGTCTCCGCGCTCGATCCCGAACACCCCGAGCAGGGCATCGAGGTCGAGCCAGATCGTGGCGGAGTTGTAGAACCGCAACCGAAACTCATCCTCCTCGCGCGGCATCGCCAACCCCTCGACGAGGCGCGGCCGACCGTTGACCCGCGCCAAGCCGCCACCGCGATCCTCGATCCGCCGCGGGATCACCTCGACGCCGAGCGTCGCCCCGCCGGCGATGTGACGGCCGAGGATCGCCGGATCGAGATCGGTGCCGACGGTGTCGATGTTGTGGATCATCAGCCACCGCAGGCTGGGCCGCTCGCGGATGAGACCGGCGAGGACGCCGTTGCGGAGCATGTTGGGAAACTCGTACCAGTGCCCGACCGGATGAAGGCACTGCGCCAGCGCGTTGTCGGTGTAGTCGCTTCCCTCCCCCGCGCGCTCGGCCCAGGAGACGAGCGCGGCTTGGACGCTGTCGCGCATCTTCTCCCGCTGCTCGTCGAGAACCTGCCGCGAAGTCTCCTCCCAGGCGAACCGCAGGTCGCGGACCATCGGCACCAGCCGCAAGCCAACGGCCCTGCCGGGCGAGAGGATCACCGGCAGATCGGCTGCCTCGAGCTGTCGGTGGGTGAGATGGCTCGTCGTCACCACGTGGGGAATGGCGACGCCGGCGACCCGCGACATCCGCCGCGTCTTGGCGACGTGGACGTCGAGAAACGTTCGCCAACCGCCAGCCAGCCGGCAGAACGGATGGAGCGCCTTGACCACCCCCGCCCCCTGCGTCCAGCGGCTGCCGATCCCGGCCGAGAGCGTGACGACGGCGGCCTCCCCCCGGGCCAGGGCCTCGAGGCCCAACTCCCGCGCGGCCGACGCCGAATCGCCCCCCACCCACTCCACGTCGCCATCGCCGACATCCTCGATCGAGGTCGATGGCGGGAGCCGGTTCTGCGCCAGACCGATTCGACCGCCACGGAGATCGGCCCGGATCTGTTCGTGCTCCACGTCGTCGAAGCCCAAGGCCTCGAGGGCCGTGCGGAGATCGCGGGTCGTGGTCTGGGCCACGTTGCCGGCGGGGAAGAGCCGATCGAAAAGGGTGTGGACCATTCCCGCCAGTTCGGGGCGGGAGCGGCAGGCGTTGCCGAACGCGTCGAGTTCGCTGCGGCGCGATTCGGTGAGTTCCGGCCGCGACGTGCGGAGGAGCCCGGGCACGACCCGGGCGTAGTAGGGGGCGGGCATGAGGGCATCGGCCCCCTCATGGAGCTGGCACCACGTCCCGCGCGGATTGACGGTGAAGTCGTAGACGACAGGCTCCATGGCGAACGGGAGGCCGTGTTCGAAACGGCGCTTCGTCGCCGCCATGATCCCGGCAAGCGCCTCCTGCCCTTCGAGCCGGGCGGAGGGCTCGAAGATGAACCCCATCCCTCCCCCCGACATCCCACCGAGCATCCAAAAGCCCCAGAAGCGGTCGCCGAAGCGGGCCCGGACCGCATCGATGAGCGTTTCGGTGTAGGCGTTGCTCGACCACGGGATGATGGTGCGGAGGGGGCCTGTGAAGTTGCGGGTTGTGGCGGCGGCGATCCGCCGCGCATCCCCCGCGGTGAGGGCGGCGATGATCTCGTCGAGCACCTCACCCGCCTCGATCCGCGCCTGCCACTCCGCTTCGCAGCGGAGGAGGTATTTCTCGGTCACCATCTCGAGGATCGGACCGACGTTCTGCGCCATCCCGCCATGGACGAGGACGAGGGATTCCTGGAGATCGACTCCCAGCGGCACCGGATCGTGCCGGGGGAGGAGCCTCCCGCGACTGACGCCGAACTCCGGATCCCCTTCGGCGGCGACGACGCCGCGGATCAGCTTCGCCGCCGGCCACACGCCGCCGGAATCCTGCCACCCGCCGCCGCTCCCGCCGAGCCACTCGCCGAGAATGGCCCGGGCGGCTACGAGACGCCGCTCCTGCTCGTCGAGCGCCCCCGTGAGCGATCGCGCCTGGCCGGTGGCCCGCATGCAGACGCTGATCAGGGCGGCGAGGAGATTCGTCGAAACGGCGAGGCGCGAGCCCTTCGGAATCCCGTTGACGGAGCTGACCAGCTCCAGGCCATGCCCGGGGCCGACGACGGCGGCGAGGACGTCGGCGAGCGACTCCCCCGATCCCTCGATCCCCGGTGGCACGATTCCCGCGGCGATCACCGCAGCCTTGAGCAGCCCGAGGTGATCGCGCCCGAAATCGAACACTTCGCCGAGGTCGGAGATGTCGGCCGTGGCGTCGAGATCGATGCTCGTCAACCGCAGCAACGGCTCGTCGATGACGCGAAGGTAGACCTCCACCGGCGGCCGGGGGGCCGCGTCGCGGCCGTGAACGCCGAGGTCGACCGACACGTTGAGAACGCGAGCCGCCTCCGGGCAATCCATGCCGAGGAAGAAGATGTCGCTCCAGCCGGCGTGCGACAAATCCATGCGCACCGGCGTCGATTCCTGGAGGAGCGGAAACGGCGTCCTGGCGCCGGCCGCCCCGCGCTTGAGCAGCTCGGGGCGGATGCGGAGCGGATGATCGTCGGGATGCCCGACCCGGAACATCCACTGATTGCCACGGATCGACCGCACCGACTGGCGCACCTGATTGGCGAGCGTCTGCAGGCCGAGTTCGCGGTAGGCGCTGGCAAGCGAGCTCGACAGGGCCGCGGAGGGGCCATCGGCCTGCTGCCGCGCGAGGAGGACATCGATCGCCTCCTCGAAGCGCCGGCCGAGGAGGTGGTGGACGGCCGTGGGGGGAATCAGCCCCGCCGTCGCGGCGGATTCCTCGAGCGACGCGGGGAGATGGTAGCGATGGATGGAGGCGAGGAAGAACAGCGCCCGGACGCGTCGGTAAAGATTGGGGCAATCGCGCCGGTAGGCATCGAGGGCCGCCGCCTCCGCAAGGAGCAGAGAAGTGCCAGCGCCCCGGCAGGCCTCATCGACCGAACGGTCCCGCGTGGCCGAATCGGCCGCGGTGATGATTCCGACGAGCCTGCTCATGACACCTGCGGTTGTCGGGCGAGGAGTTCGACGACCTGCGCCAGCACGTGGGCGCGGTCGCGTCCCGAGAGGGCCAAGGCCATCTGGGCGGTGAGCAGGCCGTACGGAAGGCCGAGATCGTAGCGGGCGCCCTGCACCTGATGGGCGAGATAGCGTTCCTGCCGCGCCAGTCGCGCAAGCGCCCCAGAGAGATTGAGGCGGCCGCTTCCGTCGGTGGAGGCGAGCAAATCGAAGATCGCCGGCGTCAGTACATGCATGCCGAAGAAGCAGAGATAATGACCGGCTCGCAATCCGGGAACGACGAGCTCCTGCTCGGCCTGGGTCGGCGTCGGCTTCTCGAGGACGGTGTCGATCTCGTAGAGCCGGCTGGCGTGGGCGACGCGGCGACCACCGACGGCCCCGAACCACGGGAGCATGCTCTCGCGGGTCGGCTGCACCGCCGACACGGCACACTGCTCCCGACGCGCCGTCTCGACGAGCTGCTCCGCACAACGTGAGGGAACGTCGCTCACGTAGAGGTGATCGCCGACGAAATGGAGGAACGGCTCGTCCCCGACGAAGGCCCGGGCACAGAGCACGGCCGCGCCGTAGCCGTTGGGCTCGTGCTGGGGAATCATCTCGAGACGGCCAGGACGCCGATCGATGGCTGCCTGGAACGCCGACTCATCCCCAGGTCTGACGACGACGGCGATCTCGTCGGCACCGGCGGCGAGGGCCTCGTCGACGATGATGCCGAGCGCCGACCGGACCACGCCATCACGGTCGACGAGCCGCTGGAGGGGATGCTCCTGGGGCGTTTTCCCAGCAGCGGTGATCACGGCGCGGCGGAGATTCATGGCAGCTCCGTGGGGAAGACTGGAAGGCCGGTGAAGAATCGCTCGTTGGCATTGAAAATGCAACCCGCCTCGAGGACTCCACCCGTGGCGCCTCGTCAAACTCGGGCGGATGCCGTTCGCGTCTCCCCCCGCAAGTCGTAGAGCTCGCTCAGGTGACGACGGGCAACCTCCGACCAGGCGTAGTCAGCCCGTACCCAGGCCCGACCGCGCCGCCCCATCGCCTCGAGGTCTGTCTGCGGAAGCGCCGTGGCAAGCGAGAGTGCCTCCGCGAGCCCGGCGACGGTCGGCTCCACGCTCCACCCGCAGGCCATCCGTTCCACGTCGCCCCACGGCGCCGCGGTCGTGACCACCGCCGGAACGCCGGAGGCGAGCGCTTCCCCGACGGTGAGGGCGAAGGCCTCGGAACGGGAGGGGAGTACGAAAAGATCGAGGCTGGCGAAGTGCTCGCCAAGACGCTCCATCGGCACGGCACCGCCGATCTCGACGTCGGAGCCGATGTCCAACCGCCCGGCAAGCTCGTTGAGCGAGGCGGTCATCTCGGCCGGTCCGGGCCCGTCGATCGCCAGTTGCCAGCCCTCAGGACGGACAAGCTTCCAGGCTTGGATGAGGATGTCGAGATTCTTGATGGGGAGGATTCGTCCGAGGTATCCCGCCCGCCGCGGGGCCCCCGGCTTCCGTCCGCGCGGCGCATCGGCCGGCGGAACGATCCCCAGCGGCACGAGCACCGGCCGGCAGCCGGGGAGGAGCGAGGCCAATTCATCCCCTTCCAGCGGCGACGTCACATGGAGCGTGTCTGCTGCCACGAGCAGACGCCGCAACCAGCCCCCCCAGACGGCACGCTTCCGCCACGGGCTCTTCCGCAGCGCCTCGTGCCGGAGCATCCCGTGTGGCGAGACGACGAGCGTCGCGCCGACATCGACCGCCGCCGCCGCTGCGGCGATCACCGGCGCTACCCACACGCCATGGACATGAACCACGACCGACCGGCCCTCGGCACGGGCCGCCGCGGCCGTGGCCTGTACCACGGCCCGGACGCGCCGCGCGGCCTGCCACTGCCCCCGGGGATGCCACGGCGCGGAGACCGGATCGAGCGTCACCCCGGATCGTCGGCCGGCCCCGGCAATCACCGCGCCGAGCGGACCGGCATGCTGGCCCGTGATGCCGACCGGCACCCCGATCCCTGCCAGCCCCTCGGCCAACTGCCCGACACAGACCGGCACGCCGCCGTCATCGTCGAGCGTGCTCGACACGAGGAGGACCCGCGGCAGGGGCTGGGCCGTGGTCGGGATCGGCAGGCTCATGGGTCGGTGCTCCGGCCAGAGGTGCCTGGAAAAAGCCATTCCAGGCCGATCGGCCGGCGGGTGACTTTATCCATAGCCTGTTAAACTCCTGCCATGAACATCACGTACTGTTGGACAGAGCCCTCAGGATACCTCGCCGCCTGTCTCAATGAACTCGCCCGCCGACCGGGGGTGAACGTTTCCCTCCTCCATTGGGCCCCATCGTCGATCGCGCCGTTCGATCTCGGTCTCTTCAGGGATGTCACGCCGCGCGTCCTGTCGGAGGGGGAGCGGCACAACACGTCGGTCGTCAGGGACATCGTCGCGGGGACACGGCCCGACGTCGTCGTTTTCGCCGGCTGGTCCCACCCCCCCTACGTGAGCCTGCTCGACGAGCCGCGCCTCCGCGGGGCGAAGTTCGTGATGACCGCCGACACGGCCCTGCGGTTCACCTGGCGACAGCGATTGGCGCCTCTGCGGATCGGCGGACTCCTCAAACGCGTCGACGCCCTCAACGTGCCGGGGGAACGCGGCTACCAGGTGATGCGGTACTGGGGTGTGCCCGGACGGAAGATCACCCGTCTGCTCTACGCAATCGACTACGAGGGCTTCCGGACAGCGGGAGAGCCCCGCTTCAATGATGCCATCTGGCCGAAGCGATTCCTCTTCGTCGGTCGTTACGTGCCCGCCAAGGCGCTCGATACGCTCGTCGAGGCATACCGGGCCTACCGACAGCGCGTCACAGATCCGTGGCCGCTGACGACGTGCGGCGCCGGTCCGCTCGAATCGCTCCTCGGGGGTGTCGATGGCGTCGACAACCGTGGGTTTCTCCAGCCCGCCGACCTCGGCCGGGTGTTCCGCGAGGCGGGGGTGTTCGTTCTCCCGAGCCGCGTGGAGCCGTGGGGGCAGGTGATCGTCGAGGCAGCGGCCTCTGGGCTCCCGGTGATCTGCAGCCAGGATTGCGGCGCCGGCGTCGAACTCGTCCGGGATTACCACACCGGCTTCATCATTCCCACCGACGACGTGGAGGCCGGTTGCCGGGCGCTGACCAGGATGCATCGGGCTCACGCCGGGCTCGCCGCCATGGGGCGGGAGATCCGCCATGCAGCGGCGGCCTACTCGGCGCAGCGTTGGGCCGACAACCAACTCGGTCTGTTTGCCCGCCTCCTCGGGCGGCCCGACTGACCCGTAGGCTCCGCGGCCTACGAGGGGCTGGGGGACAATGGCGACGGGGCGGGCAGAAGCGGCCGAGAGGGCGGGGTCGGCAACGCCGGAGGGGCAAAGACCGGCGATAACGGAGCCCCGGCCGGACTGCGACGTTCCATCGCCACCTGCCGGGAGCGGAGGTGCTTTTTCCACGCTCCACCGGCCGGTTCTGTTGCAGCCCACCCCGCAAGGATGATCGTCAACAACCCGGCACCGCCAGGGGCAAAGAACGCCGACTCGGCAAGGTTGGTGAGCATCGATGTCATGAAGATCGTCACAGGGACGATGCCACCACGGGTGGTACAGAGCATGAGCACGCCGAGCCAGACGTAGACGATCACCCCCAGCGGAAAACCGAATTCTTCGATGATCACGATCGGCAACACCCCCTTTTCGACCGTTGCCATGAGGGGCAGTCCGAGGATCGGGTCGCGGACGATGTTCTCCCGAAGTTCCGGGATCGATCCCACGCCGAACCCAATTCCGGTGAACGGGTAGCGCCGGATGTTGTTCATCATCATGTCGACAAGCACCTGGCGGGTGGACAGGCCCTGTTCGAGGATAGACACGTCATCCTGCTGGCTGTATTTCAGAATGAACTGCCTCAGCCCCCCGCCGACCTCCCGGCCGGCAACGATCAAGAGCACGAGAAACAGCGTTGCGGCCACTCCGAGTCGGGCAGCCACGATCCGCGGGTTATCCCCCCTGGCGAAAAAGACGCCACTGAGCAATTGCACGATGAACCCGATGCCGATGCCCCCCGCCATGGCCAAGGCCGCGATGCGGGCCCCGCTCCAGTAGACCTCGACGAGACTCAGGCCGAGGAGCGCAATCCTCCACCAGCGCAGCGGGCGGATCGTCAGGCATTGGGCCGTGAGTCCGGCCGCCACGATCGCGGCGACGATCCCCATCACCTGCGAATGATAGATCACACCGCAGAAGAACCCCGTACGCCCCATGTACCCCATGCCCACCAACCGCATCGGCAGACTGGAGATGACGACGAGCATGAGGCCGCCGAAGATCGTCTGGATGGCGAGATGACGCTCGGCCGGCGCCATCCATGCCCACCCGCACAAGGACGTGAGGAACACGACGGAGAACATGATCGCTTTGAGGAGCGACACGTCGGTGATCAGACTGGACGATACGGAATGGATGATGATGAGAAGCAGGACTGGAATCGTCACTGCCAAGAGGCTCCCCGCCTTCGTGGTCGATGAGCGACTCGGGCCGTGGAGCAAGACGGAGATGCCGCACGAGAAAAAGACAACGAACCGCAATTGGGCGCCGAAGAGTGGCGCGCCACAGAAAGCGTGGCTGATCATATTGAACAGCCAACAGAGGAACAGCGACACGATCGCCTGACGGCGTCCCGTCAGGGCCCATGCACTGATCACCAAATACGCCAGTGCCGACGTTGGCGACGACGCCACCCGCAGGAGGGTTGCCAACAACGGGACGATGACCACGCCGATCTTTTGAAAACCAAATCCGCCGCCATCGACCCGGGCAGGCGCACGAGGGAGAATCCCCCCCCACGCTCCGTCGAAGGTTGGCGCGGATGCGGCATGGAGATTGGATGACAAGGCAGGGTTCATGGGAGCGCTCCGAAACCACCGCTCAACGACCGGCTGGCCCGAGAGTAGCGAGCCTATCCAGAAACAACCCGACCCCGGCGGCGGGCGAGAACTCCTCGGCCACGGCATGCACGCGCCGGCGTCTCGAACCGTCGATCTTACCGGCGGAAAGCGACCGCTGCAGCGCCTCGGCCAAGGGTCGAATGCGACCGGCCGGCACGACAATCCCCCCAACCGGATCGTCGAGCATTGCCGCCGACCCGCAGCCGTCGCTGCACACGACCGGGGTCCCGGCGATCAAGGCTTCGTTGACGGCCATTCCCCAGCCGTCATGCCGGCTGGGCACGACGCAGCAATCACTCCCGGCGATATTCCGGCGGAGCGCATCATTGGAGAGAGGGGCATGGAAGCCCATTCGCTGGGCTATCCGAAATCGCTCGGCTTGCCTGCGGAGGTCGTTGCCGAGTGGACCGTCACCGTAGAGATCGCACCGCCACGGCATTCCGTCTACCCTGGCAAGGGCGGCCAAGAGCAGGTCGAACCCCTTCCGCCGGATCATCTGGCCGGCAGCGATGAACCGGAAAACATCGTCGGCGTCGCCATCAACGGCTGGCGATGGTTCGGAGGGCACGGCGAGGTAATAGCCGAACAAACAGATCTTGTCCCGCGGAAACCCGACCGCCTCGAAGAACCCCACGCCCACGTGCCCCATCGCCAGCACGAAATCGAAGCGACGTCCCCAGCGGCGGACAAGCAAGCGTCCCCGCGTTCGCTTCAACCACCCGACCCAGGGCCCCTGTTGCGGAGCCTCGGAGAGGATCGCGAGGCGGGCTGATGAATCCGACAGAAGCCTGAAGGCGCGCCACACGATGGCGTGCGAGAAAAAGCCGGAGAAGACGTGGAGCGAATCGGCCCCACGATAGGCTGCGATTGCCTCGAATCCGTCCGCCGAAGAGACATCGACGACGCGGACCTGTACGTGGGGCGAGTGGCGCCATCCCTGGGAGACTCGCTCCGCTGGCAGGCCCGACTCCGCGGCGAGGATCACATCACACGGCACCGCTGCGGCAAGAGCCTCGAGAAAATCGTGTTGGTGCGGGCTGACGATCGGTTGCCAAAAGACGATCCTCCGCAACCCCGCGGGCACGCCCCGGCTCACGTTCGCACGACCTCCGCCAGCGACCCCGAACTGACGACCCGCCCGCGGTCGAGTCGATAGACGATGTCGCACTGCTCGACCGTCGACAGCCTGTGGGCAATGATCACGAGCGTTTTCGCCCCTTGGAGCGAATTGACCGCGGCCATGACCTCGCTCTCGGTCGTCGTGTCGAGGGCGCTTGTCGCCTCGTCGAGGACGAGCACCGCCGGATCGTGGTAGAGGGCCCGGGCAATGCCGATCCTCTGCCGCTGCCCCCCGGAGAGACGCACGCCCCGTTCCCCTACGACTGTCGCCAAGCCCTCGGGGAGCGTGGCTACGAATTCGTCGAGTCGGGCAGCGCGGATGGCCCGATCGAGCGCCTGCTCGTCGATCTCGTCCGGCGGCACGCCGAAGGCGACGTTCTCACGGAGCGACTCGTCACAGAGGTAGATGCTCTGCGGAACGTATCCGACCATGTCCTGCCAACCACGGAGGTTGTCACGGATGTCGACACCGTCGATCGTCACCCTTCCCTCAGTCGGGTCGAGAAGGCCGAGGAGGACGTCGACCGCCGTGCTCTTGCCGGCGCCACTGCCACCGATGATCCCGACCGCCGCTCCATGCGGAATGCGGATCGTGACGCCGTCGAGCGCCGGAGTGGCGCTCGAGGGAAAACGGAACCCAACCCCTTCGAGGGCGATCGAATGCCGGAAGTCGATCGCCCGCGAAGCCGATTGGGGAACGGACGGGAGTTGCAGATCAGCGCGGAGCGACGCGAGCCCCGACGCCCCGAACTGGAGGTTTTGAACGGCCTGCGCGAGCCTATTGACCGACGGCAGGAGCCTGAAGGCCGCCGTCGCAAAAAGTCCGAGACTGGAAACCATGTCGCGGCTGTCACGCCCCTGCCAGAGCATCGTCCCAGCGAGCACGCAGAGCGTTGTCACGGCGACGAGTTCGAGCCACATCCGCGGCACCTGCCCCATGACGACTTGGCGGGCCGAGAGGTCGGCGACAACCCGGGCGTGACGGTCGTACTGGTCGATGAAATACTGCTCCCGGCCGCGGATCTTGACATCCTTGGCCCCGCCAAGCCCCTGATGGAGGTGCCTGGAAACAATCGCCAAGAGCTTGAACCGCGATTCCCCCCAACGCTGGATGCGCTTTCCGGTGATCCATCCGAGGAGCTGCATCGCGACCCCGAGGGACACTGCGGCGACGCACGTGCCGACGGGTTCGATGATCGCGAGCAAGGCCACGATCCCCACCAGGATCAGGCTGTCACTCACCGACCCGAGGACGGTCGCGCACAACTGGGAAAAATTGCTCGCCTCCGACATCGTTCGGAGCAACTCGGCGGAATTGCGGCCGAGATGAAACGACCACGGCTGGTGGAGGTAAGTCGTGAACAGCCTCCTCGACAGGCTCGTCTGGAGGGTCGAGATGAACCTCGACTGCCAGTAAACGGAGATGAGCAGGAAACAGGTCTTCAGCAAGTAGATGAAGAACAGTGCGAGGAACGCCCCGACGATGAGGCGTTCCTTCGTCGGATTCCCGAGCCAAGCGAGAATCCTGCCGGCCAGCGGGGAGGGCGTGGCATCATCGAGCGTCATTGCGGCCAGAGCAGGGACCATCATGCCGACGCCGAGCATCTCGAACACCATGCTCACGAGCATCATGCCCAGGAGAACGAAAGCTGCCGTTCGTTGCCTGCTGTTCAGGATCCACCAGACACCGGGAACGATTTTGAGGATATTCACGGAAGGCTGCCTCCGGCGGGCATCCGTGGACGCTCGGTGTCACCGACGCGGGTTTCCCCCGCGCAGGGACTCTTTTGGAGAGCGCAGGCCAGCCTCTCCACACAAGCCTCCCACGTGAACCCGGCCGCGCGGCGACGCCCCCGCTCCACCCAAGAATCGCGAAGGGCCGGTTCGGCGCGGAGGGCTCGGACGGCCGCCACCACATCCGCCGGCCGGCGTTCGTCGACGTACCAGGCCCCGTCGCCAGCCGTCTCCGGCACGGCCGTCAGCCGACATGCCAGCACCGGGAGAGCCGCAGCCATTGCCTCGAGCGCCACGATCCCGAACGATTCGACGTTCGGAAGGTAGAGGAGCGCCAGATAGCCAGGCATCATCACAGCGAGTTCCCTGGGGGGCCGGTAGCCGAGGCGACGGAGATTGGGACGGCGTTCGCTCGCCGCGATGCTCCGGCGGTCATCCAGTGTACCGATGACGTCGATCCCGAGGCCAGGAATGCTCTCCGCCAGGGCGTCGGCACAGGCAAGAATGCTGTCCGCCCCGTCCCAGCCGTTGAGGCCGCCGACCACGAGCAGCCTGTCGGCGTCGTATTCCCCCGCGGACGGGGAGGACGTTGCCGCGTCACCTGCGGTGAAGAACACTTCATCCACGCCATTCCCCACGACGACGGAGCGTTCCGGCTGGAGCCCGAAGGAATCGATGAGAAAACGCTCGAGATAATGCGACACCGGCAACACGAGGTCTGCCGACCGACAGATCCGCCGAAAGAACCATGCCATCCTCGCCCGCTCGAAGCGGGCCGCCGCGGAGTGATAGCCGGGGAAGCTCGGTTCGAAATAAGTGCTCCCGTGGACCGTGATCGCCGTCCGCGCGTGCCGGGCCGGGGCCCACAGCTCCTGAGGCGACCAGACCCAATCGACGCCTGGGCAGAAGCGGTCGATCGGCGGACGGTTTCCCAGAGCCCACAACAGTCGGCCGGCCCGGTTTGAGAGGGGGATCGGCGCGACCGGAAGCCCGTGAAGACTGCTCCCGGCAGGCAGCTCACCCCCGACAAGCTGCCCACGCGGCGCCACGACGGAGACCTCGAATCCGGGGCGCGCCGCCAACCCGTGCACCATCCGCGCGATGTGTTTGTCGACTCCGGTGGGCGACCGAGTCGTGTAGCGGACGTCGACATGGGCGGCGACGCGCAATGTCACCTCGAAGCTTCCGGGTGATCAGGAGAGGAGCGGGCCGTGGCGCCCTGGCACCCCGTAGACGAGCGTATCGGTGGGGACATCGGCCAGGGCAGAGGAATTGGCGCTCACCTTGCTCCGGTCGCCGACGCGACGGCCGGGGCCGACCGACGCATGAAGACCGAGGAACACGTCCGCACCGACCCGGGCAAATCCACCGAGCGTGGCGTAGGGAGACAGCACGCCATAGTCGCCGACCGACGCATCGTGGGCAACCGAGGCATGGTAATTGACGAGGACCCCGCGGCCGAGTGTGGCGGCGTCACTGACGATTCCATGAGGGCAGACGATCGTTCCCTCTCCAACCACCGCCGACGGCACCACGACGGCGGTCGGGTGGACGAGCGTGAGGAATCGCCCCCCGCGGGCGAGAAGCACCTCGGCCAACCGACGGCGGACCACGGGGATGCCGACCCCGAGCAGGAGGCCGTCGCCGGGCAGCGGCTGATAGGTGTCCGGATCGCCGATCACGCCCCCTTCCGCCCCGCCGCGCGAGGGATCGGCGTCGAGAAAGCCGGTAAACCGATCCCGTGCCGCCGGCCAGGCATCCCGCATCCAGCAGTAAACCTCGCGGCCAAACCCACCGCCCCCGACGATGAGAATGCGGCGACAATCGGCAAACGGTGCGAACGAGCGTTCGAACAACGGCGCGAGGCTCCCAGTCGGAACTCGGCGAAGATGCGTGAAAGACACCGGATCCCGGTGACCTTGATGCCCCACTTTAGCCGAAAGCCGCGGCGAGCATCACGCCGCACCGCCACCATCGACGGTGAGCGTCTGGCCCGTGACGAACGCCGCGCCGGGACTCGTGAGAAAGTCGATGGCCCCGACGATGTCGCCGGTAGCGCCGAGCCTCCCCAGGGGCGTCCTGCGGACGATCCGCTCCCGATCGGCTTGTGAAAGCGTCGCCGAAAGCTCGGTGGTAAGAAACCCCGGGGCCACGGCGTTGACGCGGATCCCGCGTGGCCCCACCTCTCTGGCGAGACAACGGGCAAATCCCTCCAGGCCGGCCTTCGTCGCCGCATACACCGCAAGGCCCGGGCTCCCCCGGGCCGCGACGACGCTCGACACGACCACGACCGAACCGGCCTCCGCGTCGGGCAAGGCCCGCGGCTGGGCCAGAAACTGGCGGACGCACTCCCGCACCAGGACGATCGCGCCGCCCAGGTTCACCGTCAGCATCGCATCGATGTCGGCGTCGGACATCGTGGCGAGGATCCCCTCG
The DNA here is from genome assembly GCA_947453375.1 of Planctomycetaceae bacterium. Taxonomy (GTDB): domain Bacteria; phylum Planctomycetota; class Planctomycetia; order Pirellulales; family UBA1268; genus QWOP01. Next base: position 26,365 of record CANGGT010000004.1, read on the forward strand.
GCGGCCACCGCCGCATTGGCGACACAATGATCGACGCGTCCGAAGCGATCGACCGTCTTTGCCACGAATTGCCGAACGGCGGCGGAGTCGGCGGCATCGAAGTGCTCGTGGTGCACCCGGCCCGGATGCCTCGAGGCGAGGTCGTCGAGCGCCGCCGAACCGGATCGCGAAAACGTCGCGATCCGGTCGCCGCGTTCAAGGAGCCTCGATGCGACGGCCAACCCGAGCCCGCGGGACCCGCCCGAGATGATCGTCGTCGGGGAAGGGCGTGTCATTTGCCAACCGGTCGACGCGGCACCTTGCCCGAAGGATTCGTGAACAGCTTCCGGGTGAAGTCGAGCACCCGCGGAACGCTGTGGGGCTCGAGGGCCCCGCGACAGGCCGCCAACGCCGCTGCGCGGAGATTTTCCGGAGTGACGCCATCGGGAAGCGGATCGGCGGCGACGATCTGTGCCGCGACGATCTCGCCGGTGATCGCGCTGGGGAGGCCATAGGCCCGTGCGTCGGCGACACCGGGCACGGCGCGGAGAACGTCCTCGACCCTCCGCGGGAAAACCTTGGCCCCGCCGACGACGATCGTATCGCTTCGCCGGCCGGCGAACTCGCAGCGTTCACCGCGCCGCTCGACGAGATCGCCGGTCGCCACCTCGGCCGTATCGCGCGACAGCTGCACGAGGAGTTCCCCGTCGCTTCTGGTCGACAATCGAGCCCCGCCCGGCAAAGGGCGGCCGAGCCATTCGGCGGGAAATCCGGGCAAGCCGTCGGACACGCGAAACACCTCGCCGAGCTCGGTGGTGGCGTAGACATGCGTGACCCGCGCCGCCGGGAAGAGGGCTCTGGCCTGTTCGAGGAGTTGGCCGTCGGCAGCCTCACCGCCGAGGGTGATCCGATCGAGCCGCATCCTGCCGACGGCGTCGGTATCTCCGGAGGCGATTACGCGACGCAGGAGCGTCGGAGTGGCGGGGAGAATCGTGACGCCCTCATCCGCCGCCGCGCGGGCGACGCAATCCGGATCGCGTGATGCCGGCACAATCACCCGCCCGCCGGTGAGGATCGCCTGCAACCAAACCTGGGTCCCGGCCCAACGGGTGGCGTCATAGACGAGGATCCAACCACGTCCATGCCACTGCTCCGCGAGCCGGGCCGCGGCGAGGAGGGAATCCCAGGAGTGTTCCACGAGCTTCGGTGGACCGCTCGTCCCTGACGTCGCCACGACGATCTGGGGCGAAGACGAGTCGAATTCGCGCCGTGTCCGCCCTTGCGGCGGCGGCGGCTCCACGGCGAGATCGTCCCCGCAGACACTCCAATCGCGCAGTTCTCCGACGAGATCCCGCGAATCCTCGGCCACGAGGGCCAGCGGAACGCGTTGGCGACCGCAGGCCGCGACGAGGGCGATGAGGGGAGCAAGACCGCTCGCCCGGGCGACGATGCCAATCGGCCGCACGTCGGTGAGGCGACGCTCGAGGACGGCGACGTCTCCGGCGAGGGTACCGTAGGAAACGGCCCGGCGGAGCTCAGCTCCGTGCCCGGCCGCCGTGACGATGGCGACACGGTCGGCATCGCTGGCGGCCACCGCATCGATGGCAGCTGCCAGGCGTGCCGGCGCCGACACGTCGGCTACCTCCGGTGCCGGAGCGGGAGTGGAGACGGGTGTCGGAAATGGGGATGACATGATCGTGGCCGGGGTGCGGAAGTGACGGAAGGCTCGATGGTCTGGAAAACGTGGAACGCTGACTACGTGTGGCCTGCAATCGCGGCCGCATAGAGCGTCACGAGATGTTCGACGGAGCGGAGCGGCGGATGGGGCGCCGTTGCCCGGGCATCACGGAAGGGATCGACGCCGAGCGAACGCTCGAGGAGGACGATGATCTGCGCCAGGTCGAGCGAATCGAGACCGAGATCGCCGCCGAGAAGGGCAGAAGCGGGAGTCTCGCGCGGCGGTCGACCGGTATCCCGGTAGACCGCCAGGATGGCTTCGCGCACCGCCGCGGCAACGTCTCGCGACTCGCCGTTGATGGCCGTCATGGCTCGAACTCCTTCATCGTCGCCGATCCCGCCCCGGCAATCCCCCGCCCCGTGAGCCCCTGCCAGACAACGACGCCGACCGTGGCAGCGAGGATGCCGACATCGACCAGTGGAGCGTACCAGCGGGAGAGCATCTCGACGTATCGTACGTCGAGTTCGAGTCGGGCGGGCCAATCGAGTCTGTTTCGCCCCCAAACCTGGGCCAGACCGGTAAGCCCCGGCCGCGCGTCCAGCCGGCGAATCTGCCGGGAATTGTACCGGGCGACATAGCGCAGCGGGAGCGGCCGGGGGCCGATCAGGCTCATGTCCCCACTGAGAACGCTCAGCAGCTGCGGGAGTTCGTCGAGGCTCGTGCGGCGGAGGAAGCGGCCGAATCCCCCCAGCCGCTCCGCATCGGAGAGCGGCACGCCGTCCCCGTCGACCGCTTCGGACATCGAGCGGAACTTCCCGATCACGATCGGAGCCCCGCGCCGACCGGCCCGCCTGTCGAAATAGAAAGCCGGATATCCGAGCACGATCACCACTGCGGCCCACACCAGCAACAACACCGGGAGGAGCAAGACCAACAGAGACCCCGCGATGATGGCGTCGGCCGCCCGTTTGACGAACCCTTCGTAGAAGGACCCCGGACCGGAGGGGAGCGGCGTGGCACCGTCCTGCAGATTGTCGGGCACGACTCCGTTCCTCCGAGGTCCGATCCGCCGCGAACGGGATCGCGGCTCAAGCCCGCCCCTGGCAGGATGCGATCGTCTCGCAGACTTCGTCAATGACCGCCGAATCGACATGGGGTCCGATCGGGAGCGACAGGCTCCGGGCCGAGAGCACGTCGGTGACAGGCAGGTCGGCCCGCCCCTCGTGGAACCGGCGAAACGCCGCCTGACGATGGCAGGGGGGATCATAGTACGTCCGCGTCTCGATCCCACGCAGGGCCAGAGCCCGGCGGAGGTCGTCGCGGGTGGCGCCGAACTCCCCCGGATCGACGGCGATCGAGAAGTCTTTGTGGCTCGAGGTGTCGCCCGGAAGGATCGCAACGAACTCGATCCCTGCCATCCCCTCGAGCCCCTTCCTGTAGGCCCCGGCAATGCCCCGGCGGTGGGCCGCCACGTCGTCCAGCCTCTCCAATCCCAGCCATGCCGTGGCGGCGCACATCTCGGGCATCCGCCCATTGCAGCCCGAGAACGCCGCGTCATAGGAACCGTCGTTGCCGTACTCGCGCCCCACGCGGATCAGCGCCGCGAGGCAATCGCAGTCGGTGGCGACGATCCCCCCCTCACCGGCGACGAGGAGTTTCGTCGGCGAGAGGCTGAAGACCTGCGCCGTCGCCCCGCCCCCGACCGGCAGCCCCGCCTGTTTGGCACCAAACCCATGGGCCGCATCGATCACGAGCGGGAGCCGGTGTTGCCGGGCAACCTCGCGGAGCCCGGCGACATCGCACGGGTTTCCAAAATTGTGGCAGGCCGAGATCGCCACGGTGCGCGGAGTGATCGCCGCCGCCACCGCCTCGGACCGGGCATTGGTCGACAGCGGATCGACATCGACAAACACAGGCCGGAGGCTGTTCCAGACGACCGCAGCCGGGCCAGCGAGGAAGGTGAAACTCGGCATCACGACCTCACCACCGGCCGCGATCGGCCGTCCCTCGGGCAGCACTGCCGCCGTCAAGCATTCCCCCCGCGATGGCGCCCGGCATCCCTGCTCGGCGAGTTCGGCGAGGGCGCGGTACACGAGCATCAATCCGGTCGTGCAGCTGCTGACGCCGATGGCATGCCGGACGCCGAGATGGGCCGCGGCAGCTGACTCGAGACGCTCGAGGTACGGGCCTTTCGTCAACCTCCCCGAGCGGCAGATCGCCTCGAGGTGTGGCTGGAGTTCTTCCGCCGCGGGAAGGGCCGGACGCACGAAGGGCACTCGAACCGAACCTTCAGCCGCCACGGGCAGACCTTTCTGTGATGGCACCGGGCTGACCGATGGCCCGCTCCCTCCCTCCCGAGGCTTCGGGCCCGGAAAGCGCAGCGGATCGGTATTCCGGGACGATCCGCCGGAGACCTTCCCGGATCACATCCGGGGATTCGCCCGGAAGAGCCTTGAGTTGGTCGAAGAGACGCTCGACGTCTTCCAAGACCGCCGTTCGTCCGACGACACAGCATACCTTGGGATGCGATGTCTGCACCCTGGCCTCCTCCGCGGAGAAGAGCTCCTCGGCGAGTTTCTCCCCTGGCTGGAGTCCGGTGAACTCGATCCCGATCTCCTCCTCGTCGGAGCCGGACAGGGAGATCATGTCGCGGGCGAGGTCGACGATCTTCACGGCAGGCCCCATGTCGAGGAGAAAGATCTCCCCTCCTTTGGCCGCCGCGGCGGCCTGGATCACGAGCTGCGCTGCCTCGGGGATCGTCATGAAGAACCGTTCGACGTCGGGGTGGGTGATCGTCACAGGCCCACCACGGAGAATCTGCTCCCGGAACTTCGGCACGACGCTGCCGTTGCTTCCGAGGACGTTCCCGAAACGGACAACCACGAACTTCGTTCGCGCCGTGGCCGCGAACGCCTGGACAAAGCGCTCGGCGATGAGCTTCGAACACCCCATGACGCTCGAAGGATTCACCGCTTTGTCAGTCGAGATGGCGACGAAGCGGCCGACGGCGTACTCCTCGGCGAGTCGGACGAGGAGGCGGGTGCCGAAACAGTTGTTGGTAATCGCCTCGCCGGGGTTGTGCTCGAGCATCGACACGTGCTTGTGGGCCGCCGCGTGGAACACCAGATCGGGCCGGTGCGTTTCGAACACGCGCCGCGTCCTCGACTCATCGAGGATGTCGGCGAGGACGAGGTCAATCGGCACGCCCGTGCGCAGGGCCTGCAAATCGTTGCCGACATCGAACAGGGCGTTCTCGGCACGCTCGACGATGACGAGCCGCCGGGGGCGGTAGCGGAGGATCTGCCGACAGATCTCCGACCCGATCGAACCGCCCCCACCCGTGACGAGCACGACCCGGTCGCGGACCATCCCCTCGATCGCCGAGTCATCGAGGACGACCGGCTCCCGGCGGAGGAGATCGCGGATCTCGACCGGCCGGAGCATGCTTGGTGAGGCGACAGCTCCCCCCGCAGCGAGCAATTCGCCCATGGAGGGAATCACCTTGACGCTTGCGCCGAATTCGGCCGCATCGCTGAGGAGGCGACGGAACACCGGCCTGGAGATCTCACCGGCGGTGACGAGGATCTCGTCGACAGGACGCTGTCGGAGCACTGTCAGCGCGTCGCCGACGCCGCCGAGCACCCGGATCCCGGCGATCCGCGACCCGCGGACGAGGGCGTTGTCGTCGAGAAAACCGACGACGATGTAGGAAGGCGAATGATTCGCGACGAGGTTCCGCGCGAGGAGTTCGCCGGTCTCGGTGGCGCCGACGATCAACGCCGAACGCACATCGCCGGCAGTGACCCATGGGCGGAACACCTCCCGGATCGTCCTCGGCAGCGCGCGAAGAGTGCCGATGAGGAGCATCGTCGACGCCCAATCGATCACCAGGACGCTGCGGGGAAGCCGCTGCCGCAGCCCCGGGAGATCACCGACTGCCTCTCGGAAGACGTCGATCGCGACCAGCGCCAACGTGGCCAGGGTGGTGGTGAAGGCAAGCCGACCGAGATCGGCGAACGACAGCCGGCCGAACAGCCAGCGGAACTGGCCGTGGAGGAGGAACACGACGGTCTTGACGACGACCACCCAGACGACCGTGTCACGGAACATCCCCAGCATCCGGGCATCGGGCTGGAAGTCCCAGCGAGTCCAGAAGGCGACGAACCAGGCGACAAGAAAAAGCACCACGTGGGCGACGACCATCGCCGCCATCCTGCCGCCGAACCACGACGCCCGCGACCGCAGTCCCGTCCACCAGGGACGGTGCGGAGCTGGGGTGAAAGGGGTGGAGTCTGGCGACATGGGAAGCCGGGGAGCTTGAGGCGATCGGGCAGGGAGCGCCCAACCGCGACCATCAGAAGGTAGGGGGAGATCCTCGGAGAGACAACGAATGAGGGGATTGCGGGGCTGCCATACGAAATCCCGTCGGCCTTCCGGGGGCGATTCGGCCCGTCCGGGACAGATGTCGCCGCCGACAAAACCGGCAGAATCGGCAAAGTCTTCCAACCCCGCCGGCCGATGATTCCGAGGACGCCGATTTTACCGGCCGGTAAGGAGTGAGGCATGCCCCGAGTCAGCAATCCGAACAACCGCGTCGCGACGGGATGCTTCCATCCAGACAGCCCGTCCCACTCGCTGGTGCTCCGCGTCCTCGTCGCGGCCATGCTCCTCGTCAGCGGCGGCGGCTGCAACATCTATGGCCGGCCGCAACGGACCGCGTCGCACGAAGCCACGCTCAAGGCCAATTGCGAGGGCGACCCCGCCAAGATACCCGCCAAGGAATTGGCGAAGGTGTCGCTGCCGCCGTATGTCATCGAACCGCCAGACATCCTCCTCATCGATGCCTTGCGCATCGTGCCGAAGCCTCCGTTCCGCATCCAGTCGTTCGATTCGCTCCAGGTGATCGTCGAGGGGACGCTTCTCGAGCAGCCGATCAACGGCATTTACGTCGTCGAGCCGGGTGGGCTCCTCGATCTCGGGCCTTCTTACGGAAAGGTCGCGGTCGGCGGCAAGTCGCTCGACGAGGCTCAGGACGCGGTCTTCCGCCATCTCAAGCGGGTCCTCCGTGAGCCGCAGGTGTCGCTCACGCTCGCTCAGGCGGCGGGCCAGCAACAAGTTTCGGGCGAGCATCTCGTCGGCCCCGACGGCACGATCAATCTCGGCACCTACGGCAGCGTCTATGTCACCGGCATGACGCTCGACGAGGCGAAGGAGGCGATCGAGGGTCAACTCGACAAGTTCCTCGACGCGCCGCTCGTGAGTGTCGACGTGTTCAGCTACAACTCGAAGGTCTATTACGTGATCACCGAGGGCGCTGGCCAGGGGGACAACGTCGCCCGGTTCCCGGTGACGGGGAACGAGACGGTCCTCGACGCCATCGCCCAGATCAACGGCCTGTCGAAGCTCTCGAGCAAGGAGATCTGGATCGCCCGTCCCGCGCCTTCGGGGATCGGCTGCGACCAGGTGCTCCCGGTCGACATCGACGCGATCATGCGGGGGGGCGCCACGGCGACCAACTACCAACTCCTCCCCGGCGACCGAGTGTTCATCGCCCAGGATCCGTGGATCGCCTTCAACGGGATCATCGAGAAGGTCACCTCGCCGTTCGAACAGATCCTGGGATCGACGCTCCTCGGTGCCCAGACGGTCTACACCTTCCAGCGTGGTGCCAACTTCGGACTTGGTGGTGTCTGCTGGGTTGCCCGCGAGGTGTACGGCGAGGAAAACCCCAACTGGCTCCTGTTCCGGGCCTGGTTGCTGACCGAAGCCCCCGTCTGGCTGCGTGACACCTACGCCACCCACGGCGAGGCCTTCGCCGCCTGGATCCACGACAAGCCACTGGCGAAGCTGGCCGTGCGGTCCCTCATGGACACCATCCTCGCCTTCCGTGGAGCCGAACTTGCGGAACGCTGGGGGATCGACACGGAGACGGCTGTCCCAGCCGCTGGCTCCCTCCGCTGAAACCGCGGCATTCCCCCGGTCCCGGCTCCCGAGTCCGTGCAATCGGGGCCGCTTGGCTTAGACTACAGTTACCCGACAGCATCCCCACCAGTCCGGAGGTTGCCTCAATGCCCAGCCGCAAGACGTTCTCGATGGCCTGCCGGATCGCCTTGCCCGTGACGGCACTGCTGCTCGTCGGCACCTTCGCGTCAACCGCCGCGGCCCAACAGGGCCGGACGCCGTTTTCCGATTATCAGGGGCGCAGGGGTCTCAGTCCGTACACGGCTTTGGGTTTCCAGGGAGACAATCCCAACACCGGCGCTGCCCTGGGCGCCCTCCAAAACATCATTCGTCCTCAGCAACTCCAAGCGGCTCAGCTCCGACAGCAGCAGACCTTGGGTCGGCAACTCAACGGCGTGCAGGGGCAGGTGAAGTCGATGCAGCGAGGGGGCGGCCAGACGTACAACACGATCCGCGCCACCGGTCACAGCGCCACGTTTCAAAACACATCCCACTTCTACCCCAATCGTTGAAACGCCTCCCCATCCATCGGTTGGTCCTGCTCGGCATGCTCGGGATGTCGGCCGGGCTCCCGGTGTTCGATGGGCCCCAACGGCAGACAGCCCGGGCCGCTCCTCCGTCCTCGGAGGTTGAGGAGGAGCCGGTGTCGCGCCCCGAGCGGCCGCGGATGCAGTCGCTTTCGCCCTCGAGCCGCGGGGGGGCGGTGCCATCGCAACGGGCGCTCGTCGACGCCCGGGCGACCTTCCGGCAGCGCTACGGCAATCCGGCGGCCCGCGCTCGCACCTCCACCGCCACCGTACTCGTGGCCGAGGCCCTCCTGGCCGAGGCCAGCGATGAATCCGATCCGGCGGTGAAGTGGGTGATCCTCGACGAGGCCCGAAAGCTGGCGATCTCTGCCGGGAGCCCCTTGATCATCGGGCGGGCGGTGCGGATCGCCTCCTCCGAGTTCGACTTCGACGCCATCAACGTCGAGTATCGCTCGCTCCTCGAGATTCCCCTCCGCGCCCTCGACCCGAGCCGGGCCTCCGAACTCGCCGAGGCGGCGGAAGGCGTGGCGACCCGCGCCGAGGTCGACCGAAGTTTCGACCTGGCGCTGCTTGCCCAGGGGCTCTCCATCCGGGCCTGGCAGCGGGCCGGCAACATCTACGGCGCCCGGACGGCCACCAAACGCCTCGAAGCCCTCGAACGGACGGCGAAAGCCGTCCCTACCCGCGTTCCCTGATCTGCCGGGCTCCGCGGGCCGTCCGTCAGTCGTCGTCAAAGGGACGCCGGGCACCGGGCTTCGGCGGCGCGCCGGGCACCTTCGGCTCCGCCGCCCCCCCTGGGGCCGGCTCCGCGTTCGCCTCTTCCATCGACTGCCGCTCCCGCCACGGCTTGCCCACCTCGTAGCTGGCGAGTTCCCTCTCGAGCTGGTCGCGGACCTCGGAGGTCTCGTCGCTCCCCTCGACGGCCTGGCGGCTGTACTTCCGGGCCTCGTCGAAATCCCCTGCCTCGGCATGCGCGGCGGCGAGCGTGCTGATGACGTGCGGCTGTTTCCATTCGGTCAGTTCGCAGGCCTTCTGGGCAATCCCGATGGCGCGTTTGCCATCGCGGACGGCATCGTCGGGACTCGTCGAGAGCACCCAGGCGAGATTGTTGAGAACCGTGTCGTTGTCCGGTTGCAGTTCCATCGCCTTCTCGAGATCGGCGATCGCCGCCGGGTGATCGCCGACGGAGATGGCCGCATCCCCGCGTCCGCGGCGGGCGAGGAACTGCTCCGGATCGATCTCCAGGGCCCGGGTGAAGCGACGGATCGCCTCGCGCGGCTCCTTGGCAGCGAGATAGAGGAACCCAAGCTGCCCGATCACGACCGCGTCATTGGGATTCTGGCGGACGAGCCGTCTGAAGTCAGCGATGGCCGATGGGTAGTCTCCCTTATCCGCGGCGAGCAGGCCGCGGAGTTCGAGGGTCGCCGGGTGATCCGGGTTGCGTTCGAGGACCCATTCGATGTCCTCGAGGGCGTCTTCGGTGTCGCCGGCCTGCTGCCGCAATCTGGCCCGCAGGACACGGGGCTCGACGGCTTCGGGCACCGCGGCGATCGCCCGGTCGAGGTCGGCCATCGCTCGCTCGACGTTCCCTTGCGACGCGAACACGCGCCCTCGCTGAAAGAGAATGTCGGCGGAATCAGGAGCGACTTCGAGGGCGTCGTCGAAGTTCTTCAGGGCGTCGTCGGTGCGCTGTGCCATGAGCAACGAGAGCCCTCGCATCTCGCGGGTGCGGACGTCATCGGGATCCTCCTCGATCGCCACATCGAGATCAGCCAGGGCTCCGTCCTGATCCCCTTCCATCATCAGAAACAGCCCGCGCGTGCGGCGGACATCGACGTCCCGGGGGGCGAGTTCGACTGCCTTGTCGTATTCGGCCCGGCGCGCCTCGGGATCTTCCTCGGAGAGATTCCCGAGCACGACATGCGCCTGGGCCGTCTGCGAGGGATCGTCGCCGCCGAGCTCGACCGCCTTGCGGGCGGCGGCCAAAGCACGCTGCCGGTCGCCACCGGGGAGAGCCTCGAGACGCGCGATCATCACCTGCGCGGCGGCGAGCGTGTCGTCCCGCTGCACCACCTCCCCGAGATCACGCAGCGCGTAGGCCCGCATCCGCTCCCACTGCTGCTGCGCTCCCGGCGCCCCGCCGAACAACGCCTCGGTGAGCATCGATGCCCGGTCGACGAGCGTGCCGGTGTAGAGGTCGTTGGCGAAGCCCCGCGACGATTCGTCGAGCCCTTTGCGGAGCGCGGAGCGGACGAGCCCGAGCACCTTCTCGAAATCGTCGAGCGAGCGGGCTGCCAGCTTGGCGTCGACGGCCGCGTCGAGGTCTTCCTGCCCGGGCGCCTCGGCGGGGCTGTTCTCCACGGCCGGTTCCTGGGCGTGCGACAGGAGGGATGCGGCAGGGAGAAGGGTGATCGATGCCCCGGCCAAGAGCCCCATCCCCTGGAGGACGAGATTCGAACGCCGCGGCGACGCCTGCCGGCGATTACGGGAACGCAGGGAAAGGTTCATCGAGACGCATCCTCGAGGGGCCGGAGGGGGCCGGACAAATCGGCATCCCCTCCCGAACAGTATGCGACGGGCGTGGCCCCCGAGACCAGACGGATCGCCGGAAGGGGGAGACCTTCGGACGGCACCGCGGTGCGGGGGGCGTTTTCACAGGGGGGCGGGAAGGTCTCGGCGACAGAAGATGACGCCGCCGATGACGTAGGCCGCGCAGCCGAGGCCGAGAAGAATACCGTCGTAAGCGAGGAGATTTCCCCAGCTCACCCCCGTATCCCCGACGAGACGCTGCGGTTCGTAAGCATTGAGAAATGAGAGATAGCCCACCCAGCCGAACGTCCCGCTCATCCGGCCGACGAGTTTGGCAAGCAGGGAGAAAACGTAAAAGCCGCACATCGTGCCGATCGTCCGCCACCGGTAGCTGTCGGCGGCCGACACGCAGGCCGAGATTCCGGAGAGGCAGACCATCAGCCCGAAGACGTTGGCGACCGGGAGGAGAAAACGCTGGGGCTCGACCTTGCCGGCCCAAGGCCCGAAGGCCACCGCGCCGCACACCGAGACGGCCAGCACGCCACAGAGACATGCCGCAGCCGCCGTCGTGGCCAAGGCCTGCGTCACCCATACCGCCCGGCGCCGTACCGGCTGGGCGAGGAGCATTTCCATTGTCCCCCGTTCGAGTTGCCCCGAGACGGCGTCGCTGCCGCGCGTGATGCCCCAGACGGTCGCCGCCAGCACCACGACCGGATCGACGAAGGCCAGGGCCACCCGACCGGCGTGCGTCGCCACGTCGGAGAAGGGAACACCGGAAAGCCGCTGCCAGTCTTTGGGGATCGCCTGGAGGAGGACGTCCTGGAAAGCGTTCATCTGGATCTGCGACGACAGCCAGAGAAACAACCAGGGGAACACGCCCCACAGCGCCACCAGCGCCAACACGAGCCCGCGTTGATCACCCCAGGTCTTGCGCCAGATGGCGGTATTCCACACGCGGTCACCCATGACGATGGAAGCGATCGTAAACCCCGTCGAGCCCCACGGGATCGACACGAACCTCCCCGAGGGGGAGCGTCGCGAGCCAACCGAGGAGCGGCCGCAACGAATCCGCCGTCTCGAGGATGACGTTGCCGTCGCGGTCCCGGCTCACGGTGACATGCTCACGGAGCGCTGCGGGCACCTCCCCCAACGCCCCTTCGAGACGGGCGGTAATCCGATGATGGCGGCGGAGCTGCGCGATCGATTGCTCGTGGACGACCCGCCCCGCGCGAAGGATCGCCACGCGGTCGCAGGTCGCCTCGACCTCGGAGAGGACATGCGACGAGAACATCACGGTCCGTCCGGCAGCGCGCGCCTCGCGGACGAGATCGAGGACGACGGCACGGGCAGTGGGATCGAGATTCGCCGTCGGTTCGTCGAGGATTACGAGCGTCGCCTCGGTGGCCAGGACGACGGCAAGGGCGAGTTTCTGGCGCATCCCGGTGCTCATCCGCGCCACCTGCCTGGAGCAGTCGAGATCGAGACGGCGGGCAATCTTCGTGGACTCTTCGCGGCGGCATTCACGCCGCAGGCCAGCGAAGAAGTCGAGGACGGTATGCCCCGACATCCTTCGGAAAAGGCGGGCTTCGCCGGGGAGGTAGGCGGTCGCAGCCCGCACGGCAAGCGAATCGCGGACGCAATCGTGTCCAGCCACCCGGGCCGTTCCGGAGGTGGGATGGATGAAGCCGAGTAGAAGACGGAGGAAGGTCGTCTTCCCGGCGCCGTTGGGGCCGAGGAGCCCGAACACTTCCCCCGGACGGACGCCGAGCGAGCAGCCGTCGAGCGCCGTGAACGTGCCGTACCGCTTCGTGAGTTGATCCGCTTCGACGAGCATCGACCGCCTGTTTCGACGTGGGGCATCAGCCGCGGACGAAATAATAGCCCGCCAGACCGAAACCGATCAGGGCTACGATCCGGCGGACGAGCGCCGCGGGCATCCGCCTGGTCAACCGCACGCCGACAAATCCGCCGGCCATCGACGCCAGGGCCATCACGATCGCGTGCGGCCAGGAGACGACCCCCGCCCCGGCCGGCCCCGCTCCCAGGGCCGCAGGAAAGATCGAGGCGGCGATGAACATCGCGGCGGTGGTGCCGTTGATCGCCGTGCCGAGGACGTTCTTGACGGCGTTGATGCGGTGAAAATCCCCCAGCCCGAGACACCCGAGAACGGCGAGCATGAGAATCCCGATCCCGGCCCCGAAATAGCCCCCGTAGACGGCGACCAGGAACTGGAGAATCCAGGTCACGAGAAACATCGCCCGGGTCGGCTCGGCGCCGGTCGGTCCGTGATCCCGCTCGACGGCGCCGAGCCGGGCGGAAAGCCGCGGCTGGAGGGCGAACAGGAGCGCCGCGCTGAGAATCAGCCAGGGCACGAGGCGACTGAACCAGGCGGGGGGCAGGGCGAGAACGAGGATGGCGCCGACGATGGCCCCGCCAACGCTCGCCGGCAGGAGCAAGCGAGTCCAGCGAGACTGACCGTCACGTTCGGCGCGGGTGGCCCACGCCGCAGTCAGGGCTCCGGGCCAGAGGCCGATCGTACTGGTGGCATTGGCGGCGACGAGACGGGCGGGCCCGTCGGGGAGGATCGCCGCCACGACCGGGAAGGTGAGAATCGTCCCCCCGCCGGCGATCGAATTGACCCCCGCGGCGACGAACGTCGTGCCGGCGAGGAGCGCCATTTGCTCGAGCGTCAAAGCACTCGGAAGCAGGCTCAACCAAGGTATGTCGGCTGCCGCACCCGCCGGCATCACTTCGCCCCCCGGGCGCGATCCCCCTTGGCGGCAGCCGGATCGCGTTTCGCATCTTGCCCGCGCTTGGCATCCTGCTCACGCTTGGCATCCTGCTCACGCTTGGCAGCTGCCGCCGGAACCGGGGGCCGTCCGCCGACGACCCTCGCCGCCGGCGCCTCCGCCGGCTCACTCGTCCCGCCGTCGACAAGCATGTAGCCGGCCCAGAACACCGGATGACGCATGTCGGTCAGGACCGTCTGGCCGGCCACGCGGATCCGTCCCTCGAGCACGTGATCGGGCTCCTCGGCCGAAACGAGATCGACGGCTCTCCGCCAACTCGCAGCCGGGGTCGTCGCCGGATCGTCGGTGTCACGGACGAACTCGGTGACGAGATCGGTGGTCGATTTCCCCCCCATCCGCCAGCGGCTGACCAACGCCGTGCGGGCACCCGCTGCCAACAGGTCGGTGGCGGCAATGAACAATTCCTCCCCGGGGCGCGACGAGGGCTTGGTGAGGCCAGAGGCCATCGCCGACTGGAGGCCGGGGACAACGACCCGGGGAGGACGTTTGTGCGGGGAGGCGAGCCAATCGTTGAAGGTCATGCCGGCCTTCGAGCCGCGGTCGTTCGGCCGGCCAAACAGACCACGCAGCCCCACCGGCCCCTCGCCGGCGATGTTGACCTCGTCGAGCACGACGAGCACATCACACATCGCGGCCGGGAGTGCGGGGGAGACGACCACGCCATGGTGCTGGAGCGGCTGGGCCGGAAGGACAACGGCGCGGTCGAGGGCATGCGTCAGCCGGCTCACCGCTTCCCCGATCGCCTCCGGTCGCTCCCCGCGGACGGGACGGCCGGCATGGATGCCGACGGGGCCGCGTCCTGCCGGGGCTTCGACGGGCGCCACGGGCCTTCCGGCGACAGCCAAGCTCCGCGTGGGGCAATAGCGGATGCGGCAGACATCGCGGAGGAGCGGCACGGTATCGGCGGTCCCCTCCTCGCCGTCGGCGGGCTCGCCGGCGGAACCGACGGGAAGGAGTTCGAACGGCAAATACCACAGCGGGCCGTCGGGAACGACGACAAGCTCCTCGATTCCCTCCGACAGCTTGACCTTCGACTGCTCGAAAAGGAGTCGCTCGACGGTGATCGCGGCGGCACGCCAGTCGGAGGCCGCGATCCGATCGGTACCGATCGGCACATGCGGATCGAACAGGCAGAGCGCTTTGGCCAGATGGGCCAGTTCCCGGGCCAGCGCCGCCGGTTGGCGGATCTGCCAGGTAACGACACGGTCGCGGGACTCGAGCGCTCCCCACGCTCCCGATCCGGACCAATGAAAGGACAGGACGAGTTCACCCGGCGCCAAGCGGCCACGCACCTCCGCCGCCGGGAGGAGTGGTGGAAACTCGATCCCGACCGGCTCCCGACCGGCACCGAGGAGATCGATCAGCAGCCCCCGTCGGGCCGACACCTGAGCGAACGACTCCCAGTCCTTGGGCTCGCCCGGCGGACCGGCACGACGGGGATGACCAGCGTCGGTAACGTCATCCCCCCCTCCGGCCGCCGCGAGGAGGGCGGCGGTGAGGCCGGTCCGCAATCGGGCATCGTCGTCGACGATCCGGGCGAGTTCCGGATGGCGCTTCATGAGGCCGATCCGGCCGGCCTCGGCGGCCGCGGACAACCCGGACGGGTCGGGAGCGAGCAGACGTTCGATGCCGAGTCGTCGCCCCCCGACCGGTTGCGTGTCGAGCCAGCGGGCCCGGGTGGCGGATTCGGCGGCCGTCAGGGCCGCGTCACTGCCGCGACGCGCGGCGACCATCATCCACGCCTCGTGCGCTTCCTGCCGCGGGGTCGTCATGGCGGCGAGCGTCGCCAGCGGATCGATCACCAATTCCCGCACCGGCGGATCGCCGAGGAGCCGCGCGAAGAGAACGTCGGCCTGACGGTCGGAGATCGTCGTCGCCCCTGCCATCACCATCTCGACGAGCTTTCCGGTCTGAAAGAGCCGCGGCGAACGGGGACGGGCGATGGCCAAGGCCCGCTCCATGTCGGCGTCGCCAGTGGCGGCATCGCCGGCACCGTAGGCCACCAGAGCCGCGGCATGCGCGACGACGGCGCCCGCTGTCCCCTGACCGGCATCACCGCGGAGAAATCGGGCATCGATCTCGCCGAGCCGGCCTCGGGCTCCCTGGAGATTGCCGGCGGCAGCCAGCGCTTCCGCCTCGTGTGCCAGGAGCGTCGCATGGAGCACCGGCCAAAGCGTGCGCGACGATTCGCAGCCCCCCTGAATGGTCGCGGGAACCCCTGGCGTGCCGGCGGCCTGATGCGCGGCAAAGGCCATGCGGAAGCCCTCTTCGAGCGCCCGGACATCCCCGAACTCCGCCGCCGCGTAGGTCGCCTCCTCGAACCACCGCGCCGCGCCGACCGCATCGTCGCGATCCAGCGAGATCCTCCCGAGGACGAGCAATCCCCACGCCGTCAGCGGGTGATCGAGTTTGCCGCCAAGCGTCACGCCGCGCTCGAGCAGGGGCACCGCTTGGTCGAGCCGCCCCTGCGACCACGCCGCGGTCCCGAGGGCCACGTCGATCCATGACTGCGACCAATGATTCGCCGGCGCAGGGCGTTTGGCGAGAGCGTTGTTGATCGCCTCGATCGTATTCCCCTCGCCGGCAAGCGGGCCGAGAACCACCCCGCGACGGTAGAGCGCGATCACGAGCGACCGCATGATCTCGTGCGGGCGGACCGGGACATTCACCGGGGCCGCGAGCACGCCCCCCTGCTGAAGCACCTTCTGGGGATCGGCCGGCGTCTGCCGGATCGTCATGGTGTCGGGGAAGGTGGTCGGCTTCGTGCCACGGGCGCTGCGCCCCCACGTGGCCGCGCGCGGCCGCGGCGACGGCTGCGGGCCCTGGGTCGGGAATTGAACCGCGAGCAACCACTCGGCATGCGTGGCGCCGAGGAGGATCGCCTCGTCGTAGGCGGCCAGCGCGGCCCGGAGGGCGCCGAGTTCGTAGTGCGCTTCACCGATCGCCGTCGCGGATGCAATCGAATCGATCCAGCGCTGGTTTCCCGCCCGGACCCCGCCGGCGTAATCGCGACCGGCCGTCTCCAGCGCCATGGCGAACTCGCCGTTGGCCAGCGCCGCCAGCGCCGCA
Organism: Planctomycetaceae bacterium; assembly: GCA_947453375.1. Classification (GTDB taxonomy): domain Bacteria; phylum Planctomycetota; class Planctomycetia; order Pirellulales; family UBA1268; genus QWOP01. The sequence continues at coordinate 42,918 of CANGGT010000004.1, forward strand.
TCGTAGGCGACCGTCGGCACCGTCTGGGCCCCGCGGGGCACGATCTGGGCCGACGCCGCCCCGTCGGTCGACAGGGTCAGCAACGTCGACAGGACCAGCGCCGCGAGGATCGCGGCCGACCGGCCGAACAATGACTTCCGGGAAGTGGAACACCACATGCATCCAGTTGTACACCGTTGCCTCCCGGACCGCCGCCCCGAGTCGCGGCAGGAGGCGAGCGAATCTCCCGTTCGATGCGGCAGCCGGTCGGAGGGCCAGACGCCGGTTCCGGCCGGTAGTCTGGGAAAGGCCGGATGACGGGGGGAGGCGATCTTCGCCTGATCGACCGATTGCAACGGTTTGTCAAAGTTTGGCGGTTCTACCGGCCGATACCAACTCGGTCGGCGGCGGATCGTGCCGGGTGGGTCTCACCCCTCGGCATGCCGCGAAGCCGGAAAACAGGCACCGATGCAGGGGCGAGAACCATGAGATCATCGACTCCGGACCGCCAGACCCACTCCACGACCGGTGTCCGCACGGGCTTGCTCGCGTGCCTAGCCCTCGGGGGCCTCGGTCTGACCGGCTGTCAGGTCGACATCGGCGGGCAGACGCTCCCCAGTGCCTACTACCTCCAAGACGACATCCAGTACTTCCCTGCCGGGCCGGAGTTCAAGCTCTCCAAGGAAGCCGCCGCGCTCAAGGCCGCCACGCCGGTGCCCGCCGACGACTGCTGCAATTGACCGCAGCGAGGCGCCCCGGTCGAAGGGGCTTTTGCGACACCGACTCTCCGACACCCCGTCTTCCCGGACGGGGTGTTTTTTTTGAGCGCCACGTCAGCGGCTCGTGAAGCCGCGGCCACCGAGCCAGTCGACGAGACGTGCCGGCCAATCGCCGGTGCCCGGGGCCTGCTCACGGCGCCGCAACCCGTAGCCGTGCCCACCGCGTTCGTAGACATGGAGCTCGGCGGGCACCTTTGCCTCGAGGAGCGCACTGAAGAGCGCCACGGCTCCCTGGGCGGGCGAGGCGGTGTCGTCCGCCGTCTGGGCGATGAACATCGGGGGGGTGGCGGCGTCGACCACAACCCCCGGCCACAGCCCCTTCCCCTCGTTGGCCAGCACGCGCCAGGGATAGACGAGGATCGTGCAGTCGGGCCGAGCCGACGGCGCGGCATCGGCGCCGGGGAAAGATGCCTTCGTCGTGGCGGCCACGAGCGCCGTGTGGCCCCCGGCGGAAAAGCCCATCAGACCGATTCGGTCCGGATCGATCCCCAACTCGGCAGCACGCTGTCGGACGATCGACACGCTCTTTTGGGCATCCATCACCGGCCCGGCGTCAGGCTCCGCGAAGGCGCCCGTGGGAACCCGGTAGAGGAGCGTGAGGGCGACGATGCCGTGCCCGTTGAGAAACCGACCGATCTCCCCCCCCTCATGATCATCGGCGAGGATGTTGTATCCCCCGCCGGGGAGGATGATCACCGCCGGACGCGGCCCTCCGTCGCCCGCTGGAAGCGGATGAACGAGGAGCCGCGGATCGGAGACGAACGATCTTCGCTGGATGTCGTCCTGCCCCCGCTCCACCTTCTCGGCCGGATCGCTCGGCACGCGATCCCCAGGCACCCCCTCCGGCCAGAGGCGGATCTCACGGACGGGCTCGGCGGCGGTCGCGGATTCGGCTCCGATCGCGCCGGCCATCGCCAGCAGGATCGATATCAAAGCGGCAGAGGTTCGCTCGTTCATCGGGGGGCTCGCTTGCGGAGAAGGAGGAGTGGAAAACGATTTCGGGTGGGTGCCATCACGCGAAGGGATTGCCGCGCGGGGCCAACGGCCATGAACAACGCTCGCCGGAGAGGGCCGAGGCGAACGCTGCGGCGGTCATCTCGATCGTCGTCTGGCCGGCGAACATCCCCGCGGCAGGCTCCCGATCCTCTTGGATCGCCGCGACGAGATCGGCCGCTGCCCGCCGGGCCCACGACGCCCGTTCGGCAACCCGGTCGGCCTCTGCGGCCGGGAGTCCGGCGCCGATTCCCTCCGGTCCGATCGGCTGCCAGGGAACATCCTTGTCGACGCGCCACAGCGGCGCCTCGCGGAGATAGGCGTGGGGAAGGTTGTCGGGGCGGATGTGGATCGCCCCTTTCGTACCGACGAGCGTGAGGGAGAAGTTGGGCTGCTTCAGCCCGGCCTCACGGACACTCGCGAAGAACCCGACCGGCCCGTCGGCCAGTCCGTACATCGCTTCCACCGCATCGCCGGCGATCAGCCCGATGCCCTCGGGGGCTTCCGTCGCATCCCCCTTCGTGATCGGCCGCCCCTCGCGCGTGATCGAAGCCTGACACCAGCGGGGCGTCCCCCCGAGGTCGGCCATCATGTCGAGGACGTGGCACCCGAGGACCCAAAAATCCTCCCCGCCGCCACGGGCGTCTTCCTTGCCTCGCCCCCGGAGTTCCAGGAGCCGGCCGATGCGGCCGTCCTCGACGAGATCGCGGACGATCCCATAGGTGGGGCTGTGGCGATTGACCATCGCCAGGGCGAGCTTTGTCCCCGACAAGCGGCATGCGGCGATCACTGCATCGGCCTCGGCCGCCGTACGGACGAAGGGCTTCTCCATGAAGATACCCTTCACCCCGGACTCCGCCGCCGCGATCGCCATCTCCGCATGGCAGTCGATGTGACGCATGCACAGCGAGACGATGTCGGGCTTCACCTCCGCGAGCATGGCACGCCAATCCTGGAACGCTGTCGCGGGTGTTCCGCCGTCGAGGCCGAGCCGCCCGACGGCCTTCGAAAGCCCCTCGGCCGATTCGTCAGCCACGGCGACGAGCGTCGTCCCGTCGACCGCCGTCCACAGTTCGTCGATCGCATGCCCCCAGTCGCCCCGGCCCGTCCTGCCGATCACCGCGACGCGCATCGGTTCCATCGTTGTCCCCTCAGGTGCCTTGCGTGCTCCCCGCTGACGCCCTGCTGACGTCCCCAGCCGAAGCTTCAAAAGCGTATGATCCTTCCCGCCCGGCGGCAGTTGTAACAAATCCCCGGCCAAGAGGTGCCACGCCGATGCCTTGCGACCACGAGCACGACAACGGTCATGACCACGCCGGCCATCGGCACCATCAACACTTTGCCCCCGACCGGTTGGATCGGGCCATGGCGATCGGGGTGGGACTCAACACGGCGTTCGTGATCATCGAGATCCTGGCTGGTTTTGCGAGCGGTTCGCTCGCCCTGGTGGCCGATGCCGGGCACAACGCCGGCGACGTCGTCGGCCTGCTCTTGGCGTGGGGCGCCTCGAGTCTTGCCCGACGCCCCCCGACGCTCCGCTACACCTGGGGCTTCCGCCGCTCGACGATCTATGCCGCCCTCGCCAACGCCGTCCTCCTCATCGCAGCCTGCGGAGGGATTCTCTGGGAGGCGGTCCACCGTCTCCGCGAACCGGTTCCCGTCGCGGGGCCGTGGGTTGTCGCCGTGGCCGCGGCGGGCGTCGTCATCAACACGCTCACGGCTCTCCTCTTCCTCCGCGGGTCGCATGCCGACGCCAACGTCCGCGGCGCCTTCCTCCACATGGCCGCCGACGCCGCGATCTCGGCCGGGGTGGTCGTCGCCGGGATCGTCATCGCCTTCACAGGCCTTACCGTCATCGATCCTCTCGTGGGAATCGCGATCACGCTGGCGATCCTCGTCGGCACCTGGGGGCTGCTGCGCGAGAGCATCGATCTCGCCCTCGACGCCGTGCCGCGGGGCATCGATCCGGGTGCCGTCACCGAATGCCTCGCCGCGATCCCCGGCGTGACCGAGGTCCACGATCTCCATGTCTGGAATGCGAGCACATCGGAGATCTCGCTCACGGTCCACTTGGTCGTCCCCGACGGGGACGGGCATCAGCGTGTCCTCGCGGCTGCCGCGGACGACCTCCGCTCGCGCTTCGGTGTCGCCCACACGACGATCCAACTGGAGTGCGACGAGGCTTGCCTCGGCTGCCCACAGCGGTCTGCCGAAAGCCTGTGACCATCGCGGTGGGGAGGCTGGCCCGGTCGGATCAGGCCGCCGATCCGCTCGCTGTCGCCGTCGGGGGAATCTTGGCGGACAGCATCGCCGGACAGAAGCGGCGGAACCGCCATTCGGTCCACGCCGTCAACACCGCCGCGAGGATCACCACGGCCAAGGGGAGCCATCGTTGGATTTCGGCAGGGATCGAGCGATCGAGCATCATCCGGCCTGCCAGCGCCCCCGCCAACGAAAGCAGGGCGTAGACGACCGCGACGGTGGCATGACTGACCCCCGACCGCACCAACCGATGGAAGAGAAACTCCCGGTGGGGCACGAGCGGATTGTGGCCGGTGCACACCCGGCGGATCACCGAGATCAGGGGATCGTAGATGTAGGGCCAGGCCGCCATCGCCAACGGCAGGAAGACCTGTTCGGTCGATCCCGTCACGTCAAACAGGGTGAGGGCTGCGAAGAACGTCCCCAAAAAAGCGCTCCCGACATCCCCCATGAACACCCGGGCCGGCGACCAGTTGAAGACGAGGAATCCGGCGGCCGCAGCCCCTGCAAAGGACGCCAGCAGGACGACCGGAAAGTCGCCATCCCAAAACGCGATGCCGACAAACCCGGCCGCTACGGCAACCGAGCCGAGCGCCGCCATGCCGTCAGATCCATCCATGAAGTTGAAGGCGTTGATGCAGCCGACCACCCACACGATGCTCAGCGGCCAAGCCAGCCAGCCGAAATCGAGAAACGGCATCCCCGGCAGGATCAGCCCGCGCACCGGGCCGAGCACGGCGACGAGCCCAACCGCCACACCGATCTGCACGACGAGGCGGAGCGTTGCCCGCAAGGGACGGATGTCGTCCCAGAAACCGACGACCGCGATGAGGAAGCTGGGAAGGATGATCCCCAGCGCCACGGGAAACGCGTAGACCGGCCAGCGGAAACACACCGCCGTCGATGCCAGACAGGCTGACAGAACCAGCGGCATGCCTCCGCCCCGCGCCGTCGGGAGCGAGTGGGCGCTGCGGCCACTGGGCACATCGACCAACCGAAGGCGGGTCGCGAGCAGGATCATGACGTCGACGAGAACGGCCGTGACGACGAACACCACCAAGGCCAGACCGGGCCAGAGGATCGACTCGAGGGAGTCGAGCGTGGGGAAGAGGCGTTCCGGGGAGGGGGCTTCGTTCATGGCCTTCCCTCCAGCGGGCCGTCATCCTCGCCCACCCGCGCGATCCCCACCGACGAGGCCGTGCCGTCGAGGGCGGCGATCTCCATCAATACCCCACGAGCGGCTTCAGGCCCTTCACCGAGAATCGCTCCCTTGAGGTCCCCGAGCCACTGGCGGACCTCGGCCAGCGGGCGCACGGGGCGGGAAACTCGGAAAACCTGGCTGGCTCCCAGGCGTTGCCTCGTCTCGTCGTCGTAGAACAACTCCTCGGAGAGCTTCTCGCCGTCCCGGAGACCGCCGAAGCGGATCTCGACATCATTCCTCGGCACGCGCATCACGAAGGCCAGGCTCTTGACGAGCTCGACGATACGCACCGGCTCCCCCATGTCGAGGACGTAGGTCCCGCTCGACTCGGCGACGGCTCCCGCAAACATCACCAGCCGGGCGGCATCCGTCGCCGTCATGAAGCGCCGGGCCACCTCGGGATGGGTGACGACGATCGGCTGACGGCGGACGAGGAGTCGGGTGAAGCTCGGCACGGCCGTGCCGCTGGAGCCGAGGACATTTCCGAACCGCACGACGACGAACTTCGTCGTCGCCCCCTCGCCCAGGGACTGCAAGAACCGTTCAGCGACGAGCTTCGAGGCCCCCATCACTCCCGTCGGGTTGACGGCCTTGTCGGTGGAGAGGGCGACGAACGACGTCACGCGGTGGGCCTCGGCCAGATCGGCGAGCGCTGCGGTGGCGAGGATGTTGTTCTCGATGGCTTGGGCAGGGTGTCCCTCGAGCATCGGGACGTGCTTGTAGGCCGCAGCGTGGATGACGATCCCCGGACGGTGCTCCCGGAAGATCTCTTCCATCCGTTCGGTGTCATGGATGTCGACGAGGCACGGGGTAATGCCGATCGCCTCCTCGCCCGATCCGGCGACCCGCTCCTGGAGTTCCCCATGGACCTCGAACAGACCGCATTCCGAGCGGTCGACGAGGAGGATTCTCGCCGGGTGCAGCGAGGCCAGTTTTCGGCAGATCTCGGCGCCAATCGATCCCCCGGCCCCCGTGACCATCACTGTCTCGCCGCGTACCCACGAAGCCACGACCTCCCTGTGCTCGCCAGGCATCGGATCCGGATGGGTCACCATGTCGCGGAGTTCCACGTCGCGGACGCGGACTTCGGCCGCCTCCCCCACGCCGTGCGACTCGGCGATCATGACTCGGACGCGGATCGCCGCACACGATTCGCAGATCCGCCGCATCCGCCGGCCGAAGACGCTTCCCTGTCTGATGATCACGTCGGTCACCCGCAATCGCTGGGCACAGGCCGCGACATGGTCGATGCCACCGATGACTCTGGCGACAGACGTCTGCGAGCCGTGGTGGATCGGATCGTCATCGAGGAGCCCCGACACGAAATACCCCCCCCGCTTCGCCGCCATCAACGTGGCGGCGATCGCCTGCCCCTGGGGCGAGGCGTCGATGACCAGAGCGCTGCGCTGATGCCCGACGGGAACGTCGGGCATCAGTTCCTCGTAGATGCTCCTGGCCGCCGCCTGCACGCCGCCGACGGCGAGAAGCGTGAAGGCCCAGTCGAGGAGGAGGACGGTGCGGGGGATCTGGATCCAGCCCAATCGCCAGGTCGTGAAGTAGTAATTGATCGCGACGAGGATCAGCAGGCAGGTGGTGGTGGCACGCACGAGGACACTGAGATCCTCGAACCGGATCGACCGCAGCGGCCGGTGGCAGATGCCACGGGTGTAGAAGACGATCACCTTCAACGCCACCACCCAGCCGATGGTGCGAACGATCGTCTGGGAATCGCTCCCTCGCAGCAGCAGTTCGCTGCGGGTGAAGTAGGCCGCCAGGTACGTCGCACCAAACACGATCGCGAGGCAGCCCGCCGTCACGATCGATTCGCGCGTCGGCGAGACGGCCTTGAGCCAGGCCCGCAGCGCCGACATGGTGGAGACGATGAGCGTGAGCGCCATGGAGCGGATCGTTGGCCGGGAATGATCCCGGGTCCTCGACGGACATGCTCGTTCGGGTAAGTCCTACGTCTAAGCCCTAAGCCTAAGCCTGGCGTGACAGGGAGGGGCCCCTCGGCCTTCTTCCGTTACCGTAACAATCCGACCTGAAAACAAAAAAGTCCAGCCGCCCCGATGGGGGACGCCCCCTTCCATCGAGGTGATCCGGCTGCCGCCGAGCGCGACTACAACGGCTGGGAAGACTGTTCGTGAGGGCTCTTCACCGGAAGGGGCCCTCGGGCCGTTCGCGGCGGTTCAACAGCGGGGGCCTTGGCAGCCCGTATTCCGCCCCCGTCTTTCCCCTGGGCCCAGGCCACGATTCCGGCCAGCATCCCGCCAAAAACAAGTTCGTGAAGCGGCCAGATCGAGTACCAGTAGGCGAGGCCACCGAGCCCTCTCGGGTCGAAGACGGCAGTCTGGTGAATCGTGACGGCCCCGCCACCGGCCGGCCCGGGATCGCGGCGGACCACTTCAAACTCCAGCCAACCACGGCCGGGGAGACGCATTTGGGCCACCAGCCGCATCCGTCGCGGCGGGGCACACTCCTCCACCCGCCAGCAGTCGAGAACATCCCCGGCGACGAGGCGATCGGGATCGCGGCGCCCCCGTCCCATCCCGGGGCCGCCGAGGAGTCGGTCGAGCCAGCCCCGCAACTGCCAGAGCCACTCGTGCCCGTACCAACCGTGCTTGCCACCGATCCGCTCGATGGCGGCAAAGGCCCGCTCGGGCGAAACATCCACCGTGGCATGGCGATGGTCGACGAGCCGCGGCCCGTCGAAACGTCCCCCATAACGGCGTGGCAATTCCTCCGCATCGGCAATGTCGGCCCAACGCCGTCCCTCGAACGCGGCATCCTCGCGCGCCATCGCGTCGCGAACCGCCGCCGCCAGCGACCTCGGCCGGATGGGAAAGTCGGTGGCCGCCGCGGTATCGGTGACGACGGTCGGGTTTTTCAGGCCGTCGATCAGCTTGCGGCCGACTTTCGAATACCGCGGCGTGACGAGGGCCAGCCAAAGGCTCGAGAGCCGGGGAGTCAGCACCGGAACCGGAATGAGCAGCCGGCGGAGGCCGCGCTGACGAGCGTATTCACGCATGATGTCGCCGTACGACACTCGCTCAGGGCCGCCGATCCCGTAGATTTTGGAGTTGGTCCTCCCGGCCGGCCCGGCGGGGAGATCGGCCGCTGCCACGAGGTAGGCGACGACATCGTCGACGGCGATTGGCTGCGTCGGGGTGGCGAGCCACGCGGGGCAGATCATCACCGGCAGCCGTTCGACGAGGGTCCGAACGAGGTCAAAGGAGAAGCTGCCCGCACCGATGACGATCGATGCCCGGAACTCGATGACCTCGCCCCCTCCCTCTCGGAGGATCGCGCCAACCTCGTGCCGGCTGCGGAGATGGGCCGACAGCCGGTCGTCCTCGGCCCCGAGCCCACCGAGGTAGACGATTCTCCTCACCCCGGCGGCCCGAGCCGCGTCGGCAAACCGCTCCGCGGCGAGCCGATCGGCACGTTCGAAATCGACCCCCTGGTCCATCGAGTGGACGAGCCAGTAGGCGACATCGACGCCAACGCACGCAGCGGCAAGCGCCGACGGGTCGGAGGCATCGCCGACCACGACGCTGACCTGAGAGCGGAGCGATGCCGCCGGCAGCGCACCGGGCGCCTCGGCATCGAGCCGATCGAGGATCGCCTCGAGTTTCTCCGCCTTGCGGACCAGACAACGGACGGCATGCCCGCTACGGAGGAGCGCCCCGACGAGACAGCTCCCCACGTAGCCCGTCGCGCCGGTGAGGAGGATGTTCATGAAACGATCGACCTGATCCGCGACGTTTCACAACTTCCAAAGTGATCGCTCACGTCCGGAGCTCCCCGCGCTCGACCGAGGAGGCCCAGAAGTCTCCTCACGGCTCGTCGACTTCGAATGCCCTGTCCATGAGCTTCGGATCGCCGGTCTTCAGGCCATAGAGGAACCAACGCTGACGCTGCTGGCTCGTCCCGTGAGTAAAGGCATCGGGAACAACATACCCCTGAGCCTGCTTCTGAATCTTATCGTCGCCAATCGCGGCGGCGGCATTGACCGCGTCGAGAATGTCCTGTTCGTCGAGGATTCCTGCATAGCGAGCCTCGTAATGAGCCCAGACACCTGCGAGGAAATCGGCTTGGAGTTCCATCCGCACCGAGAGTTTGTTGTAGTCGCGCTCCGAGAGCCGGCCGCGCATCTGCTGCACTTTGTTGCTGATGCCGAGTTGGTTCTGGATGTGGTGGCCGATCTCGTGGGCGATGACGTAGGCCTGGGCGAACTCGCCCGGCGCTCCGAACTTCCGCTTCAGTTCGTCATAGAACGCGAGATCGATGTAGACCTTCTTGTCCATCGGGCAGTAGAAGGGGCCCGACGAGGCGCTCGCCATGCCACAGCCGCTCTGCACCTGACCGGTGAACATCACGAGCTTGGCCGGGACGTAACGCCCCTCGAAGTGCGGCGGGAAGAGCTTCCCCCACACGTCCTCGTTCTCGGCGAGGATCGTCTTGATGAAGCGGGCGCCGGCGTCGTTGGCCTGTTGCTTCTGGACCTGAGCGCGCGGCTGCGGCGCCGGGGCGAGGCCCCGTGAAATGCCCATCGCCTGCTGGGGATCGACCCCGAGGAACATCAAGCCGACCATGAGGAGGAGCGCGAACAGCCCACCGCCGACCATTGCCGGGGCACCAATACCGCGCCGATCCTCGACGTTCTCACTCTGCCGACGACCTTCCCAACGCATCTTCCTTCTTCTCCACTTCGGGGAACCGGGGGACATCTCTCGAGCCGCAGCGCAGCCGCTGCCAATTTAGCAGACTCGCGCGCCGGCCGCAGGCCACGCCCTGCGAAGCCCTCGCTGCTACGGGCGATCGGGCCCCGCGGTTCGCCGCAGGCCGCGGGCCGCCGCAGCATTTCACTCCGGCAGCGGCTTGCCGTTGGTTTCCGGGGCGAAGGGGAGAACGGCGAGCCCCAGCAGGAACACACTGCACATCACCAGACCAGCCGGGCGCATCGGCTCTGGTGAGCTGGCGAACACGCTCGACGTCAGCTGGCCGAGGAGGAATGGCCCTCCGGCGGCGATGAACCGGCCGACGTTGTAGCAAAAGCTCGTCCCCGTGCTCCGCAGCCTGGTGGGGAAGAGCTCGGGGAGGTAGATCGCATAGCCGGCGAACAGCGACAGTTGGCAGAAGCCCATGATCGGCAACATCCACCAGATGTCGGCGGGCTTCTCGAGAAATCGGAACACCATCGCCGTGGAGAGCATCGCGGCGACGAGCGCCAAAGCAAAGAAGGGCTTGCGGCCGATCCTCTGGCAGACCCGCGCCACGAGCATCATGCTCGCAAAAGCCCCCACCTGGATCATCATCGAGGAAAGCCCGACGTACTTGCCGAGCTTCCCGGCCAGCGCCGCCCCCTCGAGCCCCTCGGCGATGAACTGCTTCTGGAACACGCTGCGGACGAGATCGAGCGAGAAGAACGCGATCCCCCACAGCCCGATCACCCCCGAGCACGCCAGCAGCATGCCGACGATCGCGTTCTTCCGCCAACGCGGATCGGCAAACAGCGCACCGTAGCCGCCCAGGGCCGTGCCCGTACTCGCTGCTTGGGCCTTCATCGCCTGCCAGCGTTCCGGTTCCTTGAGCCCGGCGCGAATCACGAGCGCCAGCAGCGCCGGCAGCGCCCCGATGACGAACTTCCACCGCCACGGCTCCCAGCCGGCGAGCTTGCTTGAGTGACTGAGAATCTGCAACTCGCCCAAGCCGATGCCGATCGCCGCCGCGAGGAAGTTTCCGACCGCGGAGAGGGCTTGGAGGAGACCGAGGGCGTGAGGCCGGGCCCGATCGGGCATCACCTCGGCCACGAGGGCCACCCCGACGGCAAACTCCCCGCCGACACCGAGTCCCGTGATGAACCGGTAGAAGGCGAAATCCCAGAATCCCGTCGACAGCGCGGAGAGGCCGGTGCAAAGCGAGTAGATGACGATCGTGATCATCATCGTTTTGGCACGACCGTAGCGATCGCCGATGACGCCGAAGATCAGCCCCCCGGTGGCCCAGCCGAGGAGGAAGATGCAGGTGGCGAGGCCGCCGTAGAAGGCGACGTTTTTCGGATCGGCAACGGCGTCACCGGAGGCGAGGAGCGTCTCCATCGCCGGCTTGCGGGCGAGATTGAAGAGTTGCTGGTCGAGGCAGTCGAAGAGCCACCCCAGCGCCGCGACCGTGAGCACGAACCAGTGGTAGCGGGTCATCCCGGTCCACCACGGCAGGCCGTCGTTGGGGATCGCGGTCCCCTTCGATTCGAAGTGGGGCAGATCGGCCATGGAGGTTGATCCCGTGAAGGAGAGGGCGGGGGAAGCGGTGGAATCGGTCACGCCGGTGCGCCGAACGCCTACGCCGCCCCAAGCCCGGCCTCGACCCCCCGCATGTAGGCGATGCTCTCCCGGGCGGCGCGCTCCGGACCGGGAGCATAATCGAAGACCTCGACGCTCACCCAGCCGGGGTAGCTCACGCCGCGGAGGGCCGCGAAGATCGGACCGAAGTCGATGTCGCCAAAGCCCGGGCCGCGGAGATTGGCATCGTTGGCATGGAAATGCTCGAGGTGGCGGGCCGAGGCCCGGATGATCGCGGAAATAGGCTCCGCTTCGCTCGACATCGCCTTGACGTCGAGGTGGAGGCGAACGTGCGGCGAGCCTATCTGCTCGATGAGCCGGCAGGTCTCGGCGGCGGTGTTGAGGACATCGGTCTCCGATGGGGCGAGCGGTTCGAGAGCCACCACGGTGCCGGTTTCCTCGAGCATTGGCACGAGGTCCGAGAACACTTCCCGGAGCCGGTCGATCGCTTCCCGTGGCGTCGTGCCGGGAAGAAGGCTCCTTTGCTTCGGCGACCCGAAGACGAGGACGCGGCCGTCGAGGTCGCGGCACAGGCGGGCAAGCTCGCCGAGGTAGGCCGTCGTAGCCCGACGGACCGAGGCGTCGGCGTGCGTCGCATGAAAGCCCTCCGTCTTGGCCAAGAGCCAATGGAGGCCGAGGCAGGTGAGACCCGAGGCGCGGATCGTGTCGCGGATCGTCGCCCGTTCCCGCGCCGAAAGATCGGTGGCCCGCCCGGCGAGGGTGAACGGAGCGACCTCGAGGCCGGTGTAGCCCGCGGCCGTCGCGGCCGCACAGGCGCGCTCCAGCGGCCAGTCGACGAACGTCTCGTTGCAGATGGCGTAGCGCATCGCGACTCCGGAATCAGGAGGGATCCTCGACCTTCACCGGCCGTCCGGTGCGGGCCGACTTGTAACAGGCGGTGACGATGGCCACGGCCTTCCGTCCCTCGAGGGCATCGAGGGCGGGCCGGCGCCCTTCGCGGAGCGAGGTGACGAAGGCCTCGAAGTTGCGCGTGTGGCAGGCGCTGTTGATCGCCATCGGATCGGCGGCCCCGCCGCTGGTGCTGCTCCCCCCGCCGAACCGGGAACGGGTCGCGTCGTCGTCCGGGGAGGGGACGCGGAACCGCCAATCGGTGAGCTG
>CANGGT010000005.1 GCA_947453375.1 Planctomycetaceae bacterium
CAGACGCATTGCCTCGAATGCCTCCGCAGCGGCGAAATCGGTCCCTTCGACGTGACGACGCTCGACGAAGTGCGTGGCTGGGCCGCGATGATGCTCGAGACGATGGAGCAGGAGCGAATGCCCCCCTGGCATGCCGCCCCGGAGCACGGCAGCTTCAAGAATGCCCGCCAATTCCCCGCCGAGGCGACGGCGCTGTTCAAGACGTGGCTCGAAGCGGGAATGCCCGCCGGGGATCCGACCGAGAGCCCGCCGGCGCCGGCGCTGGTCGATGGCTGGCGCCTGCCGCGAGCGCCTGACGCGATCGTGCCGCTCGGGCGGCGGCCCTACCGGGTGCCGGCATCGGGCACCGTCGACTACCAATACTTCGTCGCCGATCCGCACTTCGAGGACGAAACCTGGGTGTCGGCGGCGCAGTGTGTGCCGGGAGCACCGTCGGTCGTCCACCATGGAATCGTCTTCGTCCGCCCCGAGAACCTCTCCGACTTCCGGGGGATGAGCTTCGTCACCGCCTACGTGCCCGGCCAGCGGGCCACCGCCTTCCCGGCGGGGCATGCTCGGCGGATCCCTGCCCGGTCGAAGTTCGTCTTCCAGATGCATTACACCCCCGATGGCCGCGAGTGCGACGATCTGACGAGCGTCGGCGTCGTGACGATGCCGCGCGAGGAGGTGACTCACGAAGTCGTGACGCTCGCCGCGGTCGATCAGGACTTCGAGATCCCCCCTCACGCCGCCAACCACGAGGTCCGCGCCGAGATGAAGGGATTTTCCCAGGGGAGCACCCTTCTGGCCGTCTCCCCCCACATGCATCTCCGCGGCAAGGCTTTTGAGGTGCGGGCGCGCCGGGGAAGCGAGACGGAGACGCTCCTCTCCGTGCCGCGCTACGACTTCAACTGGCAGCACACGTACGAGTTTTCCGAACCCCTGCCGCTCGATGGGATCGACGCGCTCGAGATCGTCGCCCGCTTTGACAACTCCGCCGCCAATCCGACCAACCCCGATCCCGCCGAGACGGTGATGTGGGGAGAGCAGACCTGGGAGGAGATGGCCCTGGCCTTCTTCGAGGTCGCCAAGCCGCTCGTGGCAGCGGAGGAAGCGGCGCCGGCCGTGGCGGCGGCTAGCGCGGAGCCCGAGGATAGCGTCGCCGCGGCCCGGGCTGATTCGTTCTTGGCCCGGTTCGACGCCGATCGAGACGGCGTCGTCGTCCGCACCGAGGCCAGCCGAATCGTCCGCGACTATTCGTTCTCGATCCTCGATGCCGATGGCGATGGCCGGATCACCCGCGACGAGGCGCGCCGCGCGATGCGGGGGCGCCGGTGACAGGCAATCGCGCGCCGTCAGGCCACGGGCCCGGCGGGACACCATCGGCTTCCCCCAGGCTCTCGGCCACGGCGCGGGCGTTTGCGGCCGTCATCGATCGTCCCTGGCTTTGCCTCCTCTTCACCCTCGGGCTCTCGGCGATCGCGGCCGCCGGCTACCGCGATCCGGGCTTTGCCGCAGGGGCCGGGAAGGGAACGTGGTGGCAGGCGAAGGGCGAGGGGGATGCGCCCAAGGAACGACCCGCTAGCGCCGCTGGTGGACCGGCAGCGGCCCCGCGTGCCGAGATCTCCCGCGGGCGGCCGAGGCGAGCTGGCCGCGGCCGCGGCTCGGCGCTCGGGCGGGCCGACGCGATCATGGTGGTGGAATGTCCGCAGGTGTTCACCCGCGAGGGAACGGTCGCCCTCCGGCATGTCGTCGAGCGTCTGGAAGCGCTCGACGCGGTGGCAGGGATCACCTGGCTCGACCGGGCGCCGCCGCTCAACATCTTCGGCCTCGACGAGCCGATCCTCCCGCGCGGCCCGGCCTCGCCGAAGCGCTTCGAGGTCGCCCGCGCCAAGGCCCTCGACCATCCACTCGTCATCGGCCAACTTCTCTCCCCCGACGCTCAGACGCTCCTCCTCCTCATCACCTACGACTGGGCCCTCGTCCAGGACGAGAAAGATGTCACCGAGGCCCTCGTCGAGACGGCCAAAGCCGCGGCGGCAGAACACCCCAGTGTGCCGATTTCTGTGGCCCTCACGGGCCCAGTGCCGATCCGGCTGGAATGGGTGCGCAACCGCGATGCCAACGAGCGGCTCTTCCAGTTTGTCGGCTACGGCCTGATCCTCGCCCTCTCGGCCGTTCTCTTCCGGGGGCTTTCGGTCGTCGTCGTCACCGCCGCGGCGCCGGCGCTGGGTGTCTTCTGGACGCTCGGGCTCGTCCGCGCCATCGGCCTCCAAGATAACCCCTTCAGCCATGTCATCCTCCCGGTGCTCTTGAGCCTCGTCGGCTTCGCCGACTCGGTCCACATGATGGTCGACATCCGCCGTGGGCTCGCCGCCGGGCTGACCCCGCGCGAGGCCTGCCGGCGAGCGCTCTCGACCGTCGGCGTCGCCTGCTTCCTGACGATGATCACGACCGCGATCGGAATGGCTTCTTTGTCGCTGGCGCGCCATGAGGTCGTTCGCGATTTCGGCTGGTCGTGCGTGATCGGCGTGGCCTGCACGTGGGTGGCGGTGCTCACGGTGCTGCCGCTGTGCTGTGCCACCCCCTGGAGCCGCGTCCTCGCCCGCGGCGCCGGCCGCGAGGTGATCGGCGGTCAGCTCCACCACGTCGCCCGCGGCATCGACTTCACCCTCCGCCACGCCCGGGTCACCAGTGCCCTGACGATCGGTCTGTTTGCGGCGTTGGCCTTCGTGGCCCTCAGGCTCGAGCCGGATGACCGGAAGGCGAACATCCTCCCGCCGGGGAGCGAGGCGCAGCGCGCCCTCGACCACCTCGACAAGGCGATGGGGGGGCTCGATGTCTGCTCGGCCGATCTCCAATGGAGCGACGAGAAGTCCCCGGAGGAGATCGCCGATGTCCTCGTCGAGATCGATGGCGTCCTCGCCGCCGAGTCGCTCCTCGGCCACCCGCTCTCCGTCTGCCGGCTCATCGACGCCCTCCCCGGCGAGGGGGCGGCCCGCGAGCGGATGGATCTCCTCGACCTCCTCCCGCCGCCGCTCAAGGAGAGCCTCTACGATCCTTTGAAGCGGACGGCGCGGGTGACCTTCCGCGTTCCCGACCGGGGCACGGTCGCCTGCAAGCCGACGTTCGAACGGGTCGACGAGGAACTGCGACGGATCGAGGGGGCGCATCCGGGCTTCGAGCTCTCGCTCTCCGGCGAGCCGATCGTGCGGTGGCGAGATCTCTATCAGGTCGTCGTCGATCTGGCCCGCAGCCTCGGCACCGCCGCGATCGAGATTCTCGTCGTCATGGTCGTGGCGTTCCGGTCGCTGCGGCTGGGGCTGATCGCGATCATCCCCAACATGCTCCCATTGGCCGCCGCCACGGGCTGGATGGTGGCGACGGGGCAGCCGCTCGACATCGTCTCGGTGTGCGCCCTGACGATCTGCCTGGGGATCGCCGTCGACGACACGATCCACTTCCTCTCCCGCTACCGCTTCGAGCTCGACCAGGGGCTCGAGAAGACCGAAGCGATCCGCCAGGCGTTCGCCGAGGTGGGGACGGGGATGATCATGACGACGATCGTCCTCGTGGCCGGATTCTCGTCGGTGCTCGCCAGCGAAAGCCGCGATCACCGCGACTTCGCCTCGCTCGGCATCGTCACGCTCGGCATCGCGCTGCTGTGCGACATCTTCTGCCTGCCGGCGCTCGTGAAGGTGTTCGACAAGCCGCCGCAGGTGTCGGGCGATCCTCCCCCTGCTTCGCTCACCGACCAGGCAGCGTGACCTCGGCGCCGGCCTCCGGTGGCAAGGTGGCTGCGGCTCCGCCTGCCTCGATCGCCAGGGGGCTGGTGCCCACGGCTCGGCGTCGCACCGTCACGCTCCCGTCGCGGCGGGCGGTGACGTCGATCTGGGAATCGTGGATCCGGATCGCCGTCACGGTCAGCTCCGGCCAGGTCGAAGGGAGCTGCGGGGCGATCCGGCAGCCCTCGGCCGTCGGCTCGAAGCCGAGGAAGCCGTAGAGCATCACCTGCGGCACGAGGACGCTCTCCATGAACTCCTCGTCGATCCCCAGGCCTCCCGGCGGCCCGCCCCCCTGGAGTGTGCCGCGTCCCTTCTCCGGGGCGTAGTACTTCCGGTAGCCCCCCTCCTCCTTCACCTCCGCATACCAGTCGATGATCGCCTGCAGTCGCTGCCAGGCGTCGTCGGGCCCGTTGGTAGACAACCGCGCCAGAAGATCGTGGTAGCTGAAGCCGAGGACCGCGCCGCCGTCCTGGACCTGCCCCCCCCACGGGATCGATTCCGGCCCCGACCAGACCCAGCAGTAGGTTTCGACGTTGCGCTTCGTCGTCGCCCGCGGGGCGAAGCGCCACTGGTAGATGTCGGCGCCGCGCGCGGTGTCGCCGTCGATTTCGCGCTTTCCATCGAGCCATTCGAGGATCGCCCGTGCCTGATCAGGCGACGCGAGGCCATACGCGATAGCCTCGAGATTGACGAACGTGAAGCCGTAGTCGTGGGCTTTACCGGTGGCGTCGATCCAGCCGACGAACCGGCCCTTGGCGGGATCCCAGAAGCGCGACTGGAAGTCGGCCTTGATCGCGGCAACAAGGCTCCGCAGATCGTCGGGGCTGAAGACTGCGTCGGTGACGCCGCCGCCAGGAGGCGGCGGCGTCCCGGCGGGCATCATCCATTCGGGATGATGAGCGACGGCGGATTCGAGATCGGCGAGGCGCGCGAGGGCGTCGGCGAGGTAGATCGTCGCCAGGCTGTCGTGGCCACCGAAGGGGAGGAGATCCCAGTAGTTGTTGCCGACACCGAGGCCGGGAAGGAGCCGCTTCGTGCCATCGGGCTGCACCTCGAGGCCGGTGCGGCCGTCGTGCCCCACCCACCGGACGACGACGTGGTGTTCCTTGCGAACATCGAACTCCGCCAGAGCCCATCGCGCCGCACGCCGCATCCGCGGAAGCGACTGGCGGAGGAAGTCGAGGTCGCCGGTCCAGGCGAACGTCTCGGCACAGCCGCGGATGAAGAGGGTATTGGTGATCGGATGGCGCGTGTCGATGGCGGTGATCACCGACTTCAGCGCCACCGTGGCCCCGCGGGCACCGTCGATTTCGAGTGAATATCCGGTGAGAAGGCCGCCGTAGCCCGGCTCCCGGTAGAGGGGGAGATCGACGGAGACGAGCGTGCCGTCGGCCGGAGGGAGCGGAAGGGGCACGCCAGCCGCCGGCTGCCAGCCTTCCTGTCCTTCGATCTGCCACCTCAGCCGGGCCGAGGACCCGGCCGGAAGCTGCTCGGCCCCCCACTCGATCCGGGCAAACGGCGCGACGATCGTGCCGCAGCGGAAGGGGGGCGTGGTGATCGTGACGCGGTCGGCGTCGACATCGAGGAGCATGCCGCGGAGTGGATCGGCGGCTGGTCGCGGCGCCGCGCCGTCGATCGCGAAGCCCCCCGGGGGCACGAGAGCTTTGAGTCCGAGCTGCTGGATCGCCCACTCGTCGCCCGAGACGGAGAAGTGCCAGCCCGACCCGGTGCTCTGCTGCCAGGCGGGGAAGGGCCAGCCGTTGGAATGGGCCATGCCGCGATGCTGTTGCATGGCGACGTAGCCCTCGTCGTCGATCCGCCGGCGGAGGAACGAGGTCCGGTAATGCTGCCGCGGCGGCTCGGCGGCCCACAGGGTGGCGTGGGGGAGCCAGCCGTCCCAGAGGGTGCAGTCGCTCGAGGCCCGGGCGTGATGGTGGGCGTGGAGCTCGTCGAGGAGCGCGAGCGCCCGCTCCTCGCCGGGGACGATGAAGCGGGGGAATTCGTCGGCCGCAGGGGCTCTGCCGGCCGGGAGGATCGCGGCGACGAGCAGGGCGGCACGGAGGGCCGATCGGAAGGCTGGCATCGGGGGCTCCAGGGCCGGGAGAACGGTTGGGAACGGGAATGAACAGGCCATCATCGCGTGTCGGCCGACGGGGACAAGCGGCGGCCGGCCGATGCTTGCGGCTCTTCGTTGGGAGTCGTACAACGTTGCGGTCTGGGAGGGGGCGGCGGCAGGCCGTTTTTCCGTCCCTCGATTCATCTGGAAACGCCACCAAGAGCCCCGCGACCCCGACGAAAGAGACCACGCATGGCCGCTGCCTCGACCGCCAAACTCCCCGAAGCCAAGAATGTCGGCGCCGCCCTCGGCAAGGCGATGGACGCCGGCCGTGGCATCCTCCGCCTCTCCCCCACCTGGGTGCCGCGGAGCTTCCTCCATCCCGGCAAGCGGATCCGCCTCCACCCCGACGACTACTACTCCTACGGCCTCGACCGTGGCGGCATCGACGAGCGCTGGTTCGCAAGCACGACCGAAGCCGCCAACGAGGGGCGCGTCGCCGACGAGGGGCTGTCGTGGTGTGTCCACGAGGGGCAGCGATTCCTCCTCCGGGACGCCGTCACCGAGGGGCAGGCAAAACTCGTCGGCAAGGGGATCTGGGATCGCTACCAGAAGTGGCCGGTCTACTCGAAGTTCTTCGACAACATGGGGCCGATCCCCCACCACATGCACCAGTCGTTCGAGGACGCCAAGCTCGTCGGCCACGAAGGGAAGCCGGAGAGCTACTACTTCCCGCCGCAATACAACAACTGCGACAACAACTTCCCCTACACCTTCATGGGCCTCGAGCCGGGGACCACGAAGGAGGATGTTCGCCGCTGCCTCGAGAACTGGAACCGCGGCGACAACGGGATCATTGATCTCGCCAAGGCCTACCGCCTCAAGCGCGGCACCGGCTGGCTGATCCCGCCGGGCGTCCTCCATGCCCCGGGCTCGCTTCTCACCTACGAGCCGCAGTGGGGGAGCGACGTGTTCGCGATGTTCCAGTCGCTCGTCGAGGGGCGCGCCGTGCCGTGGAGCCTGCTGGTCAAGGACATGCCGAAGGAAAAGCACCACGATCTCGACTTCATCATCGGCCAACTCGACTGGGAGAAGAACGTCGACACCCACTTCAAGGAAGCCAACTACCTCGAGCCGATCCTCGACGCGAAGCGCTCCGACGGCGGGGCCCACGATCGTTGGATCGTCTACGGTCAGGTCGACGGCCGGCAGTTGTTCAGCGCCAAGGAGCTGACGCTCGAGCCGGGGGCCCGGATCACCGTCAAGGATGCCGGGGCGAGTGGCTGGATCACGGTGCAGGGTGAGGGAAAGGTGGGCGTGCACGACGTCGCCACGCCGACCCTCATCCGCTTCGGCCAGATGACCGCCGACGAGCTGTTCATCTCGGCCGATGCCGCGACGGCCGGTTACGAGGTGGTCAACACCGGCCCGGGGCCGCTCGTGGCCCTGCGGTACTTCGGCCCCGATGTCCATGCCGACCTCCCGGCCAGCGGCCGGAAGAAGTGAACCGGCCGATGATGCCGACGAGCCGGTGATCGCCGGTCGATCCGGCTTGTGAGCCATTCCCCCACCCGACCCCCTTTCGAAAGGCCCCGTCCATGACCGCGCACTCCGCCCCCAAGCTTCATAACGCCATGTGGCCCGGCCTCGTCGGCAAGGGGGATGGCGAGGGGCAGGAGCCGGCGATCAGCCTCGACACGATGCTCCAGCTGACGGCGGCGGCGAGCGTCAACGGGCAGAAGTTCGACGGCATCGATTACTTCCTCTTCCTGCCGCACACCAATCCCGACGCCTCCGACGACGAGATCCGCCGGATCGCCGACAAGATCGCCTCCTACGGCTTCGCCGTGGGATCGCTTGTCGCCCCGATCTGGCCGGGCACCGTCGGCGATTCGGCGATGGGCAGCCCCGTGCAGCGGGGGAAGTTCATCGATGCCGTCCGCAAGGCCTGCCGGATCGCGAGAATCTTCAACGAGCATGGGGTACGGAAGTACGGTGTGATTCGCATCGATTCGGCGGAGTTCGGCGTCAACCAGTGGCGCGAGCACGCCACCGCCAATACGAAGCGGATTGCGGCGACCTTCCGCGAGGCGGCCGCCGTGGCGGCAGGCCACGGCGAGCGGCTCGCTGCCGAGGGGGAGATCTGCTGGGCCGGGATGCATTCCTGGAAGGACATGCTCGACCTCCTCGAGGCGGTCGACATGCCGGGCTCGCTCGGCTTCCAGTGCGACCTCGCCCACACGTATCTCTACCTCCTCGGCTACAACGCCCCGGAGCACGCGCTCCTCAAGCCGGGGCACACCGAAGCGGAGTTCTGGGCCGCCTACAAGGAGATGACCGACAAGCTCCGCCCTTGGACGATCGACTTCCACGTTGCCCAGAACGACGGCAACGTCCACGGCGCCGGTTCGCACGACAAGACCGGCAAGCACTGCCCGGCTGACGATCCCCACGGCAAGCTCGACATCGTGAAGTGCTCGGGTTATTGGCTCGAGGGGGCGAAGGATCGAGGCATCAAGCACATCTGCTGGGATGGCTGCATGTTCCCCAACGCCACCCTCCACAACCCGCACACCTGGAACACGATCCTCAACAAGATGATCGAGGTCCGGAACGCCCACGGCTGGGCCTGATCGTCGCCGTCAAGCACGCGTACGATTCCCTCCCATTCCTTACCATCCCCTCCCTCTCCCGCTTCATCGAAGGCATTCCACCCATGGCAAAACCCCTCCGCATCGGCATGATCGGCTACGGCTTCATGGGCCGGGCCCACTCCAACGGCTACAAGCGGGTGGGGGACTTCTTCGATCTCGAGTATCTCCCCGTTCTCCAGGCGGTGGCCGCCCGTGACGCGGAGAAGGCGAAGGCCTTTGCCGACCGCTGGGGCTACGGGCGCGTCGAGACCGACTGGCGGAAGCTCGTCGCCGCCGACGACATCGACGCGATCGACATCTGCACGCCGAACAACCTCCACGCCGAGATCGCCATCGAGGCGGCGAAGCACGGCAAGGCGATCCTCTGCGAGAAGCCCCTCTCGATGGACGTCGCCGAGGGGGAGAAGATGGTGGCGGCGATCGAGAAGGCGGGCGTGCCCAACACCGTCTGGTACAACTACCGCCGGATCCCGGCCGTGACCTTCGCCAAGCAGCTCATCGACTCCGGCCGGCTCGGCCGCGTGTTCCATTATCGGGCCGAGTTCCTCCAGGACTGGACGATCAACGCCGATCTCCCCCAGGGGGGCGCGGCGCTGTGGCGGCTCGATGCCGCCGCCGCCGGGAGCGGCGTGACGGGCGATCTCCTCGCCCACTGCATCGACACGGCGCTGTGGCTCAACGGCCCGGTCTCCGACGTCACGGCGATGACGGAGACCTTCGTCAAAGAGCGGACGCACACGCTCACCGGCAAGGTGGAGCCTGTGAAGATCGACGACGCCTGCTCGTTCCTTTGCCATTTCACCAACGGTTCGCTCGGCCTCTTCGAGAGCACCCGCTACGCCCGCGGCCACAAGGCGCTCTACACCTTCGAGATCAACGGCGAGAAGATGAGCCTGAAGTGGGATCTCCACGATCTCCACCGGCTCGAGGTCTTCGACTACTCCGACACCGGGTCGGAGCGCGGCTGGAAGAGCGTCCACGTCACCGACGGCGATCATCCCTACATGGGGAAGTGGTGGGTGCCGGGGCTGGCGATCGGCTACGAGCACAGCTTCGTTCATCAGGTCGCCGACTTCCTCGAGGCCTATGCCCAGAAGAAGCCCGCCCATCCGACCTTCCGCGACGCCCTCGAGACGCAGCGTGTCTGCGACGCGGTGCTCTCGAGCGCCAAGAGCCGCCAGTGGGTGAACGTCAACGGCCACCAGGTGGGCTGAGAGGGGTTGGCCACGGCAGCCCGGCGACGGGCTGCCGGCGGGGGTGACTCGCAAGCGCGAACGGCGAGGCGTTGATTTGAAACAGCGCCCTGCCTGGTCAGCGCACAACCCATCAGCGGAGACATTCGTCAGGCGCTGATCGTGCCTGTTCGAGGGACGGCGAACGGGAACACGGGCCCGGCGCCGTCGCTCACCCCTCGGTTGCGTCGCTCGACGTCCCGCCGCAGTCGGGCTCGAGGGCCTCGATCTTCGCCAGTCTCCGGGCGTGGCGGCCCCCTTCGAAGGGCGTTTCGAGCCAAGTCTGGATCATCTTGTCTTGGAGTTCCTGGCCGAGCATCTCGGCCGACAGGCAGAGGACGTTGAGATCGTTGTGGCGGCGGCTCATCTCGGCGGTCACCAGATCGTGGCAGGTGGCCGCACGGACACCTTGGACCTTGTTGGCGGCGATCGCCATCCCGACCCCGGTGCAGCAGAGGAGGACGCCACGGTCGACGGTCCCCTGACTGACGCGGTGGGCGACGTCGGCGGCGATATCGGGATAGTCGACGGCGTCGGTCCCGTGACTGCCGCAGTCGACGACTTCATGGCCCATCCGTTCGAGCAACCCGATGAGCCGCAGCCGCGCCGCGACGCCCCGATGGTCACTGCCAATGGCGATGCGCATCGATCATCCACTCCTGCGTGCCCTGCTGGCACCCCTGAAAAACGAGCCTGAAAGATCCCCGTGCTCAGCCTCCCCGCCGACCGAACGAGTCAGCCTAGGATCGGGGGATCGAGTCTGCCAGTGTATCGATCCGCGCGGCCAAATGCCCGCGGATTTGCTCGGCACAGCGGCGGTAGGTCGGGAGGGGGGCGCCGATCGGGTCGAGGACGTCCTGCCGGTCGGGGGAGAGCATCGAAACACGCCCCCCGGCCTCCGGAAACTGGGCCAGAACGCCGGCCCTGTGGGAGGCGGTCATCGTCAGGATCACGTCGGCCTGACGGACGAGATTCTCGGTCACCGGTTGGCTCTCGTGGCCGGAAAGGTCGGCGCCGACCTCGGTCATCGCCTCGAGGGCCCCGGGGCTCGCCTTGCCCCCTCCCCAGGCGGAGAGGCCGGCGCTGGCGATCACCACGCCGCGGCTCTCGACCTCGTCCGGCCGGCAGCCGAGGCGATCGGCCATCATGAGGCGAAACTGTGCCTCCGCCATCGGGCTGCGGCAGGTGTTGCCCGTGCAAACGAAGAGCACCATCAGGCTGGAGAGCCGCCGGATGGTTTCCTCGGAGACGATCCCTGGCCGGACGATCCGGACTGACTTGGCTTCGATGGCGACGGCGGTCGCGGCCTGGGCATAGCGGGTGCGGCCGTCGTCGAGAACGAGCGAAAGGTTTGGAGTCGGGCAGGCGAGGAGGTCTTCGGCCGACACAGGAGCCTGTCCCGCAGCGAGTGGCTCGAGCAGGGCGATCGGCCCGGCGAGCATTCGCATGCAGTCTGTGAGCATCGGGTGGCCCGGAACGCGGAGCCGAAGCTGACCGTCCCCCGTCACCGCGTCACGAGCCGCCGGGGGCAACTGATGGACCAGGCTGTCGGGGTGATTTCCCTCCACGAGCGCGACGACCGGCCCAGGCCAGCAGCGGCGGGTGAGGCGACGGCCGACGGGACTGAGGCCCGGCGCCCAATCGAAACATTCGTCGGCCCCCTTGAGCGCGAGGCTGAGCCGCGGTTCGCCCGAGCGGACGGGGGCATGGGCCAGGAGCGCCTCGACGGCGGCGGGGTGGCGGAGCGAGCCGGCGACACAGTAGTCGGTTTCGGTGGGGAAGCCGACGCAGCGCCCCTCGGCAAGGGCCTGAACCGCCCGATGGACGACATCGCGGGCGTCATCGGTGCGACGCAGGTCGATGACCGTTGGCGGCATGGGCAAGGCCGGGGAGTCGGGGGGGCGCCGTGCACGGGGCGTACCGGACGCGCTTCAAGCCCGTCCATCAACACTACCGGGGCCTCCAGCGGCCAGTCAAGGATCAGCCTGGGGGGGTGGCGGAGGGAAGGGGCTGTCTCGGTCCGCGATCGGCGTCGGCCGAAGAGGGGGCCCGACTGGAGGAAAAAGGATTTCGCCTTGTGGTGGTCCCGTCGGCTCCGCTATCAGTCCCCGGCTTCCGCAGCCACACCGTGGCACGAGAGTCGTCGCACCGAGTCGCCGCACCGAGTCGCCCCCCCATGCCCGTCGACCCACGGACGTCAGATTTCCGCGATCTGCAGCCGGTCACCGGCCCGCGGATGGCCGGCGCGCGCCGCGGCGGACACCTGTGGAGGCTGGCCGTCGCGCTGGCAGTCCTCCTCGGAATGTTCCCCGGTCGGGTTGCGGTCGGTCAGGCCCCGGGAGAACTGCTCCCGCCCCCCGCCTCCCCCGGCCTGCCGGCGCCCGGAGCCCTCTCGCCGGCCGCGGTCCCGCCGGGACTTGCCCCTCCGACCGCCCCGGCCCCGCTCTCCGGCCCCGAGCCGTCACGTCCCCAAGCCCCAGCGCCCGCGGCGGCGCTTGGAGCCGTGGATGAATCGAATCGGATCGTCGAGGTCCGGATCGAGGGAAATCACGCTACCGAGGTTTCGAAGCTCCCGAAGCTCGTCACCCGTGCTGGCCAGATCTTCGACGTCCAGTCGGTCGAGGAGGACGTCCGCACGCTCCACCGGAGTCGGAAGTTCGTCGATGTCCGGCCGAAGACGGTGCGGGTCGCCGAGGGGGTCGTGGTGATCTTCCAGGTCGTCGAGCGGCCGATGCTCCGCTATGTGAAGTATGTCGGCAACGAACGCGTCACCACGCGAACGCTGCGGAAGAAGGCGGAGATCGACGTCGGCGACGCGATGGACCCGTATGTCGTCGAGGAGGCTCGCCGCCGGATCGAGTCGTACTACCACGAGAAGGGCTATGACGGCGCGAAGGTGACCACGGTCGAGGGGAGCAAGCCCGGCGACAAAGGGGCCGTGTTCCTCGTCGATGAGGGAAAGAGCAAGAAGTCGCTCTGGACGAACTTCGTCGGCAATACGATCGCCAGCGACGCCCGGTTGATGACCCAGATCAAGTCGAAGCCGGGCATCTTCTGGCTCATCGGCGGCGAGATCGACCGCGACAAGATCGATCAGGACGTCGATCTGATCACGGCCTACTACCGGAGCCTCGGTTTCTTCCAGGCGAAGGTCGGCCGCGAGCTCCAGGTCGTGCACGGCGGCGGCCGCGATTGGACGCTGTTGACGTTCGTGATCAACGAGGGACCGCGCTACAACGTTCGCAATATCTCGTTCATCGGGAACAGCAAGTTCAAGAGCGAGTTCCTCTCCCGCGACCTGAAGCTCAAGAGCGGCGAGCCGTTCAACCAGTCGAAGATGGATGCCGATCTCGGCCTGATTCGCGACATCTACGGTGGTCGTGGGTTCGTGTTCGCCGACATCCGCGCCGATCCCCGCTTCCTCGAGCAGCCGGGCGAACTCGACCTCGTCTACAACGTCGCCGAGGGACAGCGATACCGGGTCGGCAAGATCAACGTCCGGATCCGCGGCGAACATCCCCACACCCGCCACAGCACGATCCTCAATCGGCTCTCGCTGCGGCCGGGGGACATCCTCGACATTCGCAAGCTCCGCGAGGACGAGCGGCGGCTGAAGTCGAGCAGTCTGTTCGCCGCAGATGCCGCGAAGGGAGATGGTCCGCGGATCGTTTTCAGCAAGCCCGATGACGACGACCTGCAACTGGCCCGCGACCCGAAGCGCCCCGGCTTCCGGGGGCAGAGCCCCGACGGCGCGGAGCCCGAGGATGCCGTCATCGACCTGATCCTCGAAGGGGAGATGCCGGCTGAATCCGCTCCTGCGACCGGAGGCCAGTTTGTCGCCCCGGCACCTGCGGCTCCGGCCCCTCCGACCCGCGCCACAGCGCCGGTGTGGCGCGGGCAGAGCCCGCCGCCGGTCTATGCCCAGCCGGCGCCCTATGCCCAGCAACCGGTGCAGCCGTTCGGCCAGCAGGCTCCTCAGCAGCCCGGCCAAGCGGTCGTGCCGGGCTCGCTCCCACCGCGCTACGCCAATCAGCCGGGCTACGCCCAGCAGCCCGCCGCCGTCCCCCCCGGGGCCACGCCCTGGGGTGGAACGGCGCTGGCACCCACCGGCCCGGAGGCGGTCGACTACGGCCGCACCGCTGCGCCGCAGCAGCCCACCTACGTCGCTCAACAGCCGGCGGCGCCTGCTTTCCCCGCCGCTCCGTCGGCGGGTGGATTTCAGCCCGCCGCTCCGTCGGCGGGTGGATTTCAGCCCGCCGCTCCGTCGGCGGCATTCCAGCCCGGTGCGACGGCCCCGGCCCCGTGGCAGCCCCAGGCCCAGGTCCTGCCCCCGCCGCAGGGGGTTTTCCCGGGGCAGCCGCTTCCCCCGGGATTCCAGCCAGGGTTTGCCGAACCGCCGCAGGTGTTCCCCGGCCAGGAGCCGTACGTGGTCGTCGATGTCGACGCCGAGGAGACCCAGACCGGACGCCTCATGATCGGTGCCGGCGTCAACTCCAATGCAGGCCTCGTCGGCAACATCGTCGTCGACGAGCAGAACTTCGACATCACCCGCCTGCCACGGAGTTGGGACGACATCCGCAACGGCACCGCCTTCCGCGGCGCCGGCCAGCGCTTCCGCCTCGAGGCCGCGCCCGGCACGCAGTTGCAACGCTACACGGCGACCTTCCAGGAGCCCTACCTCTTCGACACCCGGATCGGCCTGTCGACGAGCGCGTCCTACTACACACGGGCGTTCTACGACTGGGCCGAATCCCGGGCGGGGGGGCGCGTCGGCCTCGGCTACCAGTTCGCCTTCGCCCCCGATCTCTCGGTGAACGCCGGCTTCCGCGGCGAGAGCGTCAACGTCTTCAATCCCCGCGTCTACGCGCCGAAGATCCAGGAGATGCTCGGCACGAACTCCGTCTACGGCTTCAGCACGGGCATCGTCCACGACACCCGCGACAGCCCCTTCCTCCCCACGCAGGGGCATTTGGTGACGTTCGAGTTCGAGCAGGTCATCGGCACGTTCGTCTATCCCCGTGGCATCCTCGAGGGACGGCAGTACTTCCTGTTGAACGAGCGTCCCGACGGCTCGGGCCGTCACGTTCTCTCCGTCGGTTCGGTGCTCGGGATGTCGGGGCCCAACACCCCCGCCTACGACAACTTTTACGCCGGTGGCTACAACACCCTCCGCGGCTTCGTGTTCCGCGGAGCGAGCCCGCGGCAGAACGGGGCGATCGTCGGCGGTCCGTTCGAGTGGCTCAATACGGTCGAGTACCTGTTTCCGATTACTGCCGACGACACGCTCCGCGGCGTCGTGTTCACCGACTTCGGTACCGTCGAGTCGAACGTCAGCATCAACCAGATGCGCGTCGCCCCCGGCGTGGGTTTGCGAATCACGCTGCCGGCGATGGGCCCGGCGCCGATCGCGCTCGATTTCGCCGTCCCGATCGTCTACGCCCCCTACGACAGTCAGCAGTTGTTCAGCTTCTTCGTCGGCTTCGCGCGGTGACGACGCGGGCACCTCGCTGGCCGTGGAAAAAGTCATCCCTGACCTTTTTCCACTCGAGACACCCCCCGGAAAGCGGAGTTTTCCGGGGGTGTCGGCCGCCGCATCCTGCGGCGGACACGCTATCCACAGCCTTCTAGACACTGTCGTCCCCGACATGCCCGAAGCACAAAAGCCAGCCGACCTCGCCCCGCTGCGGATCCTCGTTGTCCGCACCCGCTTCGTCGGCGACACGGTCCTGGCGATCCCGTTCCTGCGGAACCTCCGCCGGCACTTTCCGGCGGCCCGGATCGACGTCCTCGTCGAGAAGGGGGCGGGGAGCGTGCTGGCCGACTGCCCCTACTTGGACGAGTTGATCATCGCCCCGGCAGCCCCGCGCTCGCGGGCTCCGCTGGCCGCGCTGCGGGCCAATGCGGCCTGGCTGCGGGGCCGGCAGTATGACCGGGCCTACGTCCTCAAGCGGTCGGTGTCGAGTCTCCTCCCGGTGTGGCTGGCCGGGATCCCGCATCGGGTCGGCTTCGCTGAGCAGGGCGGGGGCATGCTCCTCTCGCGCGCCGTCCGGATCCGCGAACACCGGCACGAGGTGGAGGTGTTCCTCGACCTCCTCCGGGCCGATTCGATCCCGATTGACGACGGCCACAATGAGAACTGGGTGGCCGACGACGTGGGGAGGAAGGTCGACGCGATCCTCCGCGATCGTTCCCCCGGTCGGGCCCGGGTCTTCGTGGCTCCCCGTTCGACGGCGGTGGAGAAGGAATGGCCCGTGGAGCGGATGGCCCGGATCGTGGCCTGGCTCGTCGCTTCGCGCGGCTGCGATGTCTTCTTCTGTGGCGCGCCGCGCGACATGGGAATGCACGAGCGGATTGCCGACTTGGCCGGTCACGCCGGAAGCGGCCGCGTTCACGATCTCACGAAGGATCTCGATCTCCGCCACACCGGATCGCTCCTGTCGCGGATGGATCTCTGCCTGGGAATCGACACCGGACTCCTCCATGTCGCGGCCTCGCACGGGGTGCCGGTGGTGGCGCTGTTCGGGCCGACCGATCCGAATCAATGGTGCCCGTGGGGGACGCCCGTCGAGGTGATCCGCTCCTCGCGGACGGTGAAGCCGCTCCGCCAACGGCTCCACGAATCGCTCTTCCCCGCCACGGTCTCGGGGCTCCGCTGGCCGACCGGCGTCGCCGATATCCACGACATCGACGTCGACGTCGTGACCGCGGCGATCGACCGTCTCCTCGCCGGCCGCAGCCGCGCGGCGGGGTGAGACGGGCCGGCGCCATTCTCGCATTCACCCCCGCCCAGCAGCCGAGCCGGCGACGAAGGCGCTCGCCCAAGCCCATTGGAAATTGAAGCCGCCGATGCGGCCGTCGACGTCCAAGACCTCGCCGGCAAAATGGAGGCCCGGGCAGATCCGGCTCTCCATCGTGTCGAGCCGCACCTCGGACAGGGGCACGCCGCCGGCCGTGGCCTCGGCGATCGTGAAGCCACGGTCGCCGACTACCGGCAATTCCATTCCTTTCACCGCCGTCACGAGCCGGCGCCGCGCCTCGCGGGGGAGATCGCCCGTCGGCGGTGCAGTGGCCGCGTCGCAGAGGTGCCGCGTCAGGCGTTCGGTGAGATGCTGACGGAGCACGGAGGTCGCGCCTCTGGCACCACTCTCCAGGAGCATCTGCTGGAGCGAGGCTTCCGATACCTCGGGGAGCCAGTCGAGGAGGAGCCGCGCCCCCGGATCGGTGTCCCGTGACACGAGCCAGTGCCGGCTGATGTCGAGCGTGGCGGGGCCCGACAGGCC
The DNA here is from genome assembly GCA_947453375.1 of Planctomycetaceae bacterium. Classification (GTDB taxonomy): domain Bacteria; phylum Planctomycetota; class Planctomycetia; order Pirellulales; family UBA1268; genus QWOP01. The sequence continues at coordinate 16,987 of CANGGT010000005.1, forward strand.
GGTGTGGGTGCAGAGCGTGCTGCCGAGGCTCGTCGCCACCGTCTTCCCCTTCGAGGAGAGAAGCGTGAACCGGCAGGGGAGCGCGAGTCCGGTGAGCGCGCGGATGAAGTGGTCGGCCGGGAGCACGAGCGGCACGAGGGCCGGCACGACCGGCGCGGTGATCGAGTGACCGAGCATCGTCGCCAGGGCGAAGCCGGAGCCGTCCGATCCCGATTTTGGCAGCGACTTCCCGCCGGTGCAGAGGATCACCTTGCGGGCGCTCAGCGAGCCGGCGGTGGTCTCGAGGCGGAAGCGGTCGCCGTCGCGCTCGATGAGCGTCACCTTCGCCGGATACAAGAGCGCCACGCCGGCCGCCCCGGCTCCCCGGAGGAGCGCATCGAGGATCGAACGGGCTGAATCAGACTCAGGGAAGAGCTTGCCGGTGTCGGCCTCCCGGTAGAACGCGACCCCGAAGGAGGCGAAGAAGGCGATGGTCTGCTCGACGGTGAACCGGCCGAGGACCTTGCGGATCGCCGGAGACGTGCTGCCGGCAAAGTCGCGTTCGTCGACCCGCCAATGGGTGACGTTGCAGCGACCGCCCCCCGACACGAGGATCTTCGCCCCCAGCTTTCGGGCCCCGTCGATGCCGACGACCGCCGCCGGCCTCCCCGCGGTCGCCTGAGCCCGCCCGGCCCAGGTCGCGGCGAAGAGTCCGGCGGCCCCGACCCCGACCACGGCGACGTCGGTCTGTGTCGGAATCCGGGGGGGCTCCGGGGGGAACGACTCAGGAGCGGTTTCGCGGGGTAGAGTCATGGTGCTAGAGTTTGACGGCTGCGCAGGGTCTGCAAGGGGTCAGCGTAGGGCCGGCCCGTTGGGTAATCGACACGTCCAGGCGCCATGATGACGCGTCCGCACTCCACCACCACCGTGGCGATCGATCGGGTGCCTCCGGGGCTCGGGGCGATTCCCCGTTCGTTGTGCGTGGCCCGGCCGGCAGGGGCTGGCCGGCCGGGAAGTTCATGGAGGATCTCGGCCTGGGTGGGGGGAGTGCTGGCGACAGCGATCGGCTTGGCCTGTCCATCCTTGGCGCCCGCCGACGCCCCGATCGACTTCAACCGCGACATCCGGCCGATCCTCTCGGAAAACTGCTTCTACTGCCACGGGCAGGATGGCAACAAGCGGCAAGCCGATCTGCGCCTCGATGACCGCGACGCGGCGCTCGCCGCCCGGGCAATCGTTCCCGGTGATCCCGGCGCGAGTTCGATCCTCGAGCGGATCCATTCCACCGACGAAGACGTCGTCATGCCGCCGCCGTCGTCCAACCGGAGGCTTTCGGCCGAGCAGAAAGCGCTCCTCGACCGCTGGATCGCCGCCGGCGCCGAGTACCGGAAACACTGGGCTTTCGAGGCACCAGCCCGCCCCGAGCCACCGGCGGTGAACCATGGGGGGTGGGTCCGCAACGGCATCGACGTTTTTGTCCTCGCCGGCCTCGAAGCGGTGGGAATGAAGCCCTCCCCCGAAGCCGACCGGACGACCCTCATCCGCCGTCTCTCGGCCGACCTCATCGGCATCCCGCCGACGCCCGAGGAGGTCGACGCCTTCGTCGCCGACCCGTCCCCCGACGCCTACGAGAAACTCGTCGACCGTCTCCTCTCCAGTCCGCATTATGGCGAGCGGATGGCGCTGCCCTGGCTCGATGCCGCCCGGTACGCCGATTCCAACGGCTTTCAGCAGGACGGCGACACCTGGCAGTGGATGTGGCGCGACTGGGTCGTGAGGGCCCTCAACGCCGACATGCCGTTCGACCGCTTCTCCACCGAGCAGCTCGCCGGCGATCTCCTCCCCGACGCGACGGTCGAGCAAAAAATAGCCAGCGGCTTCAACAGGAATCACATCCTCAACGGCGAGGGGGGGGCGATCGCCGAGGAGCAGCGGTTCAACAACCTCTTCGACCGGGTCGATACGACGAGCACGACCTGGCTCGGCCTCACCCTCGCCTGCGCCCAGTGCCACGACCACAAATACGACCCGCTGACGCAGGTCGACTATTACCGCTTCCTCGATGCCTTCAACCGGCTCTCGGAGAGTGGTGTGCCGCAGTATTTCTCGAGCCGCATCCGAGTGGCGCCGCCGCTGATCGAGCTTCCGACCGAGGAAAACAACAGCCGGATTGCCGACTTCGAGAAGCAGATCGCCGCCGCTGACACCGAGGCGTCCCCGATCGTCGAGGCCGCCTTCGCCGGCTGGCAGAAGGGGCTGTTGGCATCGGGTGCGCCCGGCGATGCAGCCGGTCTTCCGGGGGGGCTTCTCGAGAAGCTCAAGAAGCCCGAAGGGGAGCGGACGGCCGAGGATCGGCAGGCGATCGACGCCGACCTGCGGAAGCACTTCGACGAGAAGGTGCGGAGCGACCTCGTCGGGAAGGTGGCGCCGGTCGAGCGCGCGGCGTCTCTCCGCCGGCAGTTGGGTGACTACCGGGCCGACCAGATCCCGCGTGTGATGGTGATGAGCGACGACAGGCCGCGCGAGACGAGGCTCCTCGACCGGGGCGAGTATCTCAACCCGAAGGGGGATCCCCTCGGTTTTCTTCCGCCGGCGCTCTTTCCGCCCCTCCCCGAGGGCGCGGCCGCGAACCGGCTCGGGCTCGCCCAGTGGCTCTTTCGCCCCGATCACCCGCTCACGGCGCGGGTTCAGGTCAACCGGATGTGGCAGCACTTTTTCGGACTCGGGCTCGTCAAGACGGTCGAAGACATGGGGGTGCAGGGGGAATATCCACTCCATCGGCCACTCCTCGACTGGCTGGCGCTCGAGTTCCGTGACAGGGGCTGGAGCCAGAAGCAGATCCACCGGCTCATCACCACCAGCGCCGCTTACCGCCAATCGAGCCGTGTCCGTCCGGACGATCTCGCCAAGGATCCGGAGAACCGACGCTTCGGCCGGGCGGCCCGGTTCCGCATGCCCGCTCCGGTGCTCCGCGACGTGGCGCTGGCCGCGAGCGGCCTCCTCGACCGGCGGATCGGTGGCCGGCCGGTGTATCCCTATCAGCCCGATGAGATCTGGGAGGCGCTGGCGATCACGAAGGAACGCGACTTCACCTATCCGTTGTCGCAGGGGAGCGATCTCAACCGTCGCAGCCTCTACACCTTTTGGCGGAGGACGGTGAGCCCGGCGAACATGTTCGACGCAGCCAACCGGCAGACCTGCCGTGTTCGCACCTCCACCACCTGCACCCCGCTCCACGCCCTCACCACGCTCAACGATCCGACCTGGGTGGAGGCGGCACGCGTTCTCGCCGCGGCCGCGACAAAGGCTTCGCCCGATCTCGATGGTCGGCTCGCCCATGCCTTCCGTCGCATCGTCTCGCGCGTGCCGACCGAGTTCGATCTGGCTGCCCTGCGGCGGATGCATCAGCGGCAGCGCGAGATCTACGCTGCCGACACCGACGCGGCGAAGGCCTTGGTATCGGTGGGCTCGAGCCCGAAGGACGAATCGCTCGAGCCGGTCGATCATGCCGCCCTGTCGGCGGTCTGCCTGGCGATCCTCAACCTCGACGAGGCCCTCACCCGTGAGTGATCCGCGCCCAGCCAGCCTCCCCGCGAACCCCGATCTCCTCTCCGCCTTCGCGGAGAATGCGGCCCGCGTCTCGCGCCGCCGCCTGTTCGGATCGGCTGGCATGGGGATCGGCGGGGTGGCGCTCGCGGCGATGCTCGGCAGGGAGGGGGTCGCGGCCGGCCCGGCGATCGCCGGTCTCCCGGATCTCCCCCACCATCCGCCGAAGGCGAAGCGGGTTGTCATGCTCTGGCAGGGGGGCGGGCCGTCGCACGTCGATCTCTACGACCCCAAGCCGGTGATGCGCGAGCGTGCCGGCCAGGACATTCCCGAGAGCGTCCGCGGCACGACGCGGCTCTCCACGATGTCGAGCGGCTACGCGAAGTGGCCGATCCAGCCGGCCATCAAGCCCTTCAAGCGCTACGGCAATTCCGGGATCGAGCTTTCGGAGATGCTGCCGAACATCGGCGGGATCGCCGACGAGATCTGCGTCGTCCGCAGCATGAACACCGAGGCGGTCAATCACGCCCCGGGCGTGACGCTGTTCATGACCGGCGCGCAGGTGCCGGGCCGACCGAGCATGGGGGCCTGGCTGAACTACGGCCTGGGGTGCGAAACCGACGAGCTCCCAGCCTTCGTCGTCATGACCTCCTCCGACAAGGCGAAGACCTGCGGTCAGTTGTTTTTCGACTACTACTGGGGGAGCGGTTTCCTGCCGAGCCGTCATCAGGGGGTGCGCTTCCGCAATACCGGCGATCCGGTTCCCTATCTGGCCAATCCCCCCGGCGTGAGTCGGGCGGCGCGGCGCGCGCTCCTCGATGACGTGGCGGCGATGAACGCGGCCCATCTGGCCGACTACGGCGATCCGGAAATCGACACCCGGATCTCGCAGTACGAAATGGCTTTCCGGATGCAGGCGAGCGTTCCCGAACTCACCGACTTCTCCTCCGAACCGCAGCGCGTCCTCGACCGCTACGGTCCCGACGTCCATCTGAAGGGGAGCTTCGCCTCCAACTGCCTCATCGCCCGGCGACTCCTCGAGCGAGGCACCCGATTCGTTCAGCTCATGCATGCCGGCTGGGACCAGCATGGCAACCTGTTCACGCAACTCGAGGAGCAATGTCGCGACACCGAAGGGCCGTCGGCGGCGCTCGTCCTCGACCTCAAAGAGCGTGGGCTCCTCGATGACACGCTCGTTGCCTGGGGGGGAGAGTTCGGTCGGACTCCGTTCGGCCAGGGGGATCCGGCCAACCCGAAGGGGCGCGATCACTTCGGCCGGGCCTATTCGTGGTGGCTCGCCGGCGGCGGGGTGCGTGGCGGGCATGTCCACGGAGCGACCGACGACTTCGCCTGGAACATCACCGCCGACCCGGTCCACGTCCACGACATGCAGGCGACGATGCTCTGGCTCCTCGGCATCGATCACACCCGCCTTCTGTTCCGCTATCAGGGAAGGCAGTTCCGGCTCACCGACGTCCACGGGCACGTCGTGAAGGGGATCCTTGCCTGACGGCCCGTAATGCCCCGGAAGAGGGGGCTGCCGTGGCGCGGTGCGCCCGCAATCTCCCCCCACCCTACCCCGGCTGACAGGCCGTCCCTTCGGGTGGGCCGATCGGCACCGAAAGCGAGGGTGCTTCGGCAATCCAGGGAGGCACGGCCGGCGGCGGAAACTCGATCGCTCGTACCGATCATGCCGACCTCTCCCCGGGAAAACGGCCCTGAAACCGCTCTCCGGTTCGTTGAACCGGCCGGTGGCGTTGGTATCGTCGAACGGAGGAGCGTGGGAGTGGCCGGTTCGGACCGGCTGCCGACCCGCTGCTCCCTCCGACCGCCGACTCCAAACTTCTGGGATCAAGCCCGGCATGGCCATCGCCCGTTATCCCGAACCGGACGAGATCGACTGCCTGCTCCGCAACGCGGAGTTGCGCGACGAGATCGAGCCCTATCTCGACGAGTCGATTTTCGAGATCGACTTCCGCATGCTCCCCACGGAGGCGGAGAACCGCTTCCTGGAATCGATGATCGCCTGGGAGAAAGCGGCGCTGGAGCCGATCGCCCGCTGGTTCGATCCGCCGTTGGCCCTCCAGCCCGCCTGCACGCTCGACGACGATCAGGTCCGCGAGCGACTCTGGGAGACGATCGAGCGGCTGTACGAGAAGCGGATCGTCCTCGACTTCACCGACCACCTCTCCGACCGTGATCTCTACGTTCTCATCCGCCGGGACATCCTCCCCGCCTCGGTGAAACGCGTCGAACTCCCCGACAACTTCGTCCACTGGGATTGCAGTGCCGTCGAGACCGAGGAGCCGACCACCTGGCTCACGTTCTATGCGACCGATGCCGAGCGGGAGCAGTGGAGCCTCGAGGAGGGGCGTGATCCCCCTCCCCGTCAGGTGCCCCCCCATCCCAGGGCCCTGCCGACCGCGCCGGTCTGAGGTTTTCCGCGGGCCGTTCGGGGCGGCGGACATTCCCCCGATCTCGACGGGAGGTTCGCCGCGCCGCGGGGCCGGTTTCGTCACCGCGCCGGTTTCTCCTGCCGTGGCCGGGGCGTATTCTTTGGAGGAGGCCTCACGGCCCTCCGTCGATCGTCGCCATTCCGGGAGCCCCGCTCATGCCTTCCCCCGTCCATCGCCGTCGGTTTCTTTCGATCCAACTCGGCTGCGGAGCCGTCGCGGCACTTGGCGGATTGAGCCTTCCGGTCGCCCCGACGTTCGCCGCGGACGCAGCGGCGGTCGGCAAGGCGATCGCCCGGGGGGAGAAGTTCCTCGCCGACAAAGGGCAGGCAGCTGACGGTAGCTTCTCGCCGGCCGCCGGCCCGGCGGTGACGGCACTGGTGATCGCGGGGCTGGCCAAGAGCGGCACGCCGGTCGATGCCCCGGTTGTCCGCAAGGGGCTCGATTACCTCCTTGGCTTCCGCCGCGACACCGGCGGGATCCACACGCCCGACTCGGCGATCGGCAACTACGAGACGGCGATCGCCCTGCTGGCACTTGCCGCCTGCAACAAGGATGGCCGCTTCGACAAGGAGATCGAAGGGGCCGAGGCTTTCCTCAAGGGGCTGCAGTGGGACGAGTCGGAGGGGCTCACCCCCGCTGATGTCAATTACGGCGGCGCTGGCTACGGCAAGAAGGGGCGCCCCGATCTCTCCAACACCGCCTTCCTCATCGAGGCACTGCGGAACGCCGGGGCCGACGCCGACGATCCGGCCATCCAGCGTGCCCTCTTGTTCGTGTCGCGGACGCAGAATCTTCCCGGGCCGCACAACGACCAGCCCCATCCCGAGAAGAACCCCGACGGCGGCTTCTACTACACCCCCGCCAACGGCGGCGAGAGCATGGCCGGCACGACGCCCGAGGGGGGCCTTCGCAGCTACGCGTCGATGACGTACGCCGGCCTCAAGAGCATGATCTTCGCCGGACTCGACAAGGACGATCCCCGCGTCAAAGCGGCGCTCGAATGGCTCGCGAAGCACTACACCTTCGACGAGAACCCCGGCATGGGGGACAGCGGCCTGTATTACTACTATCACACGATGGCCAAGGCCCTCGATGTCCTCGGCGAAGAGACCTTCACCGATTCAAAAGGGCAGGTGCATGCGTGGCGTGGGGAACTCGCCGACGCCGTCATCGCCCGGCAGCAGCCGGACGGCTCGTGGGTCAACGCCAATGCCCGATGGATGGAGAACGACCCCAATCTCGTCACCGCCTACGCCCTGATGGCGCTGGCCTACACGAAGGCCGAGCCGGGCGCCGCACGCTGACGAGTGCGTCAGTCTTTCAGGTCGAAGAGCCGCCGGAGGGCGTCGAGCAGGCCGTGCGGGGGGCCGGAGTGGCTCTCGTTCCGCAGGCTCGTCAGCGGCGAGTGGAGGAGTTTCGCGGCGTAGCGTTGGAACGACTGCCGGATCTCGGCACGGGCCGTGTCATCGAGCCCGGGGAGGCGTCGGAAGAGACGGTCGAGTTCGCTCTCGCCTGTCTCCGTCCAGCCGGCACGCAACTGCTCGATCACCGGGGCCGACGAGCGGTGGTGGAGATCCCCCATGAATCGCCGCGTCTCCTCCTCCACGATCGCCAGCGCCCCCGGCATCTCCCGCTGCCGCGTCTTCCGGTTGGCGTCGCAGGCCGCCCCGAGATCGTCGATCGAGTAGAGCCACACACCCGGCCTGGTGCCGATCCGCGGATCGAAGTCGCGGGGCATCGCCAGATCGAGGACGAGGAGGGGGCGTCCACCACGGCGGCGCTCGGCGCCTGTGAACATCTCGAGCGTCACCACCGGTTCGGTGGCTCCGGTCGTGCTGACGACGAGATCGGCACGCACCAGTTCGTCGAGGAGATCGGTGAACCGGCCGGCACGGGCCCCCAGCCGGGCGGCAAGATCCTCGGCGCGAGCCATCGAGCGATTGACGATGACGATGTCACGGGCGCCGGCATCGCGAAGGTAGCGGAGCGTCTCTTGGGCCATCTTCCCGGCGCCGACGAGGAGCACCCGCTTGTCGTCGAAACGCTCGAACACCCCGCTGGCGAAGTCGGCCACGGCGACACTGGGGATCGAGAGCCGCTCGCGGCCGATCGCTGTCTCCGTGGCGACGCGCTTCGCCGTTCGCAGGGCCGCTTGGAACATGCCTCCGGTGAGGGGGCCGGCGGTCTTTTCTTCCTGAGCGAGGGCCCAGGCCTGCTTCACCTGGGCGACGATCTGCGGTTCGCCGAGCACCATGCTGTCGAGCCCGGAGGCGACGCTGAAGAGATGGTGGACGGCGGCCTGGTCGTTCTCTCCGGCGAGCACCGGCGTGAGGAGCGCCGCATCGATCCCCCGGCATTCAGCGAGGAAGTCGACGAGTTGCCGCGGGGCCGGGGGGGCACCGTCGTGTTCGCTGGCGGCGTAGAGTTCGACGCGGTTGCAGGTGGAGAGGAGAACCCCTTCGCGGCCCGGAAAACGTTCGCGGAAGCGGCGCAGGGCCTCGGCTGCCTGCTCGGCAGAGAAGGCGAGCCGCTCCCGTAACTCCATCGGCACCGTCCGGTGGGAGCCTCCTACGAAGGCGAGCGTCATCGGATCACCCCCGGACTTGGGGACGCCGCGGTCGGCATGGCCGCCGCCGTCGTCGTTCGCGTGACGGTTGGTCGTTCCGGTGGCTCCGCCTGTCGGGGGGGCACGCCGTGGCGGCTGGCGCCGAACAAGCCCCAGAGGATCGAGAGCGTGAGCACGCCGAGGCTGACCAGCGAGAGGAACGCCGCGGTCCGCGGTCCGTCGGGGCGTCGGGAGGCGGCTCGCTCGAGCAGAGCCGCGGTGACGAGCCAGACCACGAGCGCGCCCATCCGGAGGATGACCGGATCGTTCCAGGGAATCGATTCGAGCAGCCCCTGCTGGCGGTTGACGGCATTGAGGACGATCCCGGAGGCAAAGCCGGCGGCGGCGGCCCAAGCGGCGATCGTCGCCGAGCGTCCGGTGAAGCGAGCCAATTTCTCCAGGCTCGGCATGCGGAAGCCCTGGGCCGGCGCCTGCTTCCTCGCCAGTCGGCCAGCCTGGATGAGCCACATCATCCCGGCGATCGCCCCGAACGCGACGGCGACGCTCGCGGCGAGATTGAAACTCCCGTGGATCGCCCCCCAAACCTGCGTTGCGGGGCTCTGCGGGAAGGGGGCTCGGCTCGACATCTCCGCCGCCCCGAGAAGTGAGAGAACGAGGGGAAGCATGAACAGGCCAGTCGGCGTCCGGGGATTGGCGACGGTGAGCCAGAGCGACCCGAAGGCCAGCAGCCAGGCGGCGAGCAGATACCAGTCGTAGGCGCTCGAGAGGGGAACGGCCGGCTCGTTCGCTGCCCGCCAGCCGAGAAACAGCGTGTGGGCGAGCACCCCGGCCGCAGCGAATCCCACCATCACCGCCCCGCGGATTCCGGAGCGGAAGACGAGGCGCGACGCCTCGCACGCCAGGGCCACGGCGTAGCTGGCGGCGAAGCAGACAACCGAGATGCGGGAGATGAAGTCGGCCATGGATCGAATCGGTGGGTAGAGGGACAGCCTATTCTAGTTCACCGGCAGCCGCTGCCGATGGCCCCCGACCGCTTCCCGCCGGCCCGGCCGGCTATACTTCGACGATGGCTACTCCCCCTCTGCCCCCGTCTTCCTCGCCCCCCCCCCACCCCGTCTCGCCACCGCGGCGACCGTGGGACGACTCCCTCTTTCTTCGGGCCTGCCGCCGGGAGGCGGTGCCGCGGACGCCAGTGTGGCTCATGCGACAGGCCGGGCGATACCTGCCCGAATACCGCCAAGTGCGCGGCCGCGTCGCCTTCATGGAGCTTTGCAAGACGCCCAGCCTCGCGGCCGAGGTGATGCTCTCCACGGTGGCCAGGCTAGGGGTCGATGCGGCGATCATCTTCAGCGATCTCCTCCCGATCCTCGAGCCGATGGGGATGGATCTCGAGTTCGCCGCCGGTGAGGGACCGGTGATCCACAATCCGGTTCGCGAGGCGGCCGACGTGGCGCGGGTCCGGGAACTCGACGACCTCGATCCCCTCGCCTACGTCTTTGATTGCGTGCGGGAGACGCGCGCCGGCCTCGACGAGACGCTGCCGGTGATCGGCTTCGCGGGAGCCCCGTTCACCCTGGCCGGGTATTGCATCGAGGGGGGAACGAGCAAGTCGTGGCTCCACACGAAGTCGCTGATGTATCGCGAGCCCGAGGCGTGGCACGATCTCATGGACCGTCTCGCACGGGGGGTGAGTCGCTATCTTCTCGCCCAACTCGACGCCGGAGCGCAGTGTGTTCAACTCTTCGACAGCTGGGTCGGCTGCCTCGGTCCCGAGGACTACCGTCGCTACGTCCTGCCCCACAGCCGGACGGCGATGGCGGCGGCGCTCGAGCGGGCTCCGGTCGTCCACTTTGCCACCGGCAATCCCTCCCTCCTCCCGCTCCTCGCCGAGGCAGGCGGAACCGTCATCGGCGTCGATTGGCGAATCGGGCTGGACGAGGCCTGGCGAGCGATCGGCCACGATCGGGCGATCCAGGGAAATCTCGATCCGGCAGTGCTCCTCGCCGATCGGGCCACCGTCCGCCGCCGGGCGGGGGATGTCCTGGCTGCCGCGGCCGGCCGTCCGGGGCACATTTTCAACCTCGGTCATGGCGTCCATCCGCAGACGCCGGTCGAGAACGTCCTCGAACTGATCGCCGCGGTCAAGGAACTAGGATCGCGGTCCTGAGGGAATCCCGAGGTTGTCCGTCCGCTGATGCCGGCTCGGAATTGGCTTTGGCGGCCGCCGGAACGGGGTACTCGAGCCTCCCCCTCCCCATGGACCTCCCCCGCAGGGTACAAAGGCGTGTTGCGCGCCACCGCCCTCCGGACGACGACCCGCGCAGCATCCCGATTCACACCCGTGGACTCCTGCTGCATGGCGACGCTCGAACAACGACTGTTCCACCTGTTCGAAAACTCCGACCTCGAGGTGGCCCGGTCGGCGGTCGCCGTGAAGGTCAACTGTCCACGCGTCGGGCAGGTCAGCGGGACGGTCGACGGGCTCCAGGGCGCGGCGCTCGGCGCCGGCCCCCATTCGGTGTCGCTCGAACTGTCAGCGAGCCGGCGCGGCGGAATGACGCTCGAAGCCCGAGTCAGCTCCCTGCGGGGGCGGGCTGGCCATCCCTGTCCGGTGCTCGCCGCCGTCCTCCTCGAAGTCGATCGTCGGGGCCTTCTCGCCGGAATCCATGACAACACGCCGATCACGCTCCATGTCGTCCCTGCCGATGACGTGGAGGCCGAAGACGAGATGCCAGAAGCTGTCGAGGAGATCGATGCCGAGGCCGAATCGGTCGACGCAGAGCCTGTCGGGGGCGCGGATCGCGAGATCGAACCGGCAATCGTGACCCGGAAGCCCCCGGTGCGGATGCCGGCCTGGGCGACCGATCTCGAGGATCGAAGGCGCCTCGTCGAGCCGGCCGTGCGGACCCGCGCTATCTCGGTCGCCGATGGACGGCGGGCGACCGGATCGCTCGTCTTCCTCCTCGATCTGGCCGCCTCCGCCGATGCCTCGGCGGCGGTGATCATTCCCTGCCGGATGCAGCTCGACGTCGCCGGGCACACGACGGGGCGCCCGCGACCGGTGATCATCGGTCCCGGACCGTCGGCCGATTCCGACTGGGATCAGGTCGATGCCCAGGAGCGGGCGATCCTCGCCCGACTCATCGGCACCGTCCCGCTGGCCGACGCTGCCACACCAGAGCCGCTCGAGCGGCGGACCGTGTCTCGGATCGCCATCAGCGCCCAGTCGGCCGTCGAGCACGTGGCGATGCTTTGCGAGCAGGGCCGACTGGTCGTGCAGCCGGAGCCGCGCCGCAATCCCGAACTCGTTGTGCCGTTGGCTTGGGACGGCGGCCGGGCGTGGGAGTTTGCCCTCGTCCTCGAGCCGGAGGACCCGCCGTCGCTTCGCGGGGAGACGCTCCGCGAGATGGCCGAGAGCGAAGGGCCCACCACGCTTCCGCGCCCCGGCAAGGCAACGCTGCGTGGCATGCTCGTGCGTGGGAGCGAGCGGCGCGACATCCGCGAGCCGCGGGCCATCCTCCGGGCCGGGTTGGTGGTCTTTTCCGACCGCATCGCTCGGCTGTCGCTGGGAGAATCCCCCGGCAACTCCCAGGCGGCCGGATGGCTCCACCAATTCGAACGACGCGGTCCGATCGAACTGGCCGGCTCGCAGTCGGACGGCCTCATCGAGCGGTTGGCCTCGCTGGCCGACGTTCCGCGGCTGCTTCTTCCTTCCTGGACGGGCTGGCGGATCGAGTCGGGGACGCCCCGGCCAAAGCTCGTGCTCGACGATTCCCGGGCGGTGACCTCGACCGATGACGATGCCGACCCCGATGGTGCGGCACGCCGTGGTCGTCGTCGTTCGGTGCCCCGCGTCCAACTCGCCGGGAGGGTGTGGTTCGAGTACGGCGGGATGCAGATCGAGGCCGACGATCCGGCGGGGGGCGCCGCCGACGCCGAACGACGGGTGTTCGTCCGCCGCGATCGTGCGGCCGAGCGCGAAGCGCTCGCGATGCTTCCCCGATTCGGGGCCACCGCGGCGCGGCCCGAGGTCGAGGGGGAGACGGTCACCCACCACGTGGAGATCGCCAGGGCCCGTCTCGACTCCTCCGTCCCGCAGCTCGCCGCAGCCGGCTGGGCCGTCGAGGTGGCAGGCCGCCGCTATCGTCCCGCAGGGAGCGTTGCCTGGAACGTCACCAGCGGGATCGATTGGTTCGAGCTCTCCGGGTCGGTCGATTTCGGCGGCGTGATGGCCGACATGCCGGCGCTCCTGGAAGCGCTTGCCCGCGGTGACCGGGCCGTGGAACTCCCCGACGGGTCGCTCGGCATCCTTCCTGATGGGTTCGCGGCGCAGTTCGAGCCGATGGTGGCGCTGGCGCAGAAGCACGACGGGCGTCTGCGGTACGGACGCATCCAAGTGGCGCTCCTCGACGCCCTCCTCGCCGGCCAGCCGCAGTCGCACGTCGACGAGGCGTTCGACCGGATCCGCAGCGAATTGGCCCGGGGCGAGCGGCCGGAGGCCGAGAACGAACCGGAGGGGTTCAAGGGGACGCTCCGCCACTACCAGCGGGAAGGGCTCGGCTGGCTGACGTTCCTGGAGCGGATGGGGCTCGGCGGATGCCTGGCCGACGACATGGGTCTCGGAAAGACGATTCAAGTGCTGGCGATGTTCGTCCGTCGCCGCGAGGTCGTGACGGCCGGCGGGCTGGCCCACCGGCCGTCGCTGGTGATCGTGCCGAAGAGTCTCGTCTTCAACTGGATGGATGAGGCGGCGAAGTTCGGCCCCGCCCTCCGCGTCGTCAACCACACCGGCAATCAGCGGACCGAGGGATCGGACTCGCTCGCCGATGCCGATCTCGTCCTCACGACATACGGGACGTTGCGACGCGACATCATGCGGCACCGCGATGTCGAGTTTGACTACGTCGTCCTCGACGAAGCGCAATCGATCAAGAACGCCGGCAGCCAGGCCGCGAAGGCCTGTCGCCTGCTCCGTGCCCGTCACCGGCTGGCACTCACCGGTACGCCGGTCGAGAACCACATCGGCGAGCTGTGGAGCATCTTCGAGTTTCTCAATCCGGGGCAGCTCGGCAGCGCGGCCCGCCTGAAGCGATTTCTCTCCGGCGGCCGGGGTGGGAGTGCCGCGGAGGTCGTGGCCCGGGCGGTGCGTCCCTTCCTCCTCCGCCGCACCAAATCGCAGGTGCTCTCCGACCTCCCGGAGAAGACCGAGCAGACGATCTTCTGCGAGCTCGGGGAGACGCAGCGAAAGGCCTACGACGAGCTCCGCGAGCACTATCGTCAGGAGCTTTCTGGCCGGATCGGCAAGATGGGGATCGGCCGATCGCGGATCGCCGTGCTCGAGGCGCTCCTCCGGCTGCGGCAGACCGCCTGCCATCCCGGGCTGGTCGATGCGGGCCGGATCGACGAGCCGGCCGCCAAACTCGAGACGCTCCTCGAGCAGCTCGGGGAGGTGCTCGCGGAAGGGCACAAGGTGCTCGTCTTCAGTCAGTTCACGAGCTTTCTCTCCATCGTCCGCCGGCAACTCGACGCCCGCTCGATTCCCTACGAATACCTCGACGGCAAGACGACCGATCGCCAGGCCCGCGTTGCCCACTTCCAGGAGGATCCGGACTGCCGGCTGTTCCTCGTCAGCCTCAAAGCGGGCGGCCAAGGGCTCAACCTCACTGCGGCCGACTACATCTACATCCTCGACCCCTGGTGGAACCCCGCCGTCGAGGCCCAGGCCGTCGACCGTGCCCACCGCATCGGCCAGACACGGCGAGTGTTCGCCTACCGTCTCATCGCCCGGGACACCGTCGAGGAGAAGATCCTCGCCCTCCAGGACCGGAAGCGCGATCTCGCCGAATCGATCGTCCGTGCCGACGAGAACATGATCTCGACTCTTACCCCCGAGGATGTCGAATTGCTCCTCTCCTGACGGCCGGGGGCTCTCACGGAAATCTAACGCCGGGGCCCGCGGGCAGAGCGTAAAATTGCCTTCGTCGTGGACTGTCTGTCGACGTTTCCTGGGAGCGGTTACGCGATGCCGGTGGGATTCGACTTTGTCCAGCGCTCGGAGGACCGGGCGGCGACCTGTGGGCTTTCCGGTGATGACATGGATCACGGTGGCGTCGGCGTGAAGCAACATCCACTCAAAGGACGCAGCGGCCCCGCGGCGATCCAGCCGCGGATCCTCGTCGTCGATGACGAAGAGGATCTCCTCGAACTGGTCCGCTTCAATCTCGCGCGTGACGGGTATGACGTCCTCGGCGTCGTTTGTGGCGAGGAGGCCCTCAAGGCCGTTCGCCGCGACCCGCCAGATCTCATCGTCCTCGACTTGATGCTTCCCGGCCTCGACGGCCTCGAGGTCTGTCGGCGACTCAAGGCTGATCCGCGGACGCGCGAGATCCCGATCGTCATGCTCACGGCCAAGAGCGAGGAACGCGATGTCGTCTCCGGCCTCGAACGCGGCGCCGACGACTACATCACCAAGCCGTTCAGCCCGAGAGTCCTCTCCGCGCGCGTCAAGGCCCTCCTGCGGCGCTTGGAATCGGAGCGGAATGCGGATCTCGAGTCGACCGTTGAGGTCCACGACCTCGTCATCCATCCCGGCCGGCACGAGGTGCATCTGGCCGGGGAAGTGGTCGATCTGACCTACACCGAGTTTGCTCTCCTCCACTTCCTCGCGAAGAAGCCCGGCTGGGCGTTCACGCGGACTCAGATCGTCGATGCGGTGAAGGGGGAGGATTATCCGGTCACCGAGCGATCGGTCGACGTGCAGGTGGCCGGCCTGCGGAAGAAACTTGGCGACCACGCCTCCTACATCGAGACGGTGCGGGGGGTCGGGTACCGTTTCCGCGCGTGATCGGCGGCCTCCTTTCCGTGGCCGTGCCGGTTGTGCGACACTGACGACGGCGCGGCTGTCGTGCGGACGACGCGGTGGGCCGGAAGGCGCTGGTCGGCCAGCATCCGGACGTGCCCTTCGACCCGGGATCATCGATCCCCGCGCGTGATCGCACGGCACTCGTATCTATGCCACGTTCCCGACTTGCCTGGCGCTGGTTTGCGGCCTGGTGTCTCCTTGCCATCGGGGTGGTGGTGGTCTGTCAATGGCTCGCCTCCGTGGAACTGGCCCGCCTGGCCGACACGATGCAGGTGGAGCAGATGACCGAGATGGCTCGAACGTTGTCCGCCGGCGTTCCCGATGACCCCGCCGCCGATCGATCATGGATCGCCGAGTTCACGCGCGGGACCGGGAGTGCCCCGGGATCGTTCGTCGAGGTTTTCGGCCGGGATGGGCAGCCGATCGTGGCGGCAGCGGCGGCGCAGAACGCATCCCCGAGCGCCGATGGGAAGGGGCTCGACGCCGGGGCGCTGGCCGAGGCGATTGATGGACGCCGGTCCACTTCTGGACGCTACGATGCGCCGAGCGCCAGCCGGACGGTGTCGATCGTCTATCCGATCGTGCGGGAGGGTCGGACGACGGCGATCGTCCGTGTGACCGCCAACACCACGGCGGCCGATGCCGGGCTGGCCGCTGCACAGCGACGATTGGTCGTGGGCGCTCTGGCAGGGGCGGCCGCGGCGATCCTGGCCGGGTGGCTCCTCGCCCGCCGCACCGCGGGGCCCTTCGAGGATCTGGCGGACGCCGCCTCCCAGTTGGCCGCCGGGGCGATCGCCGTTCCCCTCCCGGCCTCCGACGTCGCAGAGGTTTCGGCACTCGCCCGAGCCATCGAGACACTCCGCGGCCAATTGGTCGAACGGGGGCTGACGATCGGTCGCCAGGGGACGCAGCAGGAGGCCGTCCTGGGGAGCATGATCGAGGGGGTGCTCGCGGTCGACGCCAGGCAGCGGATCGTGAGCATCAATCGGGCCGCAGCCGATCTCCTCGGACTCGATGCCGCAGGCGTGCTCGGTCGCCCGATCCAGGAGGTTGTGAGGAACGCCGATCTCCGTCAGTTCGCCCTCCAGGCGATCGACTGCCGGGAAACGGTGGAGGACGACCTCGTGCTCCGTGCGGCCCGCGACCGCACGCTCCGCGTCCGCGGGACACCGCTGCGCGACATGTCGGGGGAAGGGGGCGCGGTGATCGTGCTCAACGACATCACCGACATCCGCCACCTCGAGAACGTCCGTCGCGACTTCGTCGCCAACGTGTCCCACGAATTGAAGACGCCGGTCGCCTCGATCAAGGGCTTCGTCGAGACGCTGCTCGAGGGACGGGTCGACGACGCCGACGACCGGCGGCGATTCCTCGAGATCATCGCGCGGCAAGCGGACAGGCTCGGAGCGATCATCGAGGACCTCCTCGCTCTGTCTCGGATCGAGCAGGCGGAGGGGATGGGCGATCTGCCATTGGAGAGGGTCGGCGTGGATGACGTGTTCTCGGCTGTCGTCGCCGAGTGCGGCCCCCGTGCCGACGAACGCTCGATCGTCATCCGGGTCGAGTCGCCGCCCGGGCTCGAGGCCGAGGTCAATGCCCCGCTCCTCGAGCAGGCCCTCATCAATCTGGTCGATAACGCCCTGAAATACAGCGATCCAGGGGGCGAAGTTGTGGTGGGGGCAGCGCCCGGTGTGGATGGGATGCTCGAACTGATGGTCCGTGACCATGGCTCCGGAATCGGGGCGGAGCATCTGCCACGCCTCTTCGAGCGCTTCTACCGCGTCGACAAGGGGCGCAGCCGCAAGCTCGGCGGCACGGGGCTGGGCCTGTCGATCGTCAAGCACATCGTCCAGGCCCACGGCGGAACGGTGGCCGTCGAGAGCACGCCCGGCGTCGGGAGCACCTTTCGGGTGCGCCTCCCGGTGAGCCGGGGGTGACTCCGCTGCAAGTCATGCCTTCGGCTTGGCGTTGTGAAAGTCGACGATCTGTTTCCAGGCCTCCTCGGGCGTCTCGGCCCAGGAGAACAGGTCGAGGTGGTCGTCGGAGATCACCCCCTCATCTGCCATCTGCCGGAAATCGATGATCTTCGACCAATACTCGCGCCCGAAGAGGATGATCGGCACCGGCTGCATGCGGTGGGTCTGGCGGAGGGTGAGAGTCTCGAACATTTCGTCGAGGGTGCCGAACCCCCCGGGGAACAGGACCACGGCCGCCGCACGGAGAATGAAGTGGAACTTCCGCAACGCGAAGTATTTGAACTGGAAGCAGAGATCGGGCGTGATGAAGGGGTTGGGCTGTTGCTCTGCGGGAAGCTTGATATTGAGACCGATTGACTGGCAGCCGACATCGAAGGCGCCGCGATTGGCAGCCTCCATGATCCCCGGACCGCCGCCGGTGACGACCACGAAATCTCGGGCATCGTCGCACTGGTTGTCGATTGAAACGAGCCGGGCGAACTCCCGCGCCGCGTCGTAGTAGTAGCTGCGGGAGAGGAGCTTCTCAGCCCGTTCGACATCCCGTTTGAGCTTGGGGGAGTCGGGGTTGCCCTGCGCGGCCCGCCGCGCCTCGGTGAGCCGGCGCTTTGCGGCGCCACGCTCGACGATCTGTGTCCCGCCGAAGACGATCACGGTCGAATGGATCCGGTGTTCCTGGAAGGCAAGCTCCGGTTTGTGGAGCTCGAGGAGCATCCGCACGCCGCGGGTCTCGGGGCGATCCATGAGGAGGCGGTCGTGCTGCGCCAGGCTGTAGCTCGGGCTGGCAAGGATCGCCTCCATATTCTCCGCCACGAGAGCCACATCGTCGCCGAGCGTCGTGTCGGGGAGGATGGCACAGGTCTTCACCGGCTCGACGGGCTTCGGTTCGGCTGCGGGAGAGGGCGTCGGAACGGGCGATTTCGGTCGCTTGGGCATTGGGGAGAGTGTGCTCGCGAGGGAACAAGAGGGTGGACGGACACGACGGGGGGGATCCCCGCCTCAGACTGCCGTGAGATCGAATGACTCGCCGATTGCGGGGATGGTCGCTTCCCAGCCGAGCGTCTTTTTCAGATGGTCTGCCATCCCCCGGGCTGCCGGGGGCTCCCCGTGAACGAGGAACACGCGCCGCGGGGCGGCCATGCTTCCGAGCCAGCGGGCGATCTCGCGACGGTCGCCATGGCCGGAGAGGGCGTCGACGCGGCGGACGGCCGCCCGAACCGGGATGTCGCGGCCGTGGATCTTGAGAAACTCGGCACCTTCGATGAGCGTTCGCCCGCGGGTTCCCGCCGCCTGGAAGCCGGCGACGAGCACCGTCGTGCGGGGGTCGGGGAGCCGGCGGGCAAGGTGATGGAGGATGCGACCGCCGTTCATCATGCCACTGGAGGCGATCACGATCCCGGCGCCTTCGTGGGTATTGATCGCCTTCGATTCCTCGGCGGTTCGCGCCATCCGCACCCAGGGGGAGGCAAGCGAATCGGAGACTCCCTGCATCCTCGCCTCGGTGAAATCGTGTTCATTGACGTGGCGGCGGAACACCTCGGTCGCCTCGACGGCCATCGGCGAATCGATCCAAACGGGAATCTCGGGGAGACGGCCGGCCGCCATGAGCGTGCGGAGGAGATAGACCAGTTGCTGGCAGCGGCCGATGGCGAAGGAGGCCACGAGCATCATGCCGCCGCGGTGAATCGCCTCCTTCGTCACGGCCTCGAGTTCGTCGAGGGGCCGGCTTAGCGGATGATCGCGATCGCCGTACGTGCTCTCGCAGACCAGCACGTCACACGGAGGAGGCGGGACAGGATCGTTGTAGAGCGGGGCGTCGTAGCGGCCGATGTCGCCCGAGAACAGGCAGCGGAGCGGCGAGGGAACGCGATCGAGTTCCATTTCCACGAACGAGCTTCCGAGCATGTGGCCGGCGTCGTGGAAGCGGGCGCGGATGCCCTTGGCGGGGGAGAACCAACTCTCCCGGTCGAGGGGCTTCACGAGCCGGAGCGTCTGCTCGACATCCCGCTCGTCATAGAGCGGGAGTGCGGGGCTGTGTTTCGAGTAGCCCTTGCGGTTGGCGTAGGCCGCATCCTCGTCCTGGCACTTCGCCGAATCGTAGAGGAGGAGTCCGAGGAGGTCGGCGGTGGCCCGGGAGGTGAGGATCGGCCCCCGGAATCCATCCCGCGTCAGCCGCGGCAACCAGCCGGAATGATCGATGTGCCCGTGGGTAAGGATGACGGCCTCGATCGAAGAGGGCGGAACAGGAAAGCGTTCCCAATTCCGTTCGCGGAGGCGCTTCTCCCCTTGGAACAGCCCGCAGTCGACGAGGATCCTCTTCCCCTCGTGTTCGAGCAGATGTCGGGAGCCGGAGACGGTTCCCGCGGCCCCGAGGCAACGCAGCGTTGTCATCAAGCGGAATCCTTGTTCGCAGGCTGTGGAGAGAACGCCTCGAGCGGACCGTGGCCTCGATTGACCCGGTCGACGAAACGTCAGCGGGGCAGGCTCCGGGTTGTTCCCGCCAGCACGATCTCCCCCGGTGTGATCTGCACACCCCCGAGATGGTACTCGGAGGGCTCGCCCGATGTCGTCTTTGTCCGACCGGGCAACTGCACGAGGAGCACCGGGCCGCCGTCGAGGAGACGGATTTCCGTCGCTGCACCAGCCCCCTCCGCCCGCGCGGCGATGGCCCGCAACACCGTCCCCGGAGGGATCGGAACCGCGCCGAGCCCGGCGGAATCGACCCCGACCGCGAGGAGGTTATCGGTGCGGACGGTGACATCGAGGATCGCCCAGAGCCGCGCGGAGAGCGGGCCATAGCTGACGGTCGCCGAGCACGCCGCACGGCGATCGAGAAACCGGACCTGGGGCGAGGAGATGCCGCCGGCGAGGAGCCCGGGGGCATGGCGGGGGAGGTCGATCGCGAGCCAAGCGTTCGCCTCGGTCTCGGTGAACGCTTCACCCCAGTCGCCCGGTCGGTCGAGGCCCGCGACGAGGGATGATGCCTTCGACATCATCCTCCCGGCGGCCCGCTCCCCCTCCGGGCCGGAGGGCACGGCCCCGCGGATGCCGACAGGGCTGACACGGAGCAGGGAGTAGCTTGCCGCGAGCAAGCCGAGGAGCAGCAACCCGGCGGCAGCGGGACGGCGTAACCAACGCCGTCCCGCGCCACCGGCCTGTCGTGGTGTGCCGGGCTCACCGGGGGTGGGGGTCATCTGCGATGGTCTCCCGGTGCCCCTCGAACATTGGCCTCCATCAGCCCGCCGTCGCCAGTCGCAACTCGATGACCCGTTCCGCTCCCGCCGGTTCGTGGGCGACGGCGATCTCGGTTTGGATTCCACACGGGTGGAGTTCGTCGCGGAGGACGCGGACATCGGCAGGGGCTTCGATCCCGATCCGCACCTTGTCGCCACTCACCCGGACGATGGTCACGATGACCGAATCACCGACTCGAATCCGTTCGTTCTGCTTCCGTGAAAGAACCAGCATGGGAGACTCCGTTCCTGGGCTGTTGGGTGTAATGAAGCGACTCTACAAGTGTCACTGTACGCCTGTCAACCACCTCGCCCCGGCGCCGTCGCCGCCTGCCGTCGTGGTCGGCTGGGCGGGGTGGTTTTCGTGGAATGGGCAATTTGTGCGGTACAGGGAACATCGTCCGGCCGCGTCGACTTTCTTGGGTGCGACTGGCGCGGCGACAGATGGCGCCTGTTGTGCCGTGCGGGGGGGCTGGCAGCGGTCGGCGTGACGAAGGGCGCCGCTTGCGGCCGGTGGCAAGCGGCGGTGGCGCCATCGAGCAAGGGCCCCAAGAGCGCGGCGATCCCGAATCCGGGGATCAGCGGGAAGCCCGCGGAATCAACGGCGTTTCGTGGCCGATGGTTCGGCGGCGATCGGGCCGTCCCCCTCACCGCGGCCGGCGTAGGTGGCCAGATCGACCGGGGCCGCGACCGCCATCCGCTCCTCGGCCGCAGCCACCCGTTTGTGGTCGGCGCTGAGCCACGATTCGAGCACCTTGTGTTCCGACCGCAACACGTTCGGCCGCCGTCCGAGCTTGGCCATCCGGGATTCGATCTCGAGGCGGACCGCAACCGGGACGCCTCCCGCGGCCGCGACGCGTCGGTTGATGGCGATCCTCGGGAATGGGGGGAGCCCGCCGGGGTGGACGAGAGCCTTGACGAGGAGGGCCGCATCGGCGAATCGCTGGTATTCCTCGGGAAGAGCCCCATGGTCGGCCTCTTCGAAGGTCACTTCGTAGCGAACCCTGGGGCCGGTGAGGGTGATCTTCGTGGCAGTCTCCTCCATGCCGTTGCTGAAGTCGGGGCCACCTGCCCAACGCATGAGAGGATCGTCCGACTTCCGCGCCCACGTGCCGAGCGACGCGCGGAGGCGTTCGAGTTGGAGGTGGTCGATCTGCGTTTTCACATGGCGCGCAGGATCGACGAGAATGATCCGTTCCCGAGCAGGGTCATGGAGCACGAACTCCGCCGGTTCGTCCGGCCCGGCGTCGTCCTTGTCCTTCTCCTTGGAGAGGGTCTCGAGGAAGTCCCAGGCGATGCCATCCCGGAACAGGCTCAGGCTGCGGGCGACGGGGGCTTCGTCATCATCGGCGAAGATCTCCGTCTCAACGCGCAACAGCACGCCATCTCCGGCTGCCGATCGCCCCGCTCCGATCACGCACCCGACGATGACCAGGAGCCCGGCCAGCCGTCCTGCGAACCGGTCGCAGGGCAGCGTCACTTGACGTTCGGTCTTCAGGGAGGGGCTCGGGGCACGCATCGATTCGACTCCTGAGGGGATCTCGGGGCGAGGACGATAGCAGGCGGGCCCTTCCCTCAACAGCCTGGCTTTTTCCCCCTTCGGCCCCTCAAAACCCCTGCTTTGCCGGTGGCAAGGCGATCGATTGCCTTGTCACCGGGCATCAGCGGGACGGCGCCGCTTCGGCCGCGTCGGGCTTCTTCATCGGAGCCTGGTTCATGAGCCCTCCCTGCGTCTTTGTGATCTCGAGGGAGAAGGTACCGCCGAGCCGCTCCCCCGGGACCAAGCCCCGTTCGGCTGGGGTGAACGTGCCGGAGATCGAACGCATCGGCATCAGGCCTGGGATGCCGAAGCCGGAGGTGCCCTCCGTGACCATCCCGTTGACGGGGAGCGAACCGTCGGTGTCGCGCACCCGTCGCCGATCGAGGAACAGGTTGAGGGCCAGCGGCTTGCCATCGTCGGCCCGCTTCCCCGAGATCACGACACTCACCGGCGATTCGCCGGAGGGGCCGGGTGTCGCGGGGGGGGGAGGCGACTGGCCGGCCTCTGTGGGGCGCTCGGGACCGCGACGGGGGCTGCCGCCACCGAAACCGGGGAACATGAAGGTCGATACCGAGGCTTCCACATCGGCGAGGACGATCGGCTCGCCACCGAGGATCAGGCTCAAATCGACCTCTGCCGGGGGAACGTCGTCGACGGCACCTTCGCGGTAGGTGGCCGTGAACGAACCGGTCGCCGTCCCGAGTGGCTCGCTCGTCATCGGCCGCCGCCACGTCGACGGCGCCTCGGCGGGCCAGGTCTCGAAGGCCTGCGTGAGTTCCCCACGGCGCCGACGGATGTAGTCCCGGATCGCTTCCATCGCCTTCGGGGCACCGGTCTGTCGGCCCCCGAGCACGGGCGTGAGGAGGTGCTCGAGGCGATCGACCTCGGCGAGCAGATCGTCCTCGTGCCACACCTCGTCGAGGACGCGCTCGAGCGTCCCACGATAGCGGTCGGCCATGCCGGGGGTGAAGTAAAGACGGTTGGGGAGGGCCGCCTGAGCGGCGACCGGTGGGGCGGTGCGGCGAGGGGCGAACGGGCCGCCGAAACCGGGGGCCAGGCCGGCCGCAGCGTCGGCGCCCCAGGGGATGAAGCGGAACAGACCATCGGAAGGCGTGGCGTAGACGAAGTAGTTGTTCTGGTTGGCGGTGTAGCCGTCCCAGATGTTGAGGAGCGACTCGACCGCCCAGAAGGTGAAGAAGTCGTCGAGATCGACGAGGCTCCCGAGTCGCTCCACGTCGAGTGGATCGGGGGATGCCAGGAGCGTGGCAAGCGCCTCGAGCCGGTCCCGGTCTCCGGGCTTGTTGGCCCCCTGGACCTCGAGCCGGGCGAGCGATTCGGGAACGATGTCGGTGATCGTTCCCTCGATGAGCATCCCGCTGCCATCTCCGAACGACCGGCGGAGGAACGGCTTACGGATCGACTCGACGTTCGAATAGACGCCGAGCGGCTCGTCGTTGACGGTGACGGTCGCGAAGCCGACGCGTGGCGCCGCCAGGCCCGCCGCACGGAACACGGAATAGGCCAGCGACTGGCTGATGAGGGAGGTGTCCTGTTTGTTGTTGTTGAGCGTCAGTCGTCCCAGCCCTTCGACCGGCTCCTGGTCAACGAAACGGTTGAAGTCGACGAGCAACGAAGGATTGGTGCTGTCGAGTGATCCCAGCAGCCCCTTCTTGCGGATGCCGACGGAGCCGACCGGCACGCCATCGATGACGATGTCGGCCCGGCGCCAGGTGAAGGGCCTCGAGAGGTCGCCGCGCAACACCTCGCCCATGTCGCGCGATTCGTTGCGAAGGGCTTCCCAGTCGTCGGCAGGGAGCGAGATCGAGATCGCGATCACGCGAGTGTCGTCGAGGATTCGCTCGTCGGAGAGCCCCGTCGGCTCCGCCGCGGTCGCCGCCACTGTCGCCAGGGACCAGACGGCGATCGCGACCAGGCGGATGGCGAGAAGATTGGTAGATGGCATCGCGGGGCCTCTCACGGACGTCGGGGATTCGGGGACGCCGCTCGATGCGGCCGGAGTGCTTCAAGCAGATGCGATCGGCAGGAGGCGGACCGGCGTGTCATGGTAGATCGCACAGCCGCCGGCGTCGGTCTCCTCGCCGCGGATCAGGGCGTTGGCACAGCGTCCTGCGCTCAGCCATCCCCCCTTCTCCATGAGCACGACATCGGCCCGTTGCCGCGGATCGAGCTTCAATTGAACGACGATCTCAGCGACCTCCGACTCGAGTCTCGCAAGGGCCCCGTCGGCGAAGCCCGCTGCCGCCGAGGGGTGAACCGTGGCGGTGGCGGGGCCCTCTTGCTGCGACGGGAGCCACTGCGATCCCTGCGCCCGTTCGGTGGCCAGTGCCATGAGCAGCAGTGGCCGCAGCGGCGTCCCCCGCGGGGGATCGACGGCGACGTCGTGAACGAGATTCACCTTGCCGGTGGCGGTGGGGAAGACGCGGTCGGGGTACATGAGGGTTGGGGCGAGGGGATTTCGGACCGGGCCGCGACGGAGGTCGTCGAGCGACGCTCCCCGATCGGCCACCTTCGCCAGGACACGCCGTTTCCAGCCGTCGGCGTCCGCGGAGAACGCCTCGCCGAGGCCGGTTCTCCGCGCCAACTCCCCGATGATTTCCAGATCGCTCTTCACGGCGGGGGGCGGGGGGACGACCGGGCGCGATTCGACGATCCAGTGGTGTCCGTAGGCGCCGAGGAGGTCATCCTCCTCGAGCAAGGTCGTCGTGGGGAGGACGTAATGCGCCAGGCGCGCGGTGTCGGTGAGGAAGGAATCGACCACGACGGTGAGTTCCCGCCCTGCAAGCGCCTCGGCGACGGTGTGGGATTCCGGGAGCATGGCCACCGGATTGGCGGAGCTGATCCAGACGGCCCGGATCGGAGGATCACGGGCCTCGAGGATCGCGCGGCCCAGACACGCCTCGGGGATGAGGCGGGGAGCCACCTCCTCGCGGCGAGCAAACGACAGATCGAAGGCTCCGCGGCGCTTCGTGTAATACGACACGCCGCCGCCAGGGACCCCGATGTTCCCAGAGACGGCCCCCAGCGCGTCGAGAACGCGGACGGCGGCCGAGCCATGCCTCCGCCGCTGCAGGCCCCAGCCGATGTGGAGCGCTGCGGGGCGGACGGCGTAGGCGTCGGCGAGGGCCACGAGCGCCTTGAGGGGTACCCCGGCGAGATCGGCCCATGCCTCGACGCTGCGGGAGTGCGTCAGAGCGAGAAAAGAGTCGAAGTGGTCGCAGTAATCCCCGGCGCCGGGATCGGCCGTGCCAGCTTCGAACATCCGCCGGGCCACTCCGAGGGCCAGCGCGATGTCGCCCCCCGGCCGCGGCTGCACGAACAGATCGCACATCGCCGCGGTCTTGTGGAACACCGGATCGACGGAGACGAGCGTCGCCCCGCGGGCCCGCGCTTCGAGGAGGACCGGAATGAGGTGCACGCTCGAGACGTGGAGGTTCTTTCCCCACAGGATGATCGTCCGGGACCGGGCGGGATCGAAAAAGTCGTGGCTATCCTCGTCGCCGAAGTCGGTCATCTGGGCGGCATCGCCGGCGCCGGTGCAGACATCCCCCGATTTGACGGCGACCGGCCCGAAGCGCTCGAAGAAATAATCGACGACGCCTTTGAGGATCCCCATCGATCCGCCACAGCGGTAGGCGAGGATCGCTGCCGGCCCCGATTCCGCCCGGATCGCCATGAGTCGGCCGGCGATGTCGTCGAGGGCTTCGTCCCAGGAAACCGGCACGAACGAGTCGCCGTCGCGGCGGAGCGGGGTCGTGAGCCGGTCCGGAGCGTACTGACGCTCGAGGAACCGGCTGGTGCGGTGGCAGAGAAAGCCGCGTGTCACCGGATGGTCGGGATCGCCCGAGAGACGAGTGATCCGCCCGTCGTCGATCGTCGCCACGATCCCGCAGGCGTCGGGGCAATCGCGGTTGCAGGCCGTGAGACGGCGTTCCCGGGCGGACGAATCCCCGTCAGCAACGTCGTTCATGCCTGTCTGAAATCCAACGGAGAGGGCGGGATTCGAACCCGCGGTCCAGCTTTTGACCGGACACGTCTTTAGCAAAGACGCGCATTCGACCGCTCTGCCACCTCTCCTCACCCAATGACCGCAAAGAGCCCAGCCAGAATGGGCCCGGATGATCACCGGACTCACCTTGCCGCCGCTCAAGGAGCGAAGTCCACTGGAGGGACCATTGTGGGTCGCGGGACGCTCCTCCGAAACCCCTCCCGTGTGGGGGGTGTCGTCGAAGGGGGCTGGGGCGGTCACTCGGAGTGCCTGGATCATGGACGTGCGGGCGGTTTTACCGGCGATCGCCGTGGGGTGGTCCATACTGTCGGCCGGCCTGTTCGGAGGGGAGCGGGGCCACGCGGCGGAAGCGCTGTCGGTGATCGACGCCGTCGGAGCTGGTCGCCACGTGGCGGCCCTCGCCGATGACGCCCTCGAAGGGCGGGAAGGGGGAAGTCGCGGGGGGCGGGCTGCCGGCGCGTACATCGTCGAGACGCTCCGCAACGCCGGCCTCCGTCCCGCCGGCGACGAGGGAACGTACTACCAGCGGTTCGGGACGATGCGGAATATCCTCGCCCTCGTGCCGGGCAGCGACCCAGCCTGCGAACGGGAACTCGTCGTCGTCGGGGCCCATTACGACCATGTCGGCTACGGCACGGCGGCCAACAGCTACGGCCCGACCGGGCTGATCCACAACGGCGCCGATGACAATGCGTCGGGCGTTGCCGGGGTCCTCGAGATCGCCGAGGTGCTCCAGGCGATGCCTGCCAAGCCGCGGCGGCCGGTGCTCCTCGCCTTTTGGGACGGCGAGGAGAAGGGATTGCTCGGTTCGTGGCACTTCGTCCGCGTCCGTCCGCAGCCCCTCCGCGAACTCCGGCCGGTGTTCGCGGTCAATCTCGACATGATCGGTCGGCTCCGCGGCGATCGCGTCGAAGTCTACGGCGGCCGAACCATGACCGGCCTGCGGAGGATCCTCGCCGAGGCGAATCGGGAGACGGGGCTGGAACTCGTCATCGACTGGGACATCGTCGACGATTCCGATCACTTTCCATTCATCGAGTCGCGCGTGCCCACCGTCATGCTCCACACCGGGCTCCATGACGAATACCACCGCCCCAGCGACGATGTGCAACTGGTGAACACCGCAGGCGTCGAGGCGGTGGCGCGACTTGCCCTCGGGGTGGTGACGGCGGTGGCTGACCGGCCGGGAACGCTCGCTGGCTTTCGGGACGCCAGTCGCCAAGAGAAGAACGCCCATCGTGACGCCCTCGAGCGCGTCGTTCCGGCGGGGCCGGTGGCAGCGCGCGTGCGGTGGGGCATGAGCACCCGATCCGACGCCGGGGATCCGTCGGCTCCGGTCGTCGTTCGCGTCGTCCCCGATTCCCCCCTCGATCTGGCCGGCCTGCGTTGCGGTGACCGGATCATCGCCATCGATGGCGAGCCGATTGCCAACCAAGCGGCGATGCTCGAGCGGATGGCCAAGGCTGGTGATGCCCTGATGCTGACCCTCGAGCGTGTCGGCAGGATCGTCGAAATCGACGTTTCCGGCGGAGGGGCACCGGTGGCTTCGGGCCGCGATCAGGACGCAGCACCCCCTCCCGCGGCCGAACCGGCTCCGGCTCGGGGGCCGTGACGGGGCCGGCCCTGGACATCCTGACGCAGGAACCGGGCGTCGCGCACACCGGCGAGGACTGAAAAAAACAGACCCTGGAGACATGGCGTGTCTCCAGGGTCGGTTGCGTGCTGGTGTTGCGAGGCTGCTTTTTGAAAGCTGCTTTTGAAAGGCTGGTTCGGCAGTTGCCGCAGGCGGCGAGAGCCGGGACGGCAGCGGAGTCAGGAGGTGCGGAGGTCAGTCGTCGTCGTCTTCATCCTCGTCTTCTTCCTCTTCGTCCTCGTCATCCCACTCCTCGTCGTCGTCCTCCCACTCCTCGTCATCGTCCCCTTCTTCCTCGTCCTCTTCGTCATCCTCTTCTTCTTCGTCCTCGTCGTCCTCTTCCTCGTCATCCTCGTCCTCGACCTCTTCCCAATCGTCATCTTCGAGGTCGTCCTCTTCCTCGTCGTCGTCGAGTTCGTCGTCGTCATCCTCGAGATCGTCCTCGTCCTCGTCCTCCTCGTCCTCGTCATCCTGCTTGCCGACGAGCGGCGACGTCGAGGTGCGGCTGCCGGCAATCTCGAAGAGCTCCTCGGCGGCGAGCAAATCGGGAAGTTCGTCCCAGCAAAACACGTCGGAGTTCAACACGCTTCGGGATCCCCTGGGGCTCGCAACGCTGGTCACTGAAAAACCTCCCTCGAGTCTGTTCACCGGCCCTGCGACGGACAGTGAACGGTCAGACGATAACGATCCACGTTGAGTTGTCGGTGTAGGTGCCATCACCGCTGCATATCCGTTGGTGTGCGACTTCGATGATTCCCGGTCGCTCGGTCCCGGGGGAATGGCTTCGTATCGGACATGTCGCCAGCCGGTCGTCCGAGTATCGGCAGATTCCTTCGCACAATTCTGTACCCGATCGTGCGGAATCATCCAACCGTTTGAAAAAAAATCGTCAACCGGCGTGGGGGCGGCCTCCGGACCCTGCCTGGCGACGGGAAAGTGTCGCCGCAGGTTCGACCGAGTGCAAGCGGGTCGATGCGAACGAAAATCGTTCAAGAACGCTCGGAGGAGGGGGCAACGGGCGCCTCCGGGCCCGGAGGAACGGTCGGCTCGAGCGTCGCGACCGGGCCGATGTCAGGGAGATCCTCGATTCGGGACAGGCCGAAGGCCCGCAGAAAATGCTTCGTGGTCTGATAGACGTTGGGTCGACCGAGCTCCTCGGTCCTCCCTCCGACGGCGACCAGATCCCGCTCCATGAGTTGCCGAAGCATCTCCTCGCACCCGACTCCGCGGATGGCTTCGATCTCCGCCCTGGTCACGGGCTGTCGGTAGGCCACGATTGCCAGCGTCTCGAGAGCCGCGGCCGACAGCCGGTTTTCGGCCGGGGTTG
Source organism: Planctomycetaceae bacterium (assembly GCA_947453375.1). GTDB lineage: Bacteria > Planctomycetota > Planctomycetia > Pirellulales > UBA1268 > QWOP01. The sequence continues at coordinate 46,129 of CANGGT010000005.1, forward strand.
TCAACAATCTGCGGACCCACGGCCCGAACGGGGCCCGGGTGAGGAGCTGGAATCCCCCGGCGATCGGTTCGACCCGGATGGCACTGCCGCTGGCGTCCTGGAGGGCCGCCAATTCCCGGAGGAGCGTCCGGGCACGGGTGCCGTCCGAGAGCCGGGCGAGCTTCGCCAGCCGGCGTGTCGAAAGCGGCTCCCGGGCGATGAACAGTGCCGCCTCGAGTCTGGCAAGCTCCTCCGAGCGGGCGTGGGGCCCCGGGGCCGCATCGGCCGGCTCAGGGGGATTGCCCGCGGGCGTCGACGGTGGTCGGAGCCGGCGTATCGGGGCCAGAGTGGGGCGGGGGCCCCGTCCAGACGCAGCGCGACGTTGGAAGAGGTCGGAGAGCCGATTCGAAGACCGACGATGGAGCAGCACGGTGCGATCTCCCTGAGACGGTCCTTGGCCAGGCTGCGGATCGAGAGTCCGGCCGATTCGGGGGTGCCACGATTGGCACCCTCGGCCGGTACGGGGGCGTCAGCGGTGGAACGACGCCCTCGACGAGCGTGATCGACGGACGGTCAGCGTAGCAACGGCAGCGATGGGGCTGCTGCGGTGCCCCCGCTGCGCATCGACCAAGCTGTGACCTGGCCGACGAGATTGTCGAGCGCGGCCACCGGATCGGTCGCCGCCGCCTGGAAGACGCGATGGAGTTGCCCGGTCGGTTCGGCGGGAATGCGGCAGCTGCAGCGGTGGAGACCGTCGCCCCCCTGCCCTGGGGTCCAGTCGATCCTCGTAGCCCCGAGTGCCCGGAGCCGCGCCTCGAGCGATTCCCGGCCCGTTCCCCCCCCGATTGGCAGCGAGTCGTCCGACCCGCGGAGAATGGCCGGTGGCAGCGAAGCGGCTTCGCGGGCCGAATCAGGCCCGCGGAGTCCTTGCCCCAAAGGTTGTTGGCGTTGGGATGGCTCCCCCAGATCCGCCGGCGGTAGGGCGATGTCAGCGGGAGCCGATCGGGGGCCGGCCACGGCGTCGAGGGGGCCGGGGAGGGCTTCCTCCTCCGCACCGACCGGTTCGGCGAGCGGGGGGGATGCGGCGGTCTGTCGGGGGAATGGGCTGGATGGGGTGGGAGAACCGAGGCCGAGCGTCGATGCGATCGCTCCGAACATCGGATCCCAGAGGCGTTCCCGGATGGCAATCCGTGTCGCGGCGGGGATCTTGTGCGAGACCATGGCCAGCAATGGCACCACGATCAGGCACGCGATCAGCAGAGCGGAACGGAACTTCATGACGGGATCGGCGTCCGAAAGACGGAGGTTCCCGGGGTGGGACGCCCGGGGAAGAGGCCACTCTCCAGGCCCAGCGACGGGGTGTCGGGGGCGGGAAGGTAGCCAGGCCGCCCGATCGGGACAATCCTGAATGAAACGGCGTTCCGCGCGGACTGGCAGGCGCCTGCCGCCGAAGGCCGCGGGAACAGCAGGGGAGCCGACCTCGGTTAGGGCCGCGGCCCCGGGAGGCGGGGATCGACCGCCACAATCCCCGGCTTGAGTTCGATCGGGGTCTGCTGGCGGCAGTGCATCACGAACGCCTGGAGAACTTTCTGAAACGCGAGTTGTTCCAGAGGCTTGCGGAACGTCTCGGGCTCGACGGTGCCGGGGTCGACGTCGGTGACCTTGGCCAGATGAACCCCGAGCGGGGTCACGAACGGCTTCGAGACCTCTCCTTTCGTGAGCTTGAACACCTGAGAGGCGAATTCCTCGGAGAGCAGGCCATGCCGAGGCACGAAACCGAGATCCCCTCCCCGGTGCCGACTCGGGCCGGCGGAGTACCGTTCGGCTGCTTCGGCAAAGGTGAGCTCCTCGGCGAGGATGTCGGCGCGGATCCGTTCGGCGCGGGCGAGCACCCCGGCAACGGCCTCGGGGCCCGAACTCGCCTCGGGGCGGAGAATGATGTGGCTGGCACGGACGCGGGTGCCATCGAAGTCGAAGCGGTGCATCGCGAGGACCTGCCGCATGACATCCTCCGTGATCATCGGAAGGATCATTTTCGGCACGGCGATCTCGAATCTCATCTGCTCGCGCAGGCCATCGTGGTCGAGCCCGGCGGCGGTGAGGAACGTGTCGAGGCTCGACTGCCGGGCGGTGAGTTCCGTGGAGAGCTGGGCGATCCGATCGTTGATCTCCCCGTCGGTCACCTCGACCTGACGGCGCTCGATCTCCGCCTGGAGGAGCGCCTGCTCGACGAGCTCCCCAACGGCCTGGGCCTGGAGGCGGTCTTGTTGGTCGGCGGGGATCGGCCGCCCGCCGCTTCGTCGCCGCACGGCCTGCTCGAGGTCAGTGCGGGTCAGCCGCGCGGTTCCCACGGTGGCGATGACTTCCGGCTCGGCGTCCGATTCGGCTGCGGATTCCTCGGCAGGCTCGCCGTCCTGGCTCGAGCCCTCCCGGCCGGTCATCGCGACCATGGCGAGCAGCAGGAGGACGATCAACGCCGGTTGCTGCCGTCGGAAATTCTGCGTGGGCAGGGTGTTCATCGCCGCCTCATGGTGGAACCGTATCGTGTCTGGGCACCGCGAGGCTGGCTTCCGCACGATTCCCCGACCCCATCGTATCGCACGGTGTCCCGCGTCAGAAGCACCGGGCCGCTTGCGGCCCCGGCACGCGTTCAACTGGCCGTCGGGCGGAGCGGGCGGCACAATCGCTGCGGTGCGGCGTCGAGCCGGAAGGCATGAAGCCGCAGTGACGGGGAAGAGTGGCTGGAGGCGTCACGGTATGGCACGGATCGCGATCAGTTTGTGCGGGGAGGGACGCGGGCACGCGACGCGGATCTGCACGCTCATCGAACGCTTGGCCGACGAGCACGAAATCCTCGTCTACACGTCCGCCGATGCGCTGGCATTCCTGAAGCTTCGCCATCCGCCCGGGGCCGGGAATGTCGAGGTGCGGGAGATCCCGGGCCTCGTCTTCCAATACACGGGCGGTCGCCTCGATGTCGTCCGCTCGATCACGGCCGGGCTCGAGTACCAGGCGCGGACTCTCGGGCCGCTCACCGATCGGCTGATGGCGGATCTCGACGCCTTCGGCGCCGATCTCGGGATCACCGATTTCGAGCCCGCCCTGCCGAGGGCCTGCGCCCGCCAGGGTATCCCGCTGCTGAGTGTCGATCACCAGCATTTCCTCCTCGCGTACGACCTCGGCGTCCTCCCCTGGTCGCTCCAGTGGCATGCGTGGCTGATGGGGCATGCGGTCTGGGTGTGCACGGTCGGCGCCTCCGACACCGTCGTTTCGGCATTCTTCCGTCCGCCCCTCCGGCGCGGCTGGGAGCATGTCGTTCAGGTGGGCCCGCTGCTGCGACGGGATCTTCTCAACGCGGCGCCTGCCGATCGCGGGTACCTCGTCAGCTACCTCCGTCGCCATACGCCGTTTGCCACGCTCGCGAGCCTGGCCGATTGTGGGCTGCCGGTGAGGGTCTACGGGCTCGGTGAACGGGAGTCTTTCGGTGCCCTGTCGTTCCATGCGATCGACGGCAGTCGATTCGTCGAGGACCTCGTCGGATGCCGGGCCCTGGTCGCGGCCGCCGGCAACCAGTTGATCGGCGAGGCCCTCCAACTCGGTAAGCCGATGCTCGTGCTTCCCGAGAGCGCCCACGCCGAGCAACTCATGAACGCGCACTTCCTCGCCACGATGAACTGCGGCGATTTCTGTCTCCTCGAGGAGACGACGGCGGAACGGATCCGGGCGTTCGTTGGCGGGCTCGACCGATTTCGGCCGGCCCTGGCCTCCGTCGCCGGGCGGATGGATGGCACGGCCGACGTGCTCGAGGTCATTCGCCGTCGGCTCGCCCAGCCGGGGGCTTCCGATCGCGCTCCTGCTCCGATCGGCGGATCTGGCCTGCGGGGTATCAGCGGGCGAGATGACCGAGAATCGCCGGGAGGATGGCCCGCATCGCCCGGGCCCGATGGCTGATGACCCCCTTCACTTCCGGGGCGAGTTCGCCGAAGCTGCGGTGGTATTCGGGCACGATGAACAGCGGGTCGTACCCGAAGCCTCCCCTGCCGCCGGGCACCGTGGCAATGCTCCCGTGGCAGGTCCCCTGGGAGCGGGCGACGATGGCGCCGCTTGGATCGGCTAGGGCCGCATGGCACGCGTAGTGGGCTCCGCGAGCGGCGGTTGGCACCGCTGCGAGGCGATCGAGGAGCAGGCTGTTGTTGGCCTCGTCACCGCCTGTTGAGAAGCGGGCGGAGTGGATTCCCGGCGCGCCGCCGAGGGCGTCGACACAGAGCCCGCTGTCCTCGGCGAGCACCCAGCGGGAGAGGGCCATCGCCTGTTGACTCGCCTTGAGGGCAGCGTTGTCCGCGAAGGTCGTCCCCGTCTCGTCGACTGACGCCGCTCCGGGGCATTCCCGCAGGGAGATCACCCGGATTCCGTGTGGCTCGAGGAGCGCCGCGAGCTCCCTGACTTTTCCGGCGTTGGTCGTCCCGAGGACGAGCTCTTCGTGCATCGGTAGTCCCCGGTCGATCAGTGCCAGCCTTCCGGGGCCCTCGGGACCTGGATCGGCGCCGGTTGGACGTCGAGCATGACCCCGTCGACGGTTCGCGGAAGCACCACGCCGGTGGCGAGGCGCGTCGGATCGGGGCCGAGTTCCCGGACGATTCGGGCAATTTCGGGGTGGACGGTGGGCGTCCCCTTGGCACCGGGCACGGTTTTCGAATCGAGGCTGCCGATGCAGACGATGCTCGACTCGCGGTCGTGATACTCCCAGGCCTCCCAGCCGGCCTTGCGGAGCGAAGCGGTGAGACGGTGAGCCTTCTCCGCCGCCTCCACGAGCCGGCCCTCGAGTTCGACGTCATCCTCACCGGCGGCGATCGCCTTCTGGTCGAACGTGCCCGACCCGGTGAACGTCGCCACGCGCACGGAATAGAGCCCGGGGCAGTCGAGGAGCGAGTGGGTGACGTCGGCGTTCATGTCGAGCACGAAGCGATCGACCTGCTGGCGGGAGAAGTAATCCTCGGGGAGGAGCGGATTGGGGATCACGAAGGCGAGGTGCATCGGGCCCTTTCCGGCCGTCCGCTCGAGGCCGATCATCTTGCGGAATTCGGAGAACGACTGGCTCTTCCCACTGTTGCCGGTGAGGGCCTCGGGGCGGAGCGATTTCACCTTGGCGAGCATCTTCTGGCCGCGGGGATCGTCGAACGAGGCGAAGTCACCGACGAGGACGGCGACCTCCACGACCTGCTCGGCGTTGGCGTAGCGCATCTTCTTCGGGCTGCCGTCCGGGTTGAGGCCGACACCGGGTTGGCTGCCGGTGTAGTCGAACGACTTCTCGTGCGTGTAGGCCTTGATCTTGTGGGTGCGGCGCAACTCCTGGACCAGCCGCCGGGCGTCGTCCCGCGCCCCTTCGCCGCGGAAGGTCGTGGCGAGCACGAGCCACGGGCCGTCGCGTTCAGCGAGTGGATACATCGCTTTGGAGTCGACTTCCCCCTGGCTGAACCATGAGGTCGGCAGCCAGCCACTCTGGGCGCTCGCTTCGGGGGCGGCCGCGGCGAGGAGACAGATGGCGGCCAGCAGCCAGCCGGGGGCGTTCGGGAAGGTGACCGGTTTCACGCGAACGGTTCCTTGGCGGAGTCGGGTGGGCCTGGGAAAAAGCAGGCGGGGGGAAGGTAGCAATGACCCCGTTGCCATGCCAGACCGGTTGTCAGTGGGGAAGCGGCAGCGGAGAATGACCGCTTCGCCGGGCGCTGGCAGCCCATGGACAGGGCCATTGAGGGCCTTGGTCCGCCCGGGAGCCCTCTCGCGAAACGCCGATGTTTTTCGGAGGTTTCGTCCACAGTTTGAGCGTCGTCGGAGGATCCCACCATGCCCCCTGATGACGCCCGCCTCGAGCCTCGGCAGGCCGAAGATCCCGCGGAAAGAAGACGATCCGGTCGCCGTCGTTGGGTGGCAGCCGTGTTCGTCTTGGTGTGGGGGGCGATGATGATCGTGCCCCCGCTCTATCTGGTCGCCAACCGCAAAGCCTGGCTGGCAAGCCTGGAAGCCCCGGTAGCCCAAGAGGATTGGGAGGACTTCCGCCGCGCGATGCGTGCCGAGTCGGGCGCGGAGGGGCCGGTTGGACCGGTGCAGAGGAAGGTCCCCAAAAGCGTCGAACCACCGCTCCGGGTGTGGCTGCGCGACTATCTCCCCTTGGCGATCATCGCCTGGGGCGTCCTCGGTGGAACCCTCGGCGGTTTTCTCGGGTTGATGATCGTTGGGGCGAGCGGAAGCCGTGGAGGGGCGACCCGTCGTCAGTCGGACGGGGGCTGAATGGGGCGATCCGCCCGTCCGCAAGGCCCTGCCAGAAGTCCTTCGCGGCTCACTTGCCGAAGACGACCCCTGCCGTGGCAGCGACCGCGACGAACAGGATCAAGGCGATCCCCAGCACACCGAGCAGAGAAAACACGGCGCAAGCCCTCCGGATTCCGGGAGTGACGGCGATCGAATCCACCCCGGGCGCAACACCGACCGGGATTCACTCCGTCGTCATCGTAGGCATGGCTCCTGTCGTCCACAAGACGTTTGCCTTCGCCAGCGTCCCGCTTCCCGGGGAGCATGTGGCCTACGAGGTCGGTTGCCGGAACACCTCGTCCGAAACGACGTTCCGGGCTGCCCGGCCGACGTCGTCGAGCGTGCGGCGCGGGCCGGCGTGGTGCCACGGTGATACATCCTGCAACTCGGGCATGATCTCGAGAATCTGGCCGATGAGCATGTTGGCCAAGCGGTGCGTCGCCGTACCGTCGGTCTGCTCCCGGATGGCGGCGGCGGTCTTCATCAGCTTGACCATCCGCGATCGTTCGAGCACCGGGCCGGAGAGTTGGCCCTCGGCTTCGACCAGGAGCTCGGCGATCGGCACCTCGAGAACCTCCTGCCAGCCGAGGAGGTCGGAGATCCGCAGGTCGCAGTTCTCCTGCTCCTGCCGACGGACGACCGAAATCTCGACGCCAAGCCGGCGGGCGACGTTCCGCAGCGTCACCCCCTGCTGCTGACGGACATCCGCCAGACGGTGGAGGCGCTTCTGCTGTCGGGCCGGCGTCCGGGACTTCAGCTGAGGAGGCGCGAGGCAGGCATCGGCTTCGGCGCGGACCGCGTCCGAGACGCCACTGTCGGCCACCGCGAAGGGGTGCTGCATCCCGTCCTCGGAATCGTCGTAACGATCTTGGAAGCCGGTTTCGTAGTGGACAGTCGCCATGGTGGAATCCTCCTGCAGGGCCGATCACCCCGGTGCGGAGGCGCACCGGGAGCGCGGACCATCGAACGGGGTACAGCGAGCACGAGAGAAAGGGGCCGGCGCGAACGCCGCTCGCCAGAACCGGATCCTGCCTTGCCAGGGGGACCCGACTGGATAACTCTACCGGCAACGGCAAGTCGGCGCCGCCGACCGGCCGTTGCCGGCCACGCCCCGCGGGGGACGTGACAGGAACCAATACGCCGGAGGGGCGGAGGGCGTTCGCGCGGAAAAGGAACATTTTTTTCCCCGCGGCTTCCCCCCCGGCTCCGGCACCGATCCCCTCGACCCCTTGGCATTCCACGAGATCACTCCATGACCCCTGTCTGCCTCGCTCCGGACGGCTACCGCGACCTCCGCGACCATCTCGCCTGGGGGGACGCCGGTCGCCGCCGGATGGTGCTGGTGGCCGGCGACGATGCCGTCCGGTTCGTCGATGGATTCTGCACCGCTGCGCTTGCGCCCCTCGCACCAGGGACCGGCACCGAGGCCTTCTTCCCCGATGCGCGGGGGCAGGTGCTGCTCTGGGCCACCGTTCTCAAGGGAGTCGACGGCGTGTGGATCGACGCCGACCCGCCCGCCGATCCGTCTTCGGATGGGGACGCCGGAGGATGGTCGCTGGCAGCACACCTCGACCGCTACCACATCCGCGAGCGGCTGGAGATCGTCGATGCTTCCGATCGCTTCGCCGCGCTGTTCCTCGCCGGGCCTGCGGCTGGCGCGTGGCTCGAGCGTGAGGCGTTCCTTCCCGGCGGCAGCGCCGCGGGTGTGCCCGGTCGGGAGGGATCGCCTCCGATGCTCACGGCGCCTCGGCTCGGCCGTGTGGCCGACGTTGCTGCCGGATTGCTGCCGGGACTTTGCGCCGGGATACCGGCGGCGATCGTGCAGGGGGAGTGGTTGGGGCCGGCGACGTTTCTCGTGGTGGTGTTGCGCGACGACGCCGTCCGGCTTGTCGATCGATGGCGCGGCGAAGGGATCGTCGAGGCATCCGCTGCAGCCATCGACACGGTGCGGCGCGAGGAGGGGCGGCCATCCCCCCTCGACGTTTCCCCCCGCACGCTTCCCCAGGAACTCGATCGCGACGGCTCTGCAATCTCGTTCACGAAAGGGTGTTATCTCGGCCAGGAGACCGTTGCTCGGATCGATGCCCTCGGGCACGTCAACCGTCGCTTTGTGGGGATCGTTGCCGATGGCGAGGTGACAGCGGGGCCCGGGGCCTTGGTGTCGATTCGCGGAGGGGGGGAGCCGATCGGCACGATCACCTCGGCCGGCCCGTCGCCGCGGAGCAACGGATGGCTGGGGCTCGGCCTCATGCGGACGCAGGCCTTGGTCGCCGGAGTTGAATTAGAGGTCGCGGGGGTGCCCGCCCGGTGGGTGACACTGCCTTTGTCACGAGACGCAACTGGAGGGATCGCATGAGCGATACAACGCGGGGGACGCCGGCCGGCGGGGCTGACGAGG